>CACYCL010000123.1 GCA_902772905.1 uncultured bacterium | reverse complement strand
GCGGCGGACACGATCATCGAAACCCCGAACTCGTCGCATATCTCGCGGCACGTCGGGAACCGCTCGCCTCCCGCGAGCCGCCCGTCCATGATAGCAGACCTGTACCCGTCGCAGACCTGCTTCGTCAGCGACTTCGTCATCAGCTTATCTATCTCAAACAGTCTCTTCATTCGCCTGATATCTCCATCGCCGCGAATTATATAAAATATATATAAACAAAGTCAAGGGGGTACGACCATATATTTTCACTGAAAGAAAGAACAAAGCACTTCCGCGCCATGGAGAGTTCCTGCACAGGCGAGACACGAACGTTCCACGAACTTCATGGCCGCGCTACGGACAGCCACACCATGGACGAACAACGGGGCGCGCTCCGTTGCGTGTCATGCACGGCTATGCCGAGTGCAGGGAAAGTAGCACCATGTAGAGAGCTGTACCAGTTACGATGCTTACAAGCGGATTACGCCTCCAAAGATGCACGGCAACGGTCAGCGCTCCCGCGATGTACGGCGATGCCGTACTCCATGCAAGCCCCGAGTAGGAGTATACGATCAATGCCGCGATTATGATCGGAGAGACAAAGCTGCCAAAGCGCTCCACCCAGCGCGGCAGTTCACGGTCGCGGCCGGCGAACAGCAGAAAAGGCAATGCACGTATCGTGTAGTTGACCGCAAATACGGACGCCACTGCCCCAAGCATGTATGTGAAATCTGAATTCATTTCCCTCGCCGCAACATTCCCTTTACCTGATCGGTGAATATCACGATGAACAACGCAGCCATGGAAAATTCCATGCCATCCGTCCACGAGCGCAATCGCTCAGGGTCTATTATGTGCCCAAGAAGCGACACCACAACCGCGCCAACCGTCACGCCTGCAACCCAATAGGAGATGTTGAGAGCCGAAAGCACCGTGCAGTAGCGAAGGTTCCTCTTGGGATCGCGTATCTGGCAAGCAGCCTCAAGCGCATAGTTCTCGTCTGCAAGCGCCAATATCAGGAATGCCTTCTGCAAAATCGGCACGCTACGCCAGCGCTTCAACATGGTAAAGCCGTAGAACACATAGCGGAAGTTGACGGCAAGCGTCATCATCGCAAGCGCCGCCCATGGCGTTCGCTGCGACAGCTCGGGCACGCACGCAATCGACATAGTGCCAGAAACCCAAAGCGAAGACGAGAGGAACGCCCACAGCGGAGCGAACGAGACGCCGGCTTTCGCAGCGAGCAGAACGCCTGCGACAAAGCCCATCGTCGTGTAGCCCATCAGGACGGGCAGCGAGTCTACGAACGCACGGCGCAGGATCGCCCTGCGCTCGTGCGCGGGAATTGCTGTTCCGGGATCTCCCATCAATTTCGCGGCAGAAACATCAGCCGCAGTGGAAGAACGTCTTGACAAGCTCGGCCATGGCCTTCTGGCTCTTCGAGACCTTCGCCCTGAGGTCGCGATCGTCGAATGCCTTGAGCTCGGCAATCACGCCGTCGATCATGGCAGGGGAGAATACGCCCTTGCTTTCGTAAACCGCGCGCTGCGCGGCAAGCGTCTCGGCCGACGCCCAGCAGCTGTCGGGCAGAGTGGCAAGCGAGGCAAGCAGCTTCGCATTTTCCTTTTTGTGGATGTTGACGTTCACGTACGTCGCATCTGCGACCTTCAAACCGTCCTTGAGCGAGAATCCATGGCGGCACGCAACGCAAAGCGCGGCCATCAGCAGATACACGTTGGCGGAGGCGTCAGGAGAACGCATCTCGACAGTCTGCTTCTGGCGCGTGTCGTAGGTGGACGCAGTCTCCTTCGGATTGGCCTGACGGCACATGTCGGTTCGTCCCGCCCAGCCGAGCGGAACGCGCACAAGCACGGAGCGGTTGCGGTCGCCCCAGCACACGTTGGTAGGTGCCTCCTGGTGAGGAACAAGCCTGAGATACGATGTCGGGTTGGCGTTTCCGAACGCGGTAATGGACGGTGCCAGACGCATCATGCCGGCTATTGCGCGCTTCGCGGTGTCGCTGATTGCACCGTTCTTCAGCATCTGGCTGCGCCCGTTCTTCATGATGCGCATGTGGATGTGCAATCCCGAGCCGGCCTTTCCAACGGTGATCTTCGGTGCGAACGTTATGTCGTAGCCGTATTTAGCGCCCATGTTGCGTATCATCCACTTGGCGACCACTAGCTGATTCGCCGCTTCTACAGCAGGACAAGGAAGAAACTCCACTTCGTTCTGCTCATACACAAGCCCGTCCTGCGTGAAGTTGCCGACTTCGCTGTGTCCATACTTGATGAGTCCGCCGGCCTGCGCAATCGCCAGCATGCACTTCTGGCGGAACTCGCCGAACTTCGCAAACGGCGCAGATTCGTGGTAGCCGCGTTGGTCCTTCGCCGGAAACGTCTTGGGGTCTGGCGCGATGACATAGTACTCAAGCTCTCCCATAGCCTGGAACTCAAACCCCGTCTCATCTGTGAACACGTCGCAGGCTTTGCGAAGAGTGTACTCCGGAGAGGACGCGAGCGGCTCGCCGTCCTTGTTGAAGAAAGAGCAGAGCAGGCAGAGCGTCGGAAGCTCCGCGAAAGGATCCACAAACGCCGTTGAATAGCGCGGTATCACGTAGAGGTCGGACGAGCTGGCCTCGATGTAGCTGAAGAGGCTGGAGCCATCGACGCGCTCGCCGCACGTCAAGATCTCGTCAAGATACTCCTCGGAGTGGATGATGAAGTTGAGCGTCTTCAGGCGCCCGTCACCGCCAGCGTACATGAAGTTTACGTGGCGTATGCCCTCGGCCTTGACGAAGCGCTTTATGTCAGCCTTCGTGAACGCCGCGCGCGGCTTCTTCAGGAACGATACGATGTCTGTCGTGTTTATTTCGACTGTCGTCATTGTGCTCTCCTTGTCGTGTTTGGTCATGCAAATCTAAGAACGCCGACAGAACCATCCGACCACGGGCAATCAGTCGCCATTCGACCTAAGCGCCTTCGGGCCCGGAGGTTCATGGATAGTCCGCCGGCAAAGTGAGTACCTCGCAACCGTCGTCTGTGATGACTACGGTGTGCTCGAAATGCGCCGCAAGCGAGTGGTCGCGCGTTACGACCGTCCAGCCGTTCTCGAGAACGTTCGTCTTCTCGCCAGCCTTCGTCATCGCTATCATAGGTTCGATTGCGATCGTCATGCCCGGCTTGAGAACTAGCTTTGTGCCAGGCTTGCCGAAATTCGGAACCTCTGGATCCTCGTGGACGGTGCGCCCGACGCCATGGCCGATCCAGTCGCGCACGACACCAAACCCCTCCGCCTCGGCAACTTGCTGTATGGCCCAGCCGACGTCGCCGAGATGCACGCCCGGCCCACACGCCGCAATGCCGGCGGCGAGGCATTTCTTCGTCGTCTCAACAAGTCGCAGGACGTCCGGATCGGTTACGCCGAGCGCCACGGTGCGCGACGTGTCGCCGTTGAATCCGTCATTGAAGATTCCGACATCAGTCTTCACGAGGTCTCCAGGCATAATCACACGGTGGCGAGACGGTATGCCGTGAATGACCTCGTCGTTGAGCGACACGCAGATATGGCCGGGGAAACCCTCGTAGCCATAGAAGCTGGCCTTGACCTTGTGCTTCTCGCAGTAATCCACAACTAGATCGTCGATCTCGCCAGTCGTTACGCCTGGAGCAACAGCAGAAGCGCATATGTCACGAATCTCTGCGCTCATTCGGCAAGCCTCGCGCATCCGCGCAATCTCGGCACTCGATTTGATGTCTACTTTCACATTACGGCCCTAAAGGCGACTGCATTCTTTTCCGGGCCCTGATCGCCGTCAATGCGTCTCAGCAGACCTTTCTTCTCGTAAAACGCAATCAGCGGCTCAGTTTCGCGGTGATACACCACGAGGCGATCCTTGACGGTGTCAGGGTTGTCGTCTTTACGCACCACAAGATCCGAGCCGCACTTGTCGCAAACACCTTCTACCTTCGGCGGAAGGGCCTTCACATGGTAGCCGGCCTTGCACTTCGGGCACGTGCGACGGCCCGCAATGCGATCCTGAATGATTTCGTCTGGCACATCGACAAGCACCACGGAGCGGATCGGTGCACCGGTCTTTTCAAGAATCTCGGCCTGCGCAACGTTGCGTGGGAAACCGTCAAGGAGCATGATGACATCGCCTTCTGTCTCGGCAATGACATCCTTTATCATCTGGGCTATAAGCGCATCTGGCACAAGCTGGCCCTTGTCCATGTATCCCTTAGCCTCAATACCGGCAGGAGTGCCCCTAGCCACCGCGCCGCGCAGAAGATCGCCCGAGCTTACATGCTTGAGCTTAGGGTCCTCGCCAGCGAGGCGCCCTGCTATTGTTCCTTTCCCCGACCCCGGGGCTCCCAGCAGAATTACAATGTTCATATGTGTGTATTATACCATAATACGTCTGGAACGTCTCGCCGCGCTTCCAGACAGTGCCGAGCATCAAAGCCATTTAGATATCGCAGCGACAGCCGAGGTGTCGGTAGCCTCGGATTCGTCAGCCGAGTCGAAGACCGCTCCGAGACCATGTCGCTCACCCCTTGAAACCCAAACCAGAACCCCTCTTAACCCCAAGGCCGAGTCACGCCGTGACCTGTGCCGACTAACGCCGTTACTTCCGCATACCCACACTGTGACTCCGGCCTGGGGTTAGGATGGGTCGGCCTTGCGGTTCTACCTACTTCACCCTGACGCGCAGGAAGAACGAGGGTGGCGCACCTTCCGGCGTTATATCATCGACCGCCAATCGCTTGGAGCATAGACAAAGCGTCGTACCTCCATGACTTTCCCGATTACGCAGTAGAGGACAAGATAGTTTCCAACTGCTATGCGATAGTATGGATGTTCGCGATCTTTTCCAGTTTGCACAGGCTCAAAGGATTCCGGTGCGAACAACCGATCTGTTATCGCCCTTTCTACTTCTACATCATCAATAAGTCTCGCAGCCGCATCAGGATTCTTCAATTCAACGGAAATGTATCGGACGGCCTCTGATAGTTCTTCATCGAAGAGCG
>CACYCL010000122.1 GCA_902772905.1 uncultured bacterium | reverse complement strand
TTCGTTGAACATCCCGTTGAATTGCGCCGGCATATTCGCCATGCTCGCATGCCTGCATCCTGTAAGGTCAAGCACGCAATCCTCGCCAGCGACATTCACCGACAAGCGCATCGTGTCGCCCTGAATGGCAGCAGTTGGATTTATGAGGCGAGCATTGCCGTCTGTCCAAACATTATCCACGCGAATCGTTCCACCGTTCCATGTTATGTAGCCCATGCCAGTTGCGACGCCTCTTCCGATGTATCCGCCAGGACGAAGCGTGCCAGAGTCGATTATAAGGCGTCCGGTAGCGTATGCGCCATCTCCAAGGCGTATGCGCCCCCACGCACCAGTGCGGAAAGTTCCGCCGTTAATATGCAGCGTACCAATGTTCTGGTTGTTTCCAAGCGAGATATCGGACGTATTCGGTAGTGTCACACTTCCTCCTTCCGCAATCTCCAGCACAGATTCACGCATATAGTCCGAGACGTCCGGCAACGGATGCACCTTGATGTGGATGTATGTCGCACCTGTATTGTGGGGGGTGAAAGTGACGTTCGCGCCATTGCCGACCACGAACCTGCGGCACCATTCGCCGACCCAGACTTGGTTTGTCGCTGCGGTTATAGCCGTACCAATGAAAAGCTCGCCCGTGCCGAACGCATAGTCTCCGTTGCTTAACTTAACATAGCCCTCATACGCGCGGAGCGATGTTGTTTCGCTAAACGTCGCTCCGCCAGCAAGCTCAATCCATCCCATGCCAAACAACCGCACATCCGCTGCCGCAGAAATCGCACCGCTCACCGTCCCATAGACGTCCGAATCATCCGTGCATATCCTAACAGCTCCACCATTTGCGGACACAGTTACAGGCGATGCTATCGTGGCAGTGCGCATGAACCGCACCGTACCACCGGCGAGCGTAAGCGCCGTTGACGAGGTAAGACCATTTCCAAACACAAGCATCTCCTCGCCCGCATTCACCGTAATTGACGCTTCCTGCCGAACTGCTTCTGTCACAACCAGCGGACAGCTTGCGGCATAAACAACCACGCCGCCATCCTCCACAACGCTCAGACCTGCTGGCAGAGAATCGGCTGACTGAAGCACGAGAGTACCAGACTTCACCTTCACCGGCCTGCCAGTGTAGGCAGCAAGTTCAGCGTTGCTCAGGTAGTTCGTCTTGCCAGCTCCGATGTCAAGCTCTATCGCCGAACCACCGGAGAACTGGAAAGATGGCGCGCCCACCCCGGCAAGGCTCAACGTCGTATCCGCTCCGAGCGTGACCGCGCCCGTTGCTTCATACTTGGAGGTGTCTATCTTCAGAGTGCCGTACCCAGTGGCGCTGATTGCGCTTGGACCAGCGACCCCGTCTGCTATGACTGCATCAAGGAAAAGCGTCGCACCGTCCGAAAACGCAACCGACGTAGTAGCAAGATTGTTCGAAAACGAGCCTATGACATCACTAGTTCCGCTTCCCTTCACCGTCACCGATGGTATCGCAAAAAGCCCGTTCGTAAGCGCAAGGTCGGCACCATCCACCAGTTCAAGGGCTGGAGCGAGGTGCGTAGCGTCGAACTTGTTGATGCAACTGAGGTTATATGTGCCATTGGGATACGGATATGAAGCCTGCCCAGTCGCGAGCTGAAATCCGTCACCCTTCAGTATCAATTTCTTCACGCCAAGCCTTGCGTCGCAGTCGTATATTGAGCTACTGCGCATATATTGATCCACAAGCATAAGCTTCGACGGCGCCTCAACTGTCACGTCAACGTTTCCAAGCTGGTCGTTCTGACCGCCGATCCAAACGTTCAGCAACCCTGAGAGCTTCCACCATTTCACGTCGGCTGTAACCGCAAGACGCATCTTATAGTATGCCCCATATCCCATGTACCCGATGGAGACATCAGACCGCGCCGCACCTGTCTGCGTTCCGCGCCACTCCTGGCTCGCAGTCAGCTTCACTCGTCGATCAGTCGCATAATTCTTCCCCACAGGAAAGAAACCTCGCTGCGCAAACGTCAGCCCACCTGCACCAATATTATAGAACCCGCCATCCACCCAAAAGTTGTCACGATATGTGTCCGTATCGAACGTAAGGCTGTTCATGTCCCAAGTGGCAGTTGGCGTGGCGTTCCCACTCCAGACACTCTTCCACACTGCATCATTGCCGTTTGTCCACGTCACGGTATTGCCAGCGGCATCCTTCCAGACCGGACTGGTTTTCACCTCCCACCAAAGATATTGCACATCGGCGGCGGCGGCAACCCACACGAATGCCGATGCGACTGCAATGGCATGCTTGATGTGTTTGCGGAGCTGCGCCCCGCTCATCATCATTGCCGTCAATGTGGCCTTATTCTCGGCAAACCGCATAAGCGGCGTTATGCTGTGGCTTTTGTTTGTCATAATACTTTACCTTCGTTACCTTTCTTTGTTTCCAGAAAATCTGCGTCACCCAACGCAACGCGATGTGAAATCATAGGCACCCGTAACCTTCATTGATTCGTCATCCGCCGTCACATAAGCAAGATTGTACGTCTTGCCACCCGGTGCTACGGTAAGCACCACGTGTCCCGCCTCAAACGACTCCGGCGCGATATCGGACAAAAATGACTTGCCCGCCATCTCGAACCGCTTAAGCGGCGTGAACACTCCCGGCGCAATCAGGCGCGGACCAGGATATGTGGACCGATCGGCGAGACGTTCAAGTGTCACATCCGGCAGATGTATCTTGTCCCACACGCATGCCGTCCACACGCGCGCACGGAGCGCCGCAACAATAGGCTTCGCCATCGAGTAACAACCGTGATGTCCCATCTTCGCCACATCCACTGGGTCGAGTTCCGGCGCGATGCAATCCTCCATCCGAACCTTCGTTCCATCAGGTTTTTTCATGTACTCCGCAAAATCACCAGCCGTGTAGAACCTGAACGGGCCATACTGCGCCATTAAGCCAAGGCTCATGCAGTTCTCGTTGATCCACCCTTTGTAGCCGCGAAGCCAACCGAAGAGATCCTTCACGCTTCCGTCACGGCAGAGAATCTTGCCGTTGCCGCAGATGTTCGTGATCTTGAACGCCGGATATTCGGCGGCGTTTCGGCGCATTGCCACCTGATTGACTGCGCCAACTTGAAACCGTTCCATCTTCAACCCGTCGCGCTCTTGAAGATATGCAATTGTTTTGCGCATGTGCGAAAGGCAGGCCGTGTCACCCTGCTCATCTGGGACGGGATCGTTGAAGTCCGGCCAGCCCCGGTCGAAACCATGCCGAAACTTCAGCGTCTCGGCAGCAAGCACGAATCCACTACGCCAAATCTTCTTGCCTTTCCAGTTCACAGGATCGCCCGCACCCCATCCATCTACGCCGCCATGGTCGGCATGATGATGCGAAAGCATCATGTAATCTACATCTGAGCCATTCGGGTTGACGCGCGTCACATAGCGGGCTATCCACTCGCCCGCGTATCTGTTGCCGTTCGGGAGAATCCACAACGCCAGCTTGCCGCGCTTCCATGCCGAATGATCGCCACAGTCGAGCAGCATCGTCGTACCGTCAGGCAATATCCAGAACATGCTTTCGCATACACCGGTGTAGATGAAGTGCACCTGAAACTCCCCGGGCTTCCATGTCGGCAGTTTCTTTCCGGCAAGCGGATGCGATTTACCACCCTCGCTGCATACTACCCCCTGTTCCACTCCCGCAGATGCACTTCCAGCTAGTCCAATGAACGGAGCCGCAATTATGGATTTTGCAAAACCTCGTCTTCCACAGAGCGACACCCCGCGCATCGGAATAACCGATGCTGCATCTTCCACGTCATGCCGTCCTTTGTGGCTTGGCGTATGCGGTAATATGGATTCGTCAATCTTCATGTGCCGATGATATCAAGTGTCTTACGACGCCGAAGCGTTTTCGTTGGATTCGGGTGTCAGTTCCGGCGTGGGTTCCGGCTCGGGTGCGGGTTCTTCCTTCTTCTTGCCCTTGAACTGCGCGGCGACAGACTTGTACTCCTCGACGAGCGCAGCGACCTTGCCGACCACGGCGACAACCGCGTCGGCAGGAGCGATCTCGTTGACGGCGTTCACGCGGCGCGCCGCCGCGACGAGCAGCGTCGCAACAGCCTTGCGAAGCTCGGGCGTGGTGCCG
>CACYCL010000121.1 GCA_902772905.1 uncultured bacterium | reverse complement strand
CCGCGTCTCCGGCGCGTCGGCGACGACGGTCAACACGTCTGGGTTCGTGGCGAAGGCCGGCGTGGCGTCTGGCACGGTCGGCACGGTCGTCTCCGGCTCAGCGGCGGCGACGGACGTGGCGTCCGGCGTGGAGGTTCCGAGGCCCCGGATCACCGGCATAAGGGTGGTGGACGGCAACGTGTACGTCTCTGTGAAGGGGACGGTGCCGTTCCTCTCGTACGGGCTTTCGGAGGGAGCGACGCCCGGCGACGTGGCGGAGCCTGTGGGCGAGGCCGCCGCCGGCGGGGTGTCGGAGGAGGACGAGGTGATCCTCGTCGCGCCCGCGAAGAAGGGCGCCGCGTTCTTCAGGGTCTCTCGTTGACGCCCCGGGGAATGCAGGGCTCAAGATGGAGAATGCAGGAGCATTCTCCATTCAAGTTTATTTCGCCGTAAATTTTCCGCTGCTTTTGGTATAATACTGCTGCCATGAACAGCATATCTCTGCCATACGGAAAAGAAACGGTGTCCGTAGACATCGAGGAAGGCCATCTCGCCGGGGTTCTGCGCTCCGGAATACACGAATACAGGCCCGACAAGGATGGCGTAGCCCTTGTCCGCGAGTCGCTGGAGCATCCGATCGGCTCTCCGCGTCTGAGGGAACTCGCCGCAGGCAAGCGGAAGATCACGGTGATAGCGTCGGATCACACGCGCCCTGTTCCAAGCCGCGCCATCATGCCGCAGATGCTTGCGGAGATTCGCGCCGGCAATCCGTCCGCAGAGATTACGATACTCGTAGCCACCGGGCTTCACCGCACCACGACACGCGAGGAGATTGCGGCCAAGTTCGGCGACGACATCGCATCGAAGGAGCGCATCGTCGTCCACGACTGCGACGACACGGCAAATCTCGTGAACATAGGTACACTTCCGTCGGGTGGAGAACTGATCATAAACAGGCTTGCGGCGGAGGCTGATCTGCTTGTGGCGGAGGGCTTCATCGAGCCGCACTTCTTCGCCGGCTTCTCTGGCGGAAGAAAGAGCGTCCTTCCGGGTGTCGCGAGTCGCGCCACTGTTATGTACAATCACAACTCCGGCTTCATTGCGCACCCCAGGGCGCGCACCGGCGTGCTGGACGGGAATCCGATCCACGAAGACATGCTGTTCGCGGCGCGAGCGGCTAAGCTCGCGTTTGTCGTCAACGTCGTCATCGACGCTGCGCACGAGCCGATCTTCAGCGTAGCCGGCGACTGCGAGGCGGCGCACAAGGCCGGGCGCGAGTTCCTGCTCTCGAAGTGCATGGCGGATGCAATCCCCGCCGACATCGCCGTGACGACGAACGGCGGCTATCCGCTCGACCAGAACATATACCAGGCCGTGAAGGGAATGACCGCGGCCGAGGCGACCGTGCGGCAGGGCGGCGTAATAGTCATGTTCGCGAAGTCGGCAGACGGACATGGCGGAGCGGGCTTTCACAGAACGTTCCGCGACGAGCCAGACCTCGAGCGCATGATGCGCACGTTCCTTTCGCGCCGTCCGGAGGAAACGGTCGTAGACCAATGGCAGTCGCAGATACTGGCGCGCGTGCTGCTCAAGGCGCGCGTCGTGTACGTCTCTGACTGCGACGACCAGATTGTGCGCGACCTTCACATGATACCGGCGCACGGGGCGGCTGAGGCTATGGAAATCGCGAAGTCGCTCGTCGGCAAGCCCGACTGGAAGGCGGTCGTTATTCCGGACGGCGTCTCGGTCATAGTAAGGGAAAACGAGGTCAGGGCGTGAGGATACTCGCATCGGTGAAGAAGGTCCCTGGCGGCCTCATGGTCGTGCCGCTCATTCTCGGCGCGCTCGTGAACACGTTCTGCGGTGGCGTGTGGGAGATGTTCGACGGCACGTTCACCACGTATCTGTGGAAGTCTGGCGCGATGCCGCTGTTGTCGGCGTTCATCTTCTGCAACGCGACGACGATAAACTTTCGCAGGGCGGGCGTAGCCGTGGGCAAGGGAGTGCTGCTGACATTTGTCAAGGTTGGCATTGGCATCGCCGTCGGCCTGGTGTGCGGAAAGCTCTTCGGCACGGCGGGCTTCCTCGGCCTCTCCACGCTGGCCATTGTCGCCGCGCTCGCAAACTCGAACGGCGGACTGTATGCAGCGCTCGCTGCGGAATACGGCGATTCCACGGACGTAGGGGCGGTGTCCATACTGTCGATAAACGACGGTCCGTTCTTCACGATGCTCGCCCTCGGCGCTGCAGGGGCGGCGAACATCCCGCTTTCGGTGCTGCTCGGCTGCATAATTCCCGTTGTAGCCGGGTGCATTCTCGGCAACCTTGACGACGACATACGCAAGTTCTGCGAGCCTGGCGCGACGCTGCTCATTCCGTTCTTCGCGTTCCCGCTCGGAGCGGGGCTGAACGTGCTCAATCTGCTCAACGCCGGGCTGTCGGGCGTGCTGCTCGGGCTCGGATGCCTGTTCGTCACGGGCCTTGGCGGATTCGCCGCGTACAAGCTGCTGCGCATACGCAACCCTGAAGTAGGAGCGGCCATCGGCGCCACGGCGGGCAACGCGGCGGCGACGCCTCTTGCTGTCGCGGCTGTCGATTCGTCGCTCCTGGCGGTAGCCGAGACCGCCACCGCCCAGATAACCGCCGCGATAATCGTGACGGCCATAGGATGCCCCATCCTCGTCTCGTTCCTGCACAAGTTGAGGGCGGGCAAAATTGTGCAGCAAGAGTCCGACGATGCGGCGAGACGATGAATATGGTATAATTCGCCAACAGGTGTTTTGCAAATACATACAACAAGGATACTGCCACAATGAATAGAAACGTGTTTATGGTAGCGCTTTGCGCCAGCTTCGTGGTTGGTTGCGGCACAAGCCTTTCGGCTCGCAACGGCTCGCCAATAGTCAAAGAGATGAAGATCATGAGCTACAACGTGCTCCACTGCGCAGGCGTTGACGGCAAAGTGAACATCGCCCGCACAGCCGAAGTCATCAAGCGCGAGGCTCCGCGCTTTGTCGGCCTTCAGGAGCTTGACTGCAGATCCGCAAGGCGTTCAGGCGGGGTGGACCAGCCTGCGGAGCTTGGCCGGCATACAGGAATGCATGCGACGTTTGCCCAGGCAATCCCGTTTCAGGGCGGTGGGTATGGCGTGGCGGTGCTGTCGCGCGAGAAGCCCATCTCCGTGTTCAAGACCCCGCTTCCAGGCGCAGAGCCGCGCGTTCTGCTTCTGTGCGAGTTCAAGGACTGCTGGTTTGGCACGACCCATCTCGCCCTCCAGGAGACGAACCGCCTCGCATCTGTCGAAATCATCCGCAAGGCCGTGGAGGAGCGCGCGGCCACCAAGCCCGTCTACCTGACTGGCGACTGGAATGCTACGCCGAATTCGAAGTCGCTTACGGCAATGCGCTCGTTCATGACCGTTCTTTCCGACACGACTGGGCGCACGTTCCACGGATTCAAGGCGAAGGACTCTTCCAGTCCGTACTGCATCGACTACATCGCCGTCGATTCCAAGGCGGCCAGGAAGATGGTCGTGCGCGAGTCGCATGTCGTGCCGGACGTAACGACTTCGGACCATTCTCCCGTAGTGGCGACCATCGCCCCGGCCGGCAAGTCGTTCCGCGTCTGCTCGTTCAACATGCGGACCGACTGCCGCGAGAAGGGCGACCGTGCATGGACGAACCGTCTGCCGCTGGTCGTCGGGATGATCAAGAAGTACGGTTTCGACGTCATCGGCGCACAGGAACTCAAGCTCAACCAGGTCGCAGACCTGCGCAGGGAGCTCGGCCCGTTCGGATACAAGCTTGTCGGACGCGGACGCCTGGCCGAGGGCAAGAGCGAAGGCGTGTACATAATCTACGACGACAACCGCTTTGAGTGCATGGCCAGCGATACGTTCCAGCTGTCGGAGACGCCGGATGTATGGGGGTCGTCTTCGTGGGGCTCTGCATATCCGCGCACATGCGTATGGGTGCAGCTGAAGGACCGCGAGAGCGGCGTTGAGTTCCGCTTCTACAACACGCATCTTGACCACGTGAGCGAACTTGCGCGCAGAAAAGGCATGGAGCTGACCGTCAGCAAGATCAATGCCGATGTTTCCGCTGGCATGACGGCGTTTCTCACGGGCGACTTCAACAACGAGCTCAAGCCAGGCAACGCAATAGACTACGTGCGCAAGTCGATGTCCGACACGGCGGACGTTGTGCTTTCTCCGCATCGCGGGCCAACCAATACGTTCCACGGCTACAACCCGCCCGCCTGTTCGCTCATAGACTACGTGTTTGTGAAGGGGCCTGTGCGCGTGTTGACGCATGCCACGCTCGACGACATGCCTGACGGGAAGGTGCCGTCCGACCACTTCCCCGTCGCGGCGAAGGTCGCCCTGCCGGCCAAGTAGCACGGATGGAATGTCGGCAAACAGCCCAGAGGTGCAAACATCATGCTGCTTGAGATAGAGAACCTGGATGTATCCTTCCGGAACGACGAGGGAGAGGTTACCGACGCAGCGCACGACGTTAGCCTTTCGCTTGATCGCGGAGAGGTGCTTGGCATAGTGGGCGAATCGGGCAGCGGCAAGAGCTCGGTTGCGATGTCCGTTGCGCGGCTTCTGCCGTCGCCCCCGGCGTTCTGGCCGAATGGCCGCATAATGTTCGACGGTGTGGATGTGCTTAAGATGCCGCTCCCCGAGCTCCGCGCGATTCGCGGCAAGCGCATAGGAGTCGTGTTTCAGGATCCCATGGGGTCGCTGTCGCCGCTTCACCGCATAGGCGACCAGCTTGCGGAGACAGTGCGTCTGCACGAGGACGTGTCGAAGGCCGCGGCGCACGAGCGCGCCGTGGAGTGGCTGGGCAGGGTGGGCATACCCGATCCGGCGGCGCGGGCGCGGGCGTATCCGCACGAGCTTTCCGGTGGAATGCAGCAGCGTGTGATGATAGCGATGGCGCTTATGCTGGAGCCCGACCTGCTCATCGCCGACGAGCCGACAACCGCGCTGGACGTGACGATCCAGGCGCAGGTCCTGAGGCTGATGCGCGATCTCTGGCGAGGCAATTCAGCCGTGCTGCTAATAACGCATGATCTGGGCGTGGTCTCGCAGATGGCCACCAAGCTTGCCGTCATGAAGAACGGGCATGTCATCGAGACTTCCAACGACCCTGCCGCGTTCTTCGCCGCGCCGAGCCATCCGTACACGCAGGCGCTCGTCCGCGAGGCGCGCCGGATGGAGCTTTCAGTGAACCCCGCCTGAGTCTGCGCGTGAGGATAGGCGTAGTAATACCGGCATACAATGGCGAAAAGTACGTCGCCGACTGCCTGGGGTCGCTTATGGCGCAGACGCATGCGGACTGGCAGGCTTACGTCATGGACGACGGTTCTCGCGACGGCACGCTGGCGGCCGTGGAGGCGTTTGCCGCGAAAGACGCGCGGATACGCGTTTGGCATCAGGAGAATCGCGGGCTTGTGGCCACGATGAACACGCTTCTCGACCGGCTTGACGAGTCGGTGGAGCTTGTGTCGTTCCTCGACATTGACGACTTCATTCATCCGGAGGCTTTCGCGACGCTTGCGGACGCGCTTGTGCGCGCAGATGCAGATGTGGCAGAGTGCTCGATCGTCCATGTGCCGATGCAGGCGCGCCCTGCCGAGGTGTTTTCTCGGCCGGTAAAGGACGCCGCGTGCCGCATCATGGACGACATGTCGGTATACTGGCTAAAGCGCACTTCGCCGGAGGGGTGGATTAACAAGCAGAACAAGCTGTATCGGCGCGACGCGATACGTTCTATACGCTTCCAGCCTACGCTTTCATACGAAGACGACTATTTCTTCGCCTGTGAGGTGAATGCAGGCATACGCCGCAAGGTAAAGCTGGAAGTTGCGCTTTATGCCTATCGCGCCTCGCCGAATTCGGCTACTGCGTCTATACCGTTTCGCGAGTATGTGCGCGCCACGCTCGAACGCATCCGCCTCAGCTGCGTGGTTTTTCTTGAAGCTGGGCGCGTGCCTAGGGCGCTTGAGGCCGAATACCGTGCCGACCTGGCCAAAGACGCGTACAGGATGTGCGTCCGCAAGAACCTGAAGAAGAACGCCGATGCATCGGAGAGGCGCGAACTGTTCATGGCTGCGGGCAAGGCGCTTGCCCGCCTCGAGCGTGAACATGGCTTTTCGCCAGTTGGCCTGAACCCTGTGCAGAAACTTGTATATGCTGCCTGTCGCAGGGGGTGCTACCACATTGCCCGTCTGCTCGTTGCGCTTACCTAGCCCAGCAAGGAAGACCTTTGGGCGGGTTTTTGGTATAATATGCGCAAATGGGTAAGCAGTCCGTAAATATCTTGACGCTCAAATGGGGCACGTTGTACTCTGCCGAGTACGTCAACCGCGTGTACCGTGGCGTCAAGGCGCATCTGCACAGGCCGTTCCGCTTCGTCTGCGTGACGGACGACCGGGCGGGCCTAGCGGACGGCGTAGAATATGTGCCTTTCCCCGACAAGCCGGATTGGTTCCATCCGAACGCGCGCTATCCGGAGTGGCCTGGCATCTACGTCAAGCTTCTGGTGTTCAGCCCTGGCTTTGCGAGTCTTCAGGGCTCCACGCTCTTCCTCGACATCGACCAGATCATCACCGGCGACATAGACTGCTTCTTCGACTACAAGCCTGGAGAGTTCTGCATAATACACAACTGGGTCGCCCTGCGCAAGCGGCTTTTCCGCAAGGTTCCGTTCTGCGGCAATTCGAGCTGCTTCCGCTTCGAGGCCGGGCCGAAGAGCCATTACATATACGAGACGTTCAAGTCTGAGGCCGATGTCGCCATGGATCCCGAGGTGTACGGCACCGAGCAGGAGTACATGACTCACGCCGTCGGCTTCGACAAGGTGAACTTCTGGCCAGACAACTTCGTGAGGTCGTTCAAGCGCAGCTGCACGTGGCCGTGGCCGCTGAACCATTTCCTCATGCCGCGCATGAAAAAGGACACGCGAATCCTGTGCTTCCATGGCACGCCGTCGCCGACGCAGGCGATAGAGGGCTTTCGCGGGTCGAAGCACATAGACGGCTGGACGCTTCCGTGTCCATGGGTGAAGGAGCTGTGGGAGAAATGAGGGAATACGACCTGGCCTTTGGCTGCGGGTTTACCTGCGGCGTCACGCAGGCGCTCCGCGAGGCGAATCTGCAGTTCTCGTCGCTGCCGTTCGACTGGACGGCGACGCCGAGCTTTCCCAAGGCGGCTCGCATGGTTGCCACCGATTTCGCCCACTGGATGGATCGAGAAGACCTCAAGCTCATCGACGTGCGCCACAGCGGCATCAACAAGCGCATATACGCGAATCGCCGGACGGGCTTCGGCTTCGTGCACGACTTCTCTCTATTTCAGGAACCGGATGTCGCATACGAGAAGGAGAGCGCGAAGTACGCGCGTCGCATAGATCGCCTGCAGAAAGCGCTTGCGTCAGCTCGCCGCGTACTGGCAGTATGCGTGGAGTGGCCGATTCTGGAGCCCCTGAGGGTCGAGACTCTGGCCGAAACCAAGCGCATATTCGAGACGCGCTACAGGAACGCGGCGTTCGACCTCGTCTACTTTCACGCGGTTGACGGGGCGACGGAGGCGCGCGTCGAGTACGACGAGGGCGGGATTGCCGTCGTTGGCTGCGAGTACCGCAAGCACCTGCCTGACGGTGCGCTGCACCACGAGATAGACAACTCGCAGATCGCCGCGTATCTCAAGGCCAACGTGTCAGTGCCGGATCCGCGAAGCGAGGCGGAGAAGGCAAAGTACGCGGCGGACTGGAAGCGGCAGGATGCCGCCCGTTGGCATGGCAGGAACGCCTTTGAGACATTTGTGAACCGCACGGCGTTTCGAATGTACAGGAAGCTTGAGAAGTTCCTGACGAAGAAGGGTTTGTTCCCGCCGGAGCGACCGCTGTGGTTTGTCGCAAAAGACGAGCCGAGGTGACGTGATGAAGCATGTGTTTACATTTTGGGAGCCAAAGGAAAGAGTGCCTGGCTATGTGCGCCTGTGCATGGACACATGGCGGAACTGCCTGCCCGGATACGAGACCGTCGTGCTGGACTATGGCACACTTGGCGACTGGCTGACGCCAGACGAGCAGGGCGCGATCCTCTGCCGCAAGATGACGTTTGCGATGCAGTCCGACTGCATACGCTGCGCCGTGCTAAAGAAGCATGGCGGAATCTGGATGGATGCGGACTCCGTACTCACGAGGCCGCTTGACGGACGGTTCTCGGCTTCGGACTGCGCCATCGTTGCGCGCCGTCAGGACGGCCATCTCGTGCACTACGCAGCGTACATAAACGCGGCGAAGCCGGAGGCGAAGTTCCTATGCGACTGGCACAGAGAGCTTGTCCCCCGCGTTGCGAAAGCCGAGCAGTTCCGCTCCAGCTGGCTCAAGCGCCTTCTTCGCCACAAGGAGTGGAAGCTCATCCGCCGCTGGAACTACTGCGTGAACGCAATCATCGACCCGATGGCCGACACCGCCGATCCAAGGGACTACGCGTGGATCGACAAAGACGCAATCTTCGCCGTTCCCGAGGAAGAGCTCATGGCGACCGGGCTTGACGCCGTTGCGGCGTACCAGAAGTACTGGTTCCAGCCCGGCGAGATCGACGACGTGCTTGCGCGATGCGCAGGGCTGGTCATGCTGCACAACTCGTTCACCCCCGACAGGATCCGCGCCATGTCCGCCGAAGAGTTCATCAAGACCGACACGCGACTTGCGCGACTACTCAGGCATCTACTGGGCAGATGAAGATATCGGTCGTAGTTCCCGTGTACAACTCCGAGAGGCACTTACGCGCCGCTCTCGACTCCGTCATCGGGCAGACACACGCGGAATGGGAGTGCATCTGCGTAGACGACGGCTCTACGGACGGCTCGGGCAAGATGCTTGACGAATACGCGGCAAGAGAGCCGCGCATGCGCGTGATACACCAGGCGAACGGCGGCGAAGGCGCGGCGCGCAACACGGGCATGGACGCTGCGACCGGCGAGCTGGTAGCGTTCCTCGACTCCGACGATGCCTGGCATCCCGAAACGCTGCGGCTTGTGGCGGAGACACGGCTGAGGATCGGGGCGGACGTGATACGCTACGGCTGGAGGGCCGTTGCGGAACACAATGGAACCTTTGCGCCGCTGTCGCCGAATGTCGCAGGGAGCGAAGTCGCACTGTCGTCGCGCAGAGAGTCGACGATACGATTTTGCGCACTTGGCGCGGCGACTGTAGTGAGTCGCGAAGCGTGCGGCAAGATCCGCTTCACGCCGCTGACGCAGGGCGCAGACCTCGTGTTCGTGCTGGAATGCCTTCTTCGCGCGCGGAAGGTGGCGTACATAGATGCGCCGCTCCTCGACTATCTTACGCATCCCGGCCAGATATCGCGCAAGGTCTCCAAGGGGCTTCTGGTGGGTTCGTGCGGCTACATCCCGGAGATAGTCGCGCGCTGCGTTCGCCTTGGCGAGTCCGGCGCGGCGTGGGCCGACACGCGACGATATGCGTGCGACCTTGCGTTCAGGAGGCTTTTCGGGGCGTGGCGTCTCCTGCCGGACGTGTCGGAGCGAGAGGAGGCCCGTCGCGCATTTTGGGCTATGATGGGCCGCCTTGCAGATCAGCGTGGCTTCTTTTGCAAGCGGCGCAGCCGGATCGTGAAGGCGGCCTGCCGGCGCGAAAGCTCGCTCCTTCTCAGGGTGGCCGTCGTGTGGCCGTACAGGCTTGAGAGGAGATTCGCCAGGTGAAGGAGGCACAATCCAGTTTGCTCAAGGATATGGATTGCACGGCGAACGAGATTCGTCGGCTTGTGGAATCTGGCGCGCACGAGGCCGGGTTGCCGCGCCTTCTCGGAGAGCTGCTGGATGAATGCCCGCGCCGCATTCGCAGGCTGGCCGTCGGTCGCCGCGATGCTCGGCGGCAGTGGATGACGCATGTGCTGTCCATAGACCCGCGCCGATTGCCGTTCTTCTGCGGTCTGCGCGTACGCATCCTGCGGTGGCGTCTGCGCAGGTTGCCGCGCACCGTCGAGGTGCTTGCGTACTGGACGGGCGTCATGGCGATATTCCGCCGTCTCAACCGCGATGCGAAGAGAGTGCTCACCTTCCACAACGTCATCCCTGACGTGATGTGTGCCTGTGACATGGCCAGTGGCGTCACGCTGCCTGCGTCCCGGTTCGAGGAGTTGATTGTTCGCCTCAAGCGCAGATATGCCTTTTCCGCAGATTTCGATGACCCGCGCACCTTGACGGCCACTTTCGACGATGGCTACCGCTGCCAGTTCGAAACTGCCGGCGACATACTGTCGCGGCATGGCGTACCGGCTGTTGTCTTTGCGTCCGGCAATGTGATGTCGGCCGACGAACCGGAGAGGGCGCTCGTCGTCGACAGGCTTCTGTACTGGACTTCATACGCGCCGCTGACAGCTCTGTCTTCTTTCGCAGGCGTCGAGGTTAAGTCTCGCGCAGAGTTCTGGCATGGATTCATGAACCCCGCCTATCGCCAAGACGCGGAGGAGCGCGGCGAAGGCGTTTTCAGGCGCGCCGATGCGATCTTCCCGTTTGCGGAGGTCGTTGCGTCATTGAATTCTGAGATGGCGCGACTGCGCCTGACAGGGCCCGACAGGGAGTGCGTGGAGCGGCTTGAGGGTCTTGGATGGAAAGTGGGCTGGCATACGAAGACGCACTTCCCGCTTGCCTGCCTGCCAGATGCGGAAGCAGAGCGCGAACTGACTCCGGACGATCCCGCGTGTCTCGATCTGCCCATGAGCTATCCATACGGCGAGCCAGGCGCGGTATCTGCGCGCGACGAGAAAATTGCGCGCGCAAAAGGCTACAGGGGTGGGCTTTCGAATCTCTCGTGCGCGAACGACCGTGAAAGCGACTTCTTCATGCTCAGGTTTACGCCGACGGGTGACAAGATAGAGGATGAAGCCATGCTCAGCGGCTTCAGGTATTTTCTTGAGTGTGGAAGGCTTTTGCGGCGCGTTGGCCTTGGCAAGAAAGGATAGGAGGGAAATATGGACGCAAATATCGATGATGAAGTTCGCGAGATAGTGGCGGGCGAGCTGGGCGTGGATGTGTCGCGAATCACGCTGGACACGGCTGCCGGCGAGTTCAAGGCTTGGGATTCGGTGCGCATGGTGATGATTCTCGCCGCAGTGCAGTCGCATTTCGGAGTGCAGTTCCCGGACGAAGACCTCTTCGACCTTGTCACGGTGTCGGCCTTGGCGGACGAAGTCAGAAAGGTGTCTGCTGCGAAATGACCGAGCACAGTCCACTTCTTGCGGCGATATTCAGGCACGCTGACGAGACTCCCGCGAAGGCTGCGGTGGTTGACGGAGGGCTTTCTGTCTCGTACGCCGAACTGGCGCGGAACGTCAGGCGCGCGGCGAACGCTCTCGTGTCGCTCGGAGTGAGGCGCGGGGACCGCGTGGCCATTTCCGCGCAGAAAGGGGTGGAATACGTCTACTTCTATCTTGGCGCGCAGTTGATAGGCGCCGCAAACGTTGTCGTTGACGCCGACACAAACGCCGGAAGGCTGCGGTTCATCGAGGCGAAGACCGGTCCGGTGCTTTGCCTTGGCTATGCATCGCCAGGGATAAAGTCGCTGGCGTTCGGCGACATAGACATTTCGTCGGCGTCGGCGGACATGCCGCTGGAAGCGGCGGGCGCGTCCGCCGGGGATGTGGCAGAGATACTGTTCACGACCGGCACGACGGGCGAGCCCAAGGGAGTGTGCCTCTCCCACGCCAACATATTCGCGTCCGCATCTAACATAAACTCGTTTATCGGCAACACGAGCGAAGACGTCGAGGTGCTGGCGCTGCCCATATGCCACTCGTTCGGGCTGGGGCGCCTCAGGTGCTGCCTCGTAAAGGGCGCGACCATCGTTCTTCTCGGGAGCTTCGCAAATCTGCCGCTGTTCTTCAAGGCTCTTGAACGACATGGTGCGACGGGCTTCGGCATGGTGCCGGCGGCCTGGGCGTTCATCAGAAAGGTCGGCGGAACGCGCATAGCCAAGTACGCCTCGCAGATTCGCTACATTGAAATCGGATCCGCCGCGATGCCGATAGAGCAGAAGCGCGAGCTGTGCGAGCTTTTCCCGACGACGCGCATATGCCACCACTACGGACTCACGGAGGCCAGCCGCGCGGCGTTCATGGAGTACCACGCCGAGATCGGCGACTTGAAGACGATCGGGCGCGAGGTGTGCGACAAGGTCTCCATCAGGATATTCGACGAGAACGGTGTCGAGCTGCCTGACGGAACGTCGGGCGAGATCTGCGTCAAGGGCAACATGGTCATGAAGGGGTATCTCGACCGCGATGGCGAGGGAGACTTTTTTGGCGAGTACTTTAGGACCGGCGACGTTGGCTATCGTTCGGAGGATGGAAAGCTGTATCTTGTGAGTCGGAAGAAGGAGATGATAAACGTAGGCGGGAAGAAGGTGAGCCCCGTCGAGATCGAAGACGCAGTCATGGCGCTTGGCGTGGAGGACTGCATTTGCGCCGCCGCCCAAGATCCCGACGGAATGCTCGGCGAAGTTCCCAAGTTGTTTGTTCTGAGGGGTGGCACCACGCTCACGTTTCCGGAGATAAAGTCCGCACTTGCGAACGTGCTTGAGACGTACAAGGTTCCTGCGCTGTACGACTGGATAGACGCCATACCTAAAACCGCCAGCGGAAAGAAGCAGCGGCTAAAGTTGATGTCGTGAACGGAGGATGAGATGGCATTTTCCTGCATAGGGCTTGACGAGTCCACGGTAGACGCTGCCGCTCCGGTGGTGGCAGAGAGATTCTGTCCGGAGGCGTCCGCCCAGCTTCGCAAGCTGCTTGCGAACCCGCTGAGGTCGCCCGGAGACGACGTCGGTGTTGTTGTTCGCGGCGGTGACCGCGTCGTCGGCGTCACGGGCGCCATAGTTCGGCGGCTCTACTTCGGACGCGAATCCTTCATAGGCGTGAACGGCGGATTCCTCGCCATGCGCCGCGACGCTCCGCCGACGATGCTCTTCGCGCTGCTGAAGCAGGCGCACCGCCCGAAGGGCGGGAGCGTCCTGTTCTACAGCAACACGTGCAGTCCGGCAACGGTGAAGATGAAGCCGTGTGTTGGGGTGAAGAACCAAGGCCCTGATTCATGGGCTTCGGTGAGAATCGCGCGACTGAGGCACTATCCGTCGCTCCGCCGGCGCGTCAAGCGAGGACTTGGCATCTCACTGCCTTTGAGGATGCCGTTTGCCGCCGCGCCAGTCGCGCCGTCGGATTGCGCGAGGTCGGGGACGGTGTTCGCCGCAGACGATCGGCGTGGGATTTCTGTAAAGGCGCGGCTCGACTTCGCCTGGGCTGACGGTTTCTTCGGGCGATACCTTTCTGGCAACAATGGCATTGTCGGCAGCCGCACGACCGAAGAGCTTGCATGGATATTCGGCGGCGGCGTGGCCTCCGGACGGAGCATTCTGCTCACGGCAGAGGGGCCGAACGGAGTAGACGGGTACATAGTCGCGTGTCCGTGTCCGTACGATGCCTCGTTCTGGCAGGTGGCAGACGCCATAGCCGTCGGGAACGACGTTGACGTCCTTGATATGCTTCTTTCGGCGGCCAAGAGGGCGGTTATGGCGTGCTCGGACGCGGAGCGGCTTGAAGTGATCGGTTTTCCAATGTGGTTCCAGCAGGTTGTAGACCGGCATTTCCCGAAGTCCCGACAAATGCCATGCAACGGCTTCATGTGGGGGTTTTCAGACGCTGAGATGGCGCAGCGATGCGCAGGCGCGATGCAGAACGGTGGTATGGACGGCTGGTTCTTCGGACCTTACGACGGCGACTTCTGCCTTTGCCAGAAGTGAGGAGGCGACATGGGAAAAGAGCGTTTCGACTTCGTGTTTTCGCTGGGTGCGGGCTGTTCGTGCTCGATGATGCTTCGCGAGAAGGGGCTTCAGCTGGCCTCTTTCCCGCTTGACTGGGTCGGCACGCCGGACTTTGGCGCCGCCGGTGACATACGCGTCAAGGCGGAGCTTGCCGCAAACGGCTTCAGAGGCTGGTTTCGCGAAGAGAACCTTGAGCGCGCCCCGCAGTACGACTCGCCGAAGTACCTCAGTTACCTTGATCGTGGCACCGGGCTGTACTTCACGCATGATTTTGCGCCGGGAGCCGACATCAATCAGGAGTATCCTTTGACCAGCGCAAAGTACGCGCGGCGCATCGAGCGGTTCCAGAAGCTCCTTGCCGGCTCGCATCGAGTGCTGGCCGTATGGGTCAACGACCCGCGGGTGCCGGGCGAGGTAGGCGAGGAGGACATTGCGCACTGCCTTGGCGTATTGCAAAGGGCATATCCAAATGCCGAGTTCAAGCTTATCGCCGTGAACTGCGCGCATGGCGTGAAGCCAGAGGAAATGCGCGTGATTAGAGGCGAGGGGTTCGAGTGCTATTCGTTCGACTACCGCGTCGTGACCGACGGCGAACCGACGTGGGAGGTTCGGCGTGACATGTTCTCGGCTCTTCTGGAGCGATTTGAGGTCGTAGACTACAGGACTCGTGCGGAGAGGCGGGCTAACGCCAAGAGGGAGAGGGCGCGTGACATGGAGAAATTCAGGGCCACGTCAGCACTGGATCTTGCAATCACGAAGATGAAGTTCAAGCTCTATCGCCATCTCAAGAGGAAACTTGAGCAGAAGGGCGTTCTTGTAGAAATCGGCTAACGGCGAAGCAGATGAAGAGTCTTCCAGAGAGCTACGATGCCGTCATCTCGCTTGGCCAGTGGTGTGCTACGGCCATAATCCTCAGAAAGCTCGGACTGAGGTCGGCTTCCGGGCCGTTCGACTGGCTGGGACCAAACGTACGCATGGGACGCTATGCAGATCTCATTGTCAATGGCTTTATGGGCTTTCTCGAAAAGAAAAGTCTGCGGAAGCTGCGGGAAGATCCCAATGAGGGCACTGAGATATACGTTGACTCGGTACAGGGGTGGGAAACGCACCACGAATTCAAGATAGGCGTTCCGTTTGAAGAGAACTATGCACGATACAGGGCGCTTCTCGACAGGAGAATCGATCGACTCCTCGGTACGCTGCGTTCAGGGGGGCGCATATTGCTCGTGCATTGGTTTGGAGAGGGGCGCTATGAGCGCGACGAAGTCGTGGCCGACATGCGCAGGCTGCGCACGGCATTTCCCGGTACGACGATAGACCTGCTTGTGCTGGAGACGGAGAAGTTCGCGAAGAGCGTAGTTTACGAGGAGCCAGAGCCAGGTGTTGTGTTCGCGGTCGGAGACTTCTACGACCGGAGTCGCTACGATGCGGTATTGGGCAACGAGAGACTGGTGATGTCCGTCCTCGGGCGCATAAAGATGCATGGGCGATTGCGCAACTTGCTGCACATACGCATGAACTCCATGCGCAAGCGCCTTCGCAGGCTGTTTTCGAAACTGGGGACTAGATGAAACCTGAAACCATACCGATGACGCAGGCCATCCGCGCGCTTAAGGCGGCAGGAGCCGAGTTCGAGCTTAAGACATACGACTTCACGCCACACGGCGGCACGGCGCAGTGCGCGGCGGAACTGGGCGTAGACCACCACGCGACAATAAAGACTATCATCCTGGAAGACGAGACGAAGAAGCCGTTCGTGTGCCTGATGCACGGCGACCGCGAGATATCGACGAAGGGGCTTGCCCGTGTGCGCGGCGTGAAGACGGTGCAGACATGCGCGCCGGAGACGGCTGACCGACATTCCGGATACCATGTCGGCGGCACGTCGCCGTTCGGCACTCGCAAGAGGATGAAGGTCTATGCGGAAGCGACGATCTTCGACCTGCCGGTAATCTACATAAACGCCGGGCACCGCGGCATCTGCGCCGCGATGAACCCTGCCGTCATAGAGGCCGTCCTCCCCGACGTTCAACGAGTCTCCGTTGCCATTTGAACAGGTGGTATGATATTTGCGGCCAGTGACTAATCGGCATGTAGGCGGGCGCAAGAGCCCGTGCGAGCGCCGAGTCGTCGCTTGAAAATATGGTATAATATTTGGCGAACGAACATGTGCATGCTTGACGAGATACGGGCGAAGCGGGACGAAATATATGCTATCGCAAGGAAGCACAAGGCCGAAAAGCTTTGGGTCTTCGGCTCGTGCGCCCGCAGGGAGGAGCGTACCGACAGTGATGTGGACTTTCTTGTGAAGTTTGATCCACACACGACAATCTTTGATTATGTGCGCATGCAGGACTCTCTTTCACGATTTCTAGGCTGCAATGTGGATGTGGTGGATTCGGATGTAATGGATACAGAACGTCGCTTTGCAGGCGAAGTCAAGAAGGACATGGTGCCACTATGATGCGTGATGCCCAGAGAATAGAGCATATGCTCAATTTTGTCCGCAGGAGCCTTGAGATTCTTGACGGGGTTGACCAGGCGGAGTTCATTGCCGCTATAGGGTTGCAGGAGCAGGTTGAAGTGAACATGATTCATCTTGGCGAAGCTGCGGCAAGAATGTCTGATGAACTAAAAGAAAAGCATCCAGATATTCCGTGGCAAGAAATGGTTGGGATGAGGAATGTCTTGACCCACGAGTACTTTCGTGTGAAACCGACCATCTTGTTCGAGACCGTGACCTCACAGTTCAAGTTGCTGGAACATCAGTTGGAAGAATTGCAAATCGAATATCCGTAATCCAATCTCAAACCGCAAAACTGCAATGAAAGGAAAGAGTCAGTAGACGGTAAACGGAAATATGGTATAATATTTGGCGAACGAACATGTGCATGCTTGACGAGATACGCGCGAAGCGGGACGAAATATATGCTATCGCAAGGAGGCACAAGGCCGAGAAACTCTGGGTCTTTGGTTCGTGCGCCCGCAAGGAGGAGCGCCCCGACAGCGATGTGGACTTTCTGGTGAAGTGGATGCCCGGCGGTTACAGTTGGCGCAACGAGTGTGCGATGTCGTCGGAATGCGCAAAACTTCTTGGTGTCAATGTCGATCTTGTATCTTCTTGCGTTCTGCCGCGTTCGCTTGGTTTTGCCAATCGTGTTTGCAAGGAGGCCGTGCCGGTATGACGGATCCTTCGCTTTATCGCGACGACTCACGCGTCAGGCACATGCTTGATGCTCTTGCGCAGATTGCAGAGTTGCGCAAGGGGTTGTCCCGCGAGCAACTGCGCTGGCACGAGGGCGTCACAGAGAGAATACTTTTCAACTTGATGATATTAGGAGAGGCGGCCAACAACATAACCCGGAAATTCGCGGCCATTAATCCTGACGTTGACTGGCCGGAGATTCCGAGATGAGGATTTTCTGCTGTATGGTCCTACTTGCAACTTGGCGGTGACAAGAAAAGTGGCTGAATCAATTTTGTTCGACGAATCCTATCCTGACGCGGCATGCGAGGATGTTGATTATTGCATGAAAGCGCTGTTGAACGGATTCAAGATCTGCCATGCTCCAACAATGAGGGTCGCACAT
>CACYCL010000120.1 GCA_902772905.1 uncultured bacterium | reverse complement strand
GAACACCACATTTGATATTTCGTAGAACATCTTTCATTCCTTGAACATCTTCATTCCAAGACGTTTGGACTTTGCGCTTCTACGCAAACGTCATGGGGATGGAGGATAGGCATTTGGAATGATGATGTTCTCAAAAAGGAAATGCCATATCACATCCCCACATTCCAATTATACGAGTTCCCTTGCCAATTGTTCAGACGCCAAGAACGCCCCTACAAGGGCTGGCGTCTCGACATGGGAGAATGTGCGCCCCAACCCCCTTCGACTGCTCGTAGGGGCTTCCTCGTGCGCCTCGTGCGATTTCACGCCACGATGGTAAATACGCAATGATGGAAACTGCGAGAACAAGCGCGTGTATTGGCTTCAAGATGCCAAATGGCAAGATCACCTATGTGGAATGTCGCTACGATGGCGGCTTGGCGCACGTTGGGTTGCTTCTTGCGTAGCACTACAACGACTACGACAAGGCGTTGGAACTCCTGCTTGGTGGGGACATCGTCTCGTTGCGCGAAGACCCAAGCGACATAGTGCGCAAAAGACCCAAGTGCTGCGAGGGTCTTGAAGATTGCGAAGTGAAGGAGGCCTATTGGATTGGAGACTACTTGCTCAACTCCAATGGCGAATACAAGTACCTCTACGACAAGGGGATGTGGTATGTCGTGAGTGGGTTATGCGAGATAGATGGCATCACGCCATTGAGACGCCCATTCCCCCTCGCAAAAGCAATAGAGATTTGGTTGATGCGAAGAGCCGAACGTCCAATAAATCACTGCTAATCATTCCGTACACAATCATCAACAAACGTAATCACAATTCTCTTTCTCTTGGCATTACTTTGATCACTGCGTATATCAATCGCAAGACTCTGCTTAACATTAAACTTGAACTTCGCTGAATAACCAGTTGGCGATTCCACCATTTCAAGCAGATTTCCAAAACGCTCGCAGATTGCTGCGGAGATTAACTTGATACGGGCTTTCATCTTCTTAACATCTGGATTCAACTGATAATCTGAAGACAAAACAACCTTATATAGTCTACATCCACCACGCGAATAGTGCCGTTCCACGTTCTTACAAACTTTAAATGGATCCTTCAACTTCATTATTTCCCTGACACGAAGAGTTTTATCGGATAACCTATACGCTTTATCAAGATTATCCAAATCCTCACCAACGATAAAGCCAAAAAACTGTCGAATCCTACCTCCTGTCATTCTTTTTGTTTCACCACCTGTTAATTTCAGCGCAGACTTCTCACTCTTAACGAGGCGATTCTTATCCTTATTCAAGAAATAATCACGTCCTCGATACATTTGACGCCGCCCGGTTTCATCAATAAAACATTTCCATTCTGATGATGATAAAAACATATCGCCCTCATCGTCCATGCCAACAACGCATTTATTACCACCAATTATCTTCGATTCTTCAGCATTAATAAGACGCGCTGAAGACACCACGTAAATAAAGATGTCTTTGAAATATTGCCACTGTTTCGATTCAATAATCCCCACTACTGTAGCAAACCCATCACATGTTTTTAATACTTTTTGAAACGTGTGAAACTTTCGATTGTTAATAATCACTTCACTTGTCTCTATTATGGCAAAATCCCCATATGTTTTAATTGTTGAAGGTGCGGCTGTAACACCTGAGTGCTTACGTCTTTCTGCAGAACATATGTTTTCAACATAGTCGGTTAATGAAACAGATGATAGTGTCACCTCATGTTCAATAAAAACACTACCCTTTTCAAGGTTGAAAACAAATGACGTCAACCCGGATTCCTTTTTCTGCGGGAAATCCGTTCCTTTTGGGCACTTCACCATAACAAAAAATGTTGGGAAGTAATAAGCAGTTACAGGCCGAGGTTTTGCCGTTAATGTAAGAACGGTGCTTCCTTCCGCATCAGTGAGTTCTTGCGCTTCTAGTGATGAACACAATAAAGCAATGACTGCTATTACTAACATCGTTCCCATATTATCTCCGTTTAGCTTGTAGCAACTATTTCGGGCTCTTTCTGATTATTAGTGAGAGCCACATAGAGGATCGTGCGGATGTCGGTTGTAGCATACCGCAAGATGCTTCCTCGAAACCTCTCCAAATGCTTGCCTCTTCTCTGGCGCGTCAATGCGATTCAATCGAATCTTGTTCTCCACCTTCGCCTCGTCCAATGTCGTGATCGTGTCCCCATCAACAACGCGAACGACCTTCCCTTGAAGCGTTTGCGCGTTCAAGGCGAGGCTCATCACGAGAAGCGAGACTACGAGGGCGAGTTTCATTGTTGTATATTATATCAGATTTGGGGAAATCGTAGTAGAACGAAAGAACCATCATCGCCTTGGGAGAATTGGTCTATTGCCTACATCGTGAGCATCTTCGTGTTGATTGTACATCCAAGCCTCAAAGATACACAGAGTCGATTTCACCCCATCTTGAACATACACAGAGGGCTAAAAAGAGTGGCAAAAAGTGGTGTATTTTCAAACATATACCAAAGATACACACACTACAAGAAAACCCCCTATAAAATAAGGGGTTGTGTCATATGAATGCACATAAGGCGCAACACCGTATTTTTGCCTCGTCCGTGAAAGTAGTGGTTTTCTCGGAAGCACCAATACGCTGTTGCGTATATGCTGCGGGCGTCGGATGCGTTTCCGCAGCTCCCTGGATTGGCGGTGGCCGCATGGCGACCGTCCAGCCGGGGTTTTGCCGTCCACCCTGTCGGGCTTCGGGCCAATGACGGGAGCAGTCTGCCTCCCGCCGATGTCAAAGATCAACTCGCCCAGCTTGCGCGGAACGGACGTATTATAGCAAAATTTCCGTTCATGTGTGATTCGCAATTGTCCATGTAGAGTTCCCCGCGATTCGTTATCATAGTGTGCACCTGATCAAAAGCAGGTTCTTTTGAGAGGCGCTCGTTCGTCAAATGCAGTGCATCGTGGCGAACTAGGAGCATGTGCACCATGTCAGCCCTACGGCGTGTCGACCAAGCGCAGCGATGTGAACGTCTCGAAGAAAGACGGGTATGACTTGGCGGCGCATGATACGTCGTCGATCTCGACGGGACCATCCGCAACCGTTGCGCCAACTGCTATCGCCATCGCTATCCGGTGATCAGAATACGACTCGAACGAACCGCCGCGAAGCGGCCCGCCCAATCCGCGCACGGTGAACGAATTCTCCTCCGCCGACGTCGAGACGCCGAAGCGCCTGAGGGCGCTTGCCATCGCCTCGACACGATCCGACTCCTTGATCCGAAGCCTTCTCGTGCCGGTGAAAAGCGTCTCGCCTGACGATGCGCCGGCAACGACGCTCAGAACGGGGAATATGTCGGGGCAGCCGGACACGTCGACGCTTATCTTCTCGTTGGTCCATGCCGTAGATATACGGCGGGCAAGCTCGACAACCGCCCGATCTGGCTGCACGGAGTCCTTAGAGAGACCTTCCACCATTATTTCGCTTCCAAGCGCGTTCATGCCGTACCAGAACGCCGCGCCCGACCAGTCTCCCTCGACAGCAACGTCTGGTTGTGGATGGTACTTCTGACCGCCAGGTATGTCGAAGCCGTCTTCGCGAACGCCAATATATATCCCAGCGCCAATCAGAACCCTGCGAGTCATCTCAACGTAATCCCTTGACTGCAACGGTGATGAAAAGCGAATAGACGAATCGCCATTAAGAAGCGGCAGCGCGAACAGAAGCCCCGTAACGAACTGAGAAGATATGTTTCCCTCAAGCACAAACTCTCCAGGCGCAATGTCCGCGTAGTCGCGCTGAGGGCGTTCCGCGAGACGTCCAGCCGTCTTGTACACTGGCCGCTTGCCAAGAGCGGAGGCAACAGGCGCAAGAAAACGCCTCGTCGAACCACTTTCCCCGCAGTCCAGGAGCGGCGACGTCTCGTCTGTAGCCAATGCGGCAAGGCATCGTTTCGTTGCGATTATGTCGTCTGAATCGCCTTCGGCAAAAGCAAGCCGAGTCATGTCACCAGACAGAAAGTCTGCAATAAGCAGACGATGCTCGTGCGATTTGGAACGAGGAGCAACAACATTCCCACGGCGACGCCCGCTCTCAAGTTTCATCTCTGCCATGCTTCCTCCGATAGATCAACAGGTACGGCGCGCACATCGCCCCATCCACAGGGAAGCGCAAAGACAACCGTGCCGCCAGCGCGCTTTTTGTCGCCGCGCATCAGCGGCACAAGTGCTTCAAAGGAAAGGCCACTTGGCAAAACCGTGGGCAAACCCGCAGCCGCAAAGCGCGCGGCAAGCTCTTTGGGCCATTCGCCACCAGCAAGCCCCCTTCTCACCGCAAGCCCAGCCTCCTCTATGCATCCAATCGCAACAGCCGCCCCATGCGACACCGAATAGTTTGTCGCCTTTTCAACGGCATGTGCGACTGTATGGCCGCAGTTTAGCAGAATGCGGCGACCTAGCTTTTCGTATGGATCCTCGCGCACTATGCCAACCTTGACCATCAGATTCGCTGCCACTTCGGCGGCCGTGGGCACGTTCGCCGAATCGCCCTTCAATCCGCCGACGATTTCGTGCTTTATCATCTCAGCGCGCCCATCAGCCAATAGTGCCGGTGAAAGGGTCTTCAGAAAATCTACATCGACAAGCACAAGCTTTGGCGCGTGGAATGCCCCGGCGAGATTCTTTCCCTCTGGCAAGTCGCACCCTGTCTTGCCGCCAGTTGAAGCATCGACCATCGACAAAAGAGTCGTCGGAACGTTTATCCAGTCTATGCCACGCATCCAAGTTGCGGCGGCGAAACCAGTGATGTCCCCCGTCACTCCGCCACCGACAGCAACAACGGTATCGCGGCGACCCAGCCCTGCGGCGGCAAACGCTTTCCACAGCGAGCCGACGGTTGCAATTGTCTTGTTCGCCTCGCCTGACGGCACGACTGCGAGCGGCTCATCCAGACGATCACGGTATACCTCGGCGACAGTGCCGTCAACGACTGCGCGGCGTCCAGCCAGCATTGGCAGCGCAAAGCCCTTTCCAACAACCACAAGCGATGGCCCCGCCTCGAACGAAGTCTCTATTCTGTTCGGGAACGATGCGTAATGCGCGGCACGTTCTTTGGCTCGGTTGCCAAGTGGGCGACTCCCCGCCGCAGAACCGATCCGGCGCACAAGCTCGTCTTCGCTTGGCGTCTCAAGGCATAACACAGTTCCTGAAGACTCGCATAGTGCACGGTTTGCATCGCGCAACAAAGCCCCGCCGCCAAGCGCAACAACGCCGGCATCGCCCCTCTTGACTACTTCGGCAAGCGTCTCGCTCTCGAGATCGCGGAAGGCACCTTCTCCACGAGATGCGAATATCTCTGGAATAGTGCAACCCGACGCAGACGCTATCGCATCGTCTAGATCAACGAACGAAACACCCAGTCGTTCCGCCATACGCCGTCCGAGCGTGGTCTTTCCGCTCGCGGGCGCCCCAATCAGGAAAATTGTATTTCGCATAGAGACCTCGCAAGGTTATGCACTTATTATACCAAAAACAGGACTGTCACGGCAACTTGATGCGCATCGTCTTCCGGCAGGACTGCTTAAGCAGCTCCTTCACAGCGGCGCGCATCTGCCTCTTTGCCGCGCCCATCGTGGCTTTTATGGTGCAACCAGCCGCCTTGCGATGCCCACCGCCGCCGAACTTGCCGGCGAGAACCGTTGCGTCCCAATCGCCACGGGTGCGAATCGAGCAGCGGGTCTCCTTTGTGCGATCCGGTATCTGATAGAAGAAAAGCGCAATCTCGTTCCTGGCTACAGATCGCGGTATCTCAATCACGTCCTCGGCATCCGCCTTCGTACCCCTTACAGCCCTGAAGTCGTCACGCGTAAGAGACACCTCCGCTACCTTGCGGTTCTTCCAGACATGTAGCGAACGCCACGCCAAGCGCTTGAGTTCTATCGCCTTGCGCGGAAACGCCCCGTATATTATGTCGTTGATGTATGCCGTGCGCACGCCGTATTTCAGCAGGTCTCCCGCTGCGCGCAACGTGCTCGACTTCGTAGAGTCGTAGGCGAATCTTCCTGAATCCGTCACCATTGCGACCCAAAGCGCCTCTGAAATCGCCCTGTCCAGTTTCCATCCGTTCCACTTGGCAATGCGCCAGATGATCTCGCCCGTGGACGATGCCTCCGGATCAACTATGCAGACATTGGCAAAAGACGTGTCGCTAGTCACATGGTGGTCAATACATATCTTTGGAAGCTTCTCGGCCACTGGCCGCACTTCAGGCGGCATACGGTCAAAACCGCTGTTGTCCACTGCCACAAAAAGGTCAAATCGTTTCTGTCGCTTGAGCTTACGAACGGGGATTATGTCGGCTACACCTTCCAGAAACGACAGTTTCCCAAGGGCGTTCAGGTCTGCCGTGGCATAGGCATCATGACCGGCGCTGCGCAAAAGGCGCACCAACGCAATCATGCTGCCAAGCGAGTCTCCGTCTGGACTTAGATGCCCCGAGACTAGGATGCGCTTCGCGCCTTCCACCATCCACTTGCCTGCTGCAAAGTTCTCTCGCAAAAGGTTCATGTCAGAATCCCATCCGGCCGTTGATGGCTCTGCGCAGGGTGAGAGGATCTGAATAGGCGATGCCAGAGTCTGCGGGAAGGCCGAACGCCAACCGAGTGGTCTTCACGCCAGTCCCACGCAGAATCTCAGCTGCATACCCAGCAGTTGCATCTCCGTCCATGTCGGTCGAAACCGCAAGGAGAACCTCGGTCACGCCTTCGCGCACGACGCGGTCAACAAGTTCTGCAAATCGCAGCTTCTCAGGTCCCGTGCGACGCGCAGGCGAAAGCTTTCCCCCAAGCGCATGGTAACGTCCGCGAAACGCGCCGGAAGACTCTATGGATATTATGTCGGCAGGTTCCTCTACAACACACAGCAGACTGCCGTCACGCGATGTGTCGGTGCAGAGATCGCAGGGATCGCGATCCACCACGGTGAACGAACCACAGCGCGAACAGCAGCGGACACGTCCAGAGGCAATCTCAAGGGCCTCGACAAGCGGCTTGAGAAGCCGTTCCCTCTCGCGCACAAGCGCAAGAGCCGCCCTTGCGGCCGAACGCCGCCCGAGACCGGGCAGTTTCGACAGGCACTTCTCCAGCTCTTCTATCGGCCCGACCAAGCCACTTTCTCCATGACGGTCACGTCGACGGCAACACTGATTACTTGCCGAACAGTCCGCTCATTGCACCGCCGGCCTGCATCATCTTGGCCATTTCCTGCTGCGTTGCCTCGCGAGCCTTCTTGAGCGCGCCATTGATGACGTTGAAAAGCATGGTCTCAAAGCGTGCGGGTTTGTCCCTCTTGACCTCTTCATACGCCTCAGGCGTGATGGATATCTTCTCGATGGTCATGTCGCCCTTTGCGACTACTGTGATGCCGCCATTCGAATACTCCGCTGATATCTTCTTGATTTCGGCCTCGATGCGCTTCGTTTCGGAGCGCAGTTTCAGAGCCTCCTTCATCTGATCCATGAATCCCATTGCCGTGCTTCCTCACTAATGTAGTATTGTATTATTTAAAAAGCATTAAACTTCAAGTTCCCTGCCAGCGAGATCGCTGTATGCCTTAAGGTAGATTTCATGCGTACGGGCTATGACTTCCTCCGGCAGAGCTGGCCCAGGCGGCTCGCGATTGAATCCGATTGAATCCAGCCAATCACGCACATACTGCTTGTCCAGCGATGGCGGATTCGCCCCGACCTTGTAACTCGACTGCGGCCAGAACCGACTTGAGTCGGGCGTAAGCACCTCGTCAGCGAGAATCAGCGAACCGTCGGCTTCGCGACCGAACTCGAACTTCGTGTCGGCGATTATTATGCCGCGCTCCAAGGCATAGTCCGCCGCCTTGGTGTAAAGACCGATTGTGGTCTCGCGCAAAGCAGCGGCAGTGTCGTCGCCCACGAGCTTTCTGGTCTGCTCGTAGTCAATCGCCTCGTCGTGGTCACCTATCTCTGCCTTGGTTGTCGGCGTGAACAGGACTTTGTCGAGCTTTGACGCGTTTTCATATCCATCGCGCAGCTTTTCGCCGTTTACCGTCTTCGACTTCTGGTATTCCTTCCATCCGGAACCCGTCAAGTATCCACGGGCGATGCATTCAACAGGAACCATGTCCACTTTGCGCACGATCATGGAGCGTCCGCGAAGATCGTCCGCGTATGGCTGCAACATTGCCGGATATTCGCGAACGTCGGCTGTCACCAGGTGGTTCTTTACACCCAAGAACTCCAGCCAGAAGAGCGAGAGCTGATTAAGAACGCGTCCTTTGTCTGGCACTCCGTTTGGCAGTATCACGTCGAATGCGCTGATTCGGTCAGACACGACCATGAGGAGTTTGTCTCCAAGATCGAAGACATCGCGTACCTTTCCTGACTTCCTTGCAACGCCAGGTATTTCGCAGTCGAGAAGAGCGTGGTTCGAGTCGTATTTCATTGTACCTCCTTAGAACCTATATGTCACCGAGACGCCGGCCGCATGGCAGAAGCCCCAGCACGTTTCGAGAGTCCAGCGGTTGCCAAGCGAGTCATTGAAGGACATGTCTCCGCCATCCATGAAAATGCATGCGTAGGAGACCGTGAGCTCAAGGCCTGCCCAGCAGTTCCACGAAAGACCGGTTGCGAGAATGTGACGGTCAGCCGGAGGCAGCATGACGGAAGTCTGCGAGCTGGTTGTGGAGTCCATGTCGTACGTGTACGAGGCCATCCACTTCCAGTCCTCAGCGAAGTCCCAGCACGAGCCGAGCGACCCGCGCCACGTGTCACGCCAGTCGAGCTGCGTGTCCTTGTTGCCGCCCTGGAGGTCGAAGTGCAGGCTGTCGAACTGCGACCACTCCGTCCACGACGCCATAGCGCCGAGATGCCACGTCGGAGTGACATCCCAGTTGCAGCCGAATGCGACGGACTGCGGCAGCGTTATTTCGGCTGACGCGGCGCCCGTGCGCCTGTAGGCGTTCTTCCCAACCGTCTCGCGGATCGTCCGATCGGCCTGGCTGACATACTGCTCCATCGGCTGCTGCGCCACGATCACAGGTATGTATGCATCAGGGAGCCCGTGTTCCCTCACGTATTGCGTAGCCGCTTCGGTGACCGCCTGCTGAGCAGCTCCACGAGCAACCCTGCGGACGGCTGCGTTGTTCATGTCACGCACATTGTTGGACGTCTTTCCATCTACGCTTACGTCAATCCACGACTTGTACACGAGGCCGACTGAGAACGTGTCGGTTATGTCGTACTTCGTGCCGATCTGCCAGCCGAGGTCGCCGGCGTGGTTGTCGCCGCGCAGGCGGTTCGCGAAACGCCCCAGTTCCAGCCCGTCCTGAGGGATCTGCGGCATGGCGTACTGCTCGAACTCGAAGTACGTCCACCTGAGGCCGACGCCAACCGACCAGTCGTCGGTTACCTTGTATGCGATGTTGGGGTTTATGGTAAAGCTCTGAATCGTCGTCTCGGTCGCGCTGAAGTTGAGGGGCCACATGTCGTCGTACTGCGTGCCGAGGCCGAACTCAGGCTCCATGCCGAGACCGAATGTGAAGTCGGCCGGCAGTGGAATGGCCACCTGAAGGTGCGGCAGCATGAACGGGCCAGGATCCATCGAATACTTCCTGTTCGGCCCGAACACTGGCCCCGCCTCGACACGACCACGCGGATGCTCCGTCACGAAACCTACCGTGAACTGGATGTTCGTAAGATCGGTAAGTGTAGCTGGGTTGTTGAAGTTCGCAGATGCATCCATCGCCTTACCTAAAAGCGCACCACCCATCGCGTGGCTAACCGCCGACGGCTGATAAAGGCCGAAGCCACTGCCATAAGCGCTCGACGCTGCAAGGAATGCCAAACACGGAACTAGTGTCTTGTTTATATTCATGACATCATCTCCTTTTTGTTCTTGGGTGCGTATTATACCAAAAACCCAACGCCCTGAGAATGGGGGCAAAGCGTTATGCGGCATAAATAGCGATTATCACCCATGAACAAGCCGAAAACCACTATTTCACGAGAGAGACCGCAATACCACTCCCTTCAGATACAGCCCTTCAGGGAAGGATAGGGGCACTGGATGGTCTGCCGGTTGACCGGTACGCTCAACAATCTGGAAGTCACGTTGCGCATCTACCGCCGCCTCTGAAAGGATTTTGTCGAAAAGCGTCGTGTCCATGGCTCCAGAGCATGAAAACGTGGCCAGTATGCCGTGTGGGCGCAAAAGCTTCATTGCGAGAAGATTTATGTCCTTGTATCCACGCGATGCCTTCATAAGCTTGCTCCGAGTCGCAGCAAACTTAGGAGGGTCAAGAACAATCATGTCGAACATGCGGCCCTCGTCTCGGCATGTGCGCAGATATTTGAACACGTCGTCTTCGACGTACTCCATCGCAGTGCCGCAGAGATGCACAAGCCCCTCGTTTCGCTTCGCAAGCGCCAACGCCTCGGCAGATGAGTCCACCTGCGTGACCTTTGATGCGCCGCAAGCACGCGCATAAAGGCCGAATCCGCCTGTGTACGAGAAGCAATTCAGTACATCGCCGCCATTGGCGTATGGCCCTACAGCGGCACGCGCATCGCGCTGATCCAAGTAGAATCCCGTCTTGTGACCGTTTCTCACGTCCACAAGAAACTTACATGGCCCTTCAGATATCTCAATAAATTCAGGTGGCTCATCTCCTGACAGAACGGCAAAAGCTGGTTCGACCTCTAATCCCTCCTTAGCACGAACGTCCACGTCTCGCCGTTCGCTTACGCCCCTGCAGAAAGGCGCGAATTTAGCGAGAGTCTCGACAATGACGGTTTTCCAACGTTCCGCCCCGGCAGACGTAAACTGGCAGACAACGAACCCGGCATAATAGTCTGCCACAACGCCAGGGAGCATGTCGCCTTCAGCGTTGACAAGCCGCATGGCATTCGTGGCGGCGTCAGCAAAGAAACAAGCGCGGCGGCCTACTGCCGCTGCCACACGTCCGGCAATGAGGGCTTCATCAGGTTTCTGCGCGTCAGCTCCGTATGTGAGCATGCGCACGCTTATCTGGCTTGCGGGCGAGTACGAGCCGTATCCGAGCCGCTCGCCGCGTGCATCAACGACTTCAACCGCCTCGCCGGATTCCGCCCCTGCAGGCCCATCGGACAGCGCGCCCGAGAAAATCCACGGATGCCGCCTGCGAACCGTGAAATCACGGGACGGCTTTAGAACTATCTTCTTCATGGTGCGTAGTATACCACAATTCCCGCGCTCAAGTCTCTGCGCGCCACCGAACGACCGCACGTTTTACCTATGCTGTGTGCAATTTCGCCGCGTAGAACACCTTCCACAGGAACAGCCCACGCCCTGGCGCCGTCTCAACACGCGCCGTGCGCGGCGACTTTGCCTCCAGAAGCTCTTGCACCGCCTCCGGATTTTCATTGCCCTTCCCGACGGAAATCAGGAATCCGACCATCGAGCGCACCTGCTTGTAGAGAAAGCCGTCTCCTCTCACGATGAATGTATACCGCGGTCCAGCCTTCTTGATGTCGAAATGGAAGATTGTCCGCACCGTTGTTTCCAACACTCGGTTCGGATTCGCCGCGAACGACACGAAATCGTGCCGCCCCACGAAAAACGACGCCGCCCTGCGCATTGCACCGAGGTCTAGCGATCGATGGCAGAACGTCCAGTAATGAGCGAGATGCGGCGGAAGTATGTCGGCCTGGTACAGCTGATAGCGATATTCCTTACCAACCGCCGACAAACGTGCGTCGAAGTCTTTCTTCGCATACGACGCCTTTAGTATCCTCACCGCATCGGGCAAACGCGAATTCATCGCCCGCACCAGATTCTTCGGCGGAATCGGCTTTGTGAGGTCAAAATGCGCAACAAACCCCTTCGCATGCACTCCAGCATCCGTCCGCGAAGAGCCGAACACGCGCACGGGTCTCCCCTCAAGAAAAGCCACTGCGTCTTCAACAACCTGCTGTATGCCAACGGCGTTCTCCTGGTATTGCCAACCAGAATACGACGTTCCGTCGTAAGCAATCGTCACCTTGTACCTGCGAGCCTCAGCCACGGACTCTCCCAAAGCGTCCTCGGGAAAGCGCCGCACCTGCGATCAGCAGCGCAAGCCCTGGCACCAGAAACACCTGATAGCGCTCCGCCGTACGCTCTGCCTCCTCGTTCTGTTCCTTCACGGCGACCTGCCTTAGGAAACGCCGGTATATCGCGCCAAGCGTCGTCTCGGCTGTGCCCGCAGTCGCGAGAGGAACGTAACGGCCCTTGGACGCCTCGGCTATGGCCTTCAGCGCCGCTTCCTCAAGCTTCACGCGGACTGTTTCGCCCTTGAACTTCAGCTCACCTCGTCCATCCGCATCGGGCAGCGTGGCCCCGCGCTTCGGGTCGCCAATGCCCACGGTGAATATCGGTATGCCACGCTTCTTCGCAAGCTGCGCGTTCGCAAGCGCCTCGCCACGCAGATCTCCGCCGTCGGATATCAGTATTATCGCGTTGTGGTCATCGGCAGCCGGGTCGAGCGCATCAAGAGCCGAGCGTATCGCACCGCCAAGATCAGTTTCGCCACGCGGCGCAGATTCCGGCGTCATCTGTTCAAGGGCTCCGCGCAGATAGGCGTGATCCGTAGTGAGCGGACATATCACAACGCCTGTGCGTCGAAACGCAACAAGTGCACAGCGGTCGCCCTCAAGCGAATCGATCAGGTCGGCCACGTCGGCCTTCGCGCGTTCGAGGCGATTCGGCCTAACGTCCTGCGCAAGCATCGACCGCGACACGTCTATCGCAACCACCACATTCCTGCTTCGTTCAACAGTGCGCTCGGTGGCCTTGCCCCATTGAGGGCGCGACGCCGCGAAAAGCGAAAGAACCAGCCCTCCCAGGACAAGCGCCATCTGAAGCCCGGCGGCTCGCGCCTTTGGCACAGCAAGCGTAATGCGGCCAAGCGCCTTCTCGCGGCGCGCCCGCAGAAACGTCCACCAAAGCCCAGCAAGCGGGACGAGAGCCGCAAAGACAAGAAAAAGTGGATTGGCAAACCTCATTTGTCATGCCTCCCCTCCCCGTGCCATGGAATGAAGCCCGGCACATGGGCAATGCCGGCGGCTATGCGCTGACGGACAGCTTCGTACACGAGAATCGTTGCCGCCGCCGACACGTTGAGAGAATCCGCAAGGCCAAGCATCGGTATGCGAACGCGCAGCTCCGCGCCGTCCATCCACTTCGCAGTTAGCCCGTACTGCTCCGCGCCAAGCGCAATAGCCACGTTTCCGGTCAGGTCAACCTCAAAGTGCATCTTCTCTGCATGAGGCGTTGCGGCCAGTATCTTGAAGCCGCGCTCCTTCAGGAAGGCAAGGGCCTCGTCGCCAGTCGCCTCTACGACGGGGACGGAGAACAACGTGCCGGTAGACGCCCTTACCACGTTCGGGTTGTGGATGTCGGTCGTCCTGTCGCACACTATGACAGCCGCCACATCGCCTGCGTCGGCAGAGCGCAATATCGTGCCGAGGTTGCCCGGCTTCTCTATGGCCTCGGTCACGATGACAAGGGCGTTCTCGGGAAGCTTCAGGTCGGCCAGCCTGACGGAAACGTGAGGCCCTATCATCAGAAGCCCGTCAGGGCGCTCCTTGTATGCGATCTTCTCAAAGCACGTCTTCGAGCACGTGTACACCTCGGCTCCTAGCCGTGCGCAGTCGTCCACAAGCGCGGGTTCGTTCTCGTTCTTGAGGTAAAAGCCAGGGCAGTGGAATATCGCTCGCGGACGATAGCCGTTGTCGAGCGCGCGGCGGCACTCGCGGTAGCCCTCCACGATCATCTCGCCAGTCTCTTCGCGTGTCGAGCAGCTTCTCAGCTTCACGACGTGCTTGAGCTTTGGATTGGAAGGAGACGTGATTTCCATGCCCTGCAGCCTCCGTCAGCGGTAGACGCTGCGCTGGCGCTGCATGCGCATGCGCGGCTCTTCCAGAAGAAGCGAGTACCACTGGTCGCCGATGCCGGAATTGGAGAAATGCGCCGGACGGTTGTTCATGAGACACTCATGGTTGCGCTTAAGCGTTTCGTTGTCGCTGTTCTTCAGCGCCTCGGTAAGAGTCTTGAACGCTGCATCGGAGTCGCCCCGGTTCAGCTCTATCCAGCTCATCGTAGCCGCAAGAAGGACATTGCCGTTGTAGCGCACGCGACGGATCCCCTTGCGATACACCTTTCGTATCTCCGCGACATCTTCTGAGCGCATCTGCATTCTGGCCATCTTTATGCAGCACATCATCGGATCAAGAAGAAGCGCATGGGGCATCAGTTCGTCCACCGTATTGAAGTCTTTTATCATCCAGCTGAGCTGAATGCGCGCCGTGGCGATCTGGCGGTTCATCATCGGGACCCAGAGTCGATACTTCTCTAGCGACGAGGTGGCGGCAAGCGCCTCCTTGACGAAAATCTTCGTGTCTTCAAATATCTCCTTTTGCGCGGCCTGCATCGACCCAGGCGGACGCAACTGCCAACGCTGCATCTTCTGCTGGAGGCGCTTCTGGCCTTCAACAAGAATGGTCTGGACCCTCTCCATTTCAGCCTTCACGCGTTTCTGCACAAACAGCCCCACGGCGGCCTGGAACACGCCAAAGGAAACCACGCCGAGGCAGATGCTCCACCCCATGCCGATATCCGCGCCCCAATAGGACGCTGAGAAGCCGCCAAAGCCGACGACGATTGCAATCAACAATGTAACCATGCGCGTATTATACCATTTCACCGCGCAAAAGAAAACGCCTCGGGCAGACTGTGAGACAGCAAGATCTTTCGCTGAATCCATTCTACATTCCCTTCGTCGCGCCTTTCAGGTTGTCTTGTTCCAAAGTTGCGGTGGAGCGCCGCCATGTTTG
>CACYCL010000119.1 GCA_902772905.1 uncultured bacterium | reverse complement strand
GACAAACCACCGCAACCAGCAAAGAGATCAATGAACCTTATCTGTCTTTTATCGCACTTCGCAGATGTTGCAGCATGTGCAGGACAAACGACATCCTGCCCCTTGCCATGTGGCAAGGGGTTGTATCGGACGCCACATCTCTTCTGTACTCTCACTGGACATCCTCGCTGTAAACAGTAAACAAAATCATTAGTATTATACCAAAAATAATGCGTATCGAATAGGGAGCCACATCAAAAATTCGTTGTTGTGATTATTTTTCTTAAAATATCAGCTTTGTTTTCATAGAGATGAGCCTAAGAGCTGGGAATACCGCAAAGTTCGAAGAGAGGCGCGTCAGTTGAGCGAGGAAATTTTATTTTAGACCAGCACCAAAGCAGCAAATGGTGCGCAGCAGAACAACAAATGGTGCGCAGCAGAACAACAAATGGTGCGCACCAAAGCAGCAAACGGTGCGCAGCAAAACTTCGGACGCCGCGCAGGCTATGAACGTAACAAGGTTCATCACGAAATACACCGTGGGTATCAACGCCCACGGATGGGCCGCATACCAAGACAAGACGCCGTTCTTAATCAACGCGTCCCGCACCCGGCGAAAGGCAGCGACAGCGTAAAGCGACTGCCATGCGGCCTTGCCGGACTGTACGTTACATCTCCGCCATGCAGACGCGCAATCCTGCGTACGATTGCAAGACCAAGCCCTGCGCCGCCAGTCTCGGCTGCGCGCGCCGGATCGACGCGATGGAAGCGTTCAAAGATGCGTGCCACCTGCTCCGTCGGAACGCCAACGCCATGATCCTCAACAGCCAGCCAAACACGTTTCGCGTCTCTTCCGCACTCGACGGAGATATCCTTCGAGCCAGAATGACGTATTGCATTCTCGACAAGATTTGCAATAGCCTGAGACACAAGCTGCGCATCGCAGACGACATACAGCGCATCAGCCTCCGAGCGAAAAGATGCACCATACTTGTCCGCCACTTCGTGCGACAGTTCTACGACATCCGTCTTGGCAAGGTTCAGCACGTCCCCCTCGCGTTCAAGCCTCGCCAAGTCAAGAATCTGCTGCACTAGCACAACAAGCCGCTTTGACTCCTTCTTTATGAGCGGAGCAAGCGATGTGCGCACGACCTCTGGCGACGCGTCGTCAAGAAAGTCAGCCGCGCCGAGGATGCCGGTTAGCGGAGTGCGTATTTCATGCGACACGTCAGCCACGAAATCGCGGCGGAACTTCTCAAGCCTTGCCAGCTCACGTATCTTGACGCGCTGGCGGTACATGGCAAAGAACACAAATCCCATCGCCAGCACGCCTACAAGCCCTGCAAGGGCAACTGCGGCAAGTGCGCCGAAGAACGGCCGCATAACCGCCGCAGACGGACGCCCGACGCCGACCTGGAAATCGCCTGATTCCGCCACACCCCACCAACACCGCAACCCATTCCCTTTTCCATATAAATTGGTGTCGAAGAAACCAGAACGAGAATCTCCTTCTGAAATGAAAAAGGCACGACCGGCTACAATGCGCAAGCGCAATCCATCAGCCTTTATGCGAGCAGCCACGTCTGCGATCGCCCTGTAGTCCAGTGTGCGGAGCGGCTCGGCTAACGCCGAAGCTGTAATCTTGGCACGCGCATCGAGATCTGCCCTCGCCCATTCTGCGACGGATCGGTAGTATTGTGCCAGCACGAGGGCAAACACCAAGAGCGCGACCGCAAATGCGCACGCCGCGATGGTCGGCGCAATCCACTCCCTAGTCCGCGACACGGTAGCCAACCCCCCTTACCGTCTCGATATGCCGCGCCCACTCACCTAGCTTGCGGCGCAGGTTCGCAATCTGAACGTCTACTGTGCGCTCATCGGCGGGGCGCGCGAATATGCGCCCGCGATGTGCGACAAGCCGCACGATTAGCGAAAACTCGCCGGCGGTGAGGTCAAGCTCGCGCCCATGCAATTTCGCCACGCGATTAGGCTCGTCAATGGTAAGGCCGTCGAAATCCACGCCTTCCGTGACTGGCAGACCGCGCCGAAGCACTGCCTTCACCCTCGCCAGAAGGACCTTGCGGTCAAAAGGCTTCGTCACGTAGTCATCGGCACCAGATTCCAAGCCGCGAACTATGTCGTCTGGCTGAGTTCGTGCAGTGAGCATGATTATGCGAGTCGCGGCAAGCTCAGGCGTCTCGCGGATTCGCCTCGCAACGGTGAAACCGTCCAGACCAGGCAGCATCAAATCCAGAAGCACCAGGTCGGGCTTTTCGCGTCGCGCCGCATCAAGGCCGTCGTCTCCGCGTCCAGCCATTAAGACGTCCTTGAACCCTGCGCCGTCCAGCGCCATGCCAAGAATCATGCGTATAGTGGAGTCATCCTCCACAATCAATATCTTCGCGTGCTCGCCCACGGCGCTCATATCGCCGAAAGTATGCGCTGCGCCCAGTCCTTCGCCGCCGCAAACTGCCTCAGAGAAAACGATTCGTTGGGCGAATGTATGCGGTCCTCGGGCTGGCCCCAGCCAACAAGCAGAGGGGCTGCGCAAGTTGCCTCTCGGAGGGCCGACACGACAGGTATCGACGCACCATCCCACATGAACACCGCGCCTCGCGGATCCATCTCGGCAAGCACGCTCTCCGCCAGGCGAAAGAGAGGCGAGGCGAGCGGCAGACGCATCGCTGCGGAAAGTCCGCAGTCCTCTGGGAACGACACCTCCATGCCTTTCGGACAGTGTTCGCGCAGATGCTCCTTTACGGCCTCAAATGTGCGTGCCGGATTCTGCCCCGGAACAAGCCGCGTGGACAACTTCGCAATCGCCTCGCACGGAATCACAGTCTTCGAGCCCGGCCCACCGTAGCCGGTGTGTATGCCATTAACCTCTATCGTCGGCTCGAAGCAGTTCCGCTGGACAATCGATTTGCCCGCCGCGCCACCGCACGGCTCGGTGCCAATGTCGGCTTTGTACGCTGCCGCATCAGCAAATCCAGCCTCCGCCGCGGCAAGCTCTTCTTCCGTCGGCGGCACAATGCCATCGCAGAAGCCCTTCACGGCGATGGAACCGTCGGGAGCATGGAGCGAGGCCATCAGCTCGGCCATGCCCTGCGCCGCGTTCGGCGCAATTCCGCCGTACTCGCCGGAGTGCAGATCCCGGTTGGCGGCAGTGAGCTTCACCGTAAAGTGGTTCACGCCACGCAGTCCCGCGACTATGGCCGGCCTAAGCTCAGCCGCCGCGCCGGTGTCGCTGACAAGCATCACGTCCGCCGCAATCCTCTTTCTGAACGCACGGTCTTCAAGAAGCTTGAAGAGCGTGCACGAGCCAGACTCCTCCTGCCCGTCAAGGACGAACTTCACCGTCGGAATTGTCACGCCCCTTGCGACGAGCTCGCGCACTCCGCAGAGAAATGCGAACAGCTGGCCCTTGTCGTCCTGGGCGCCGCGGCAGTAGATGCGCCCGTCCTTAACTGTAGGCTCGAACGGCGGCGTATCCCACAGATCAAGCGGATCCGGCGGCTGAACATCGTAGTGACCGTAGACGAGCACAGACGTGGTTCCCTCCGCACCCTTGAGCTCGCCGCACACGACAGGCACAGGCAGCGCGCCGTCCGCGCCGCCTTCGGGCAGCACAAGCTCCGCATCGGCCCCGATCGACTTAAGCCATTTCTTCAGCCACGTCGCGGCCTGCACACAGTCCCTTATGTGCGTCGGATCCGCCCCTACAGTTGGCATGCGCAGAAGCTCGAAGTAGTTTTTCGAGTCGTCTGATTTCAGCCAGTCTTGCATCGATTCGCTCATAGTCACCATCCGCCATGTCATATAGTCCGTCGTGTCATTTGCCAGCTCCCGCCGCGATCTCGGCGGCAAAGTTAAGCTCGCCCGGCACAAGCCAGTTGATGTGCGTGCCGTCAATGGAAAGATACCCGCGAGACACAAGCGCCGCTACAGTAGCCTCGGCATTCAAGTTCTTGAACTGCGTCATGATCGTGTTCTGGAGTTTTCTCACGGTGCGCGGCGCCATCTTGCGCAAGCGCGCGATTTCCTCGTCCAGCAACTCCACCTCCGAGTTGTTCGACGGCTGCGGCTCGAACTTCGGCTCTTCCGACTTCTCTGCCTTCTCCGCTGCTTCTGCTTTGCGAGAGGGCGACTTGCGAGGCGTCTTTTTCGTCGACTTCGCGTCAGGCTTCGCCTCGGCGCCAAATCCAGCGTCTGAACTGGATTCAGGGGAGACGTCGTCAGGCGTAAGAGTCAGCGCGTCGGAAGTGGGCACTGGCACTACATCAGGAACGGGCGCTCCGTCGAGGACAGCCAACACCGTTTCAGGATTCTCGCGCACATCATAGTCAAGTCCGTCGCCAATCGGGACAACAGTAGTGCCGCCGCCTTTGCGCGGCTCTACCGTTACAACGTACGACGCATTCAGCCAAATTGGGCTGCCATCAAGCCTCGTCAACTTGACGAACGTGATTTTCTTTGCCTGCTCTTTCTTCATGGCCCGTATCATACCATATTTTCGCACTTCGTGGTAGATGGCACCTCGTTCTGCCGGGATGCAAAATGGCGCAACAAGCCACGCGTGCATGCTTTCGCTGCGGTATTTTGAACGCGTCGCGATCTCGCGTCGCCAATCAGCCTGCGCACCTCTCGCTACATACGGCCAGAAAGTGCATCAATCAAGTCGCAAAGGCGGCGAAAGCACATTCCGAGATCGTCGTTGACGACTCGGTACATGTATTCGCCAGCACGCGCAATCTCACCCTCCGCGTTGGCAAGGCGCCTGGCTATCGTTGCCGGTGCATCAGTGCCGCGCCCCTCAAGCCGCGCTCGCAGTTCTTCCATTGACGGTGGATTTATGAATATGTCGACATAGCCGACCTTGAGCGGATCGTCATCCGGCAGCGACCGCACATAGTCGCGAACTTTCGCCGCTCCCTGAACGTCGATGTCGAGAATCATCGAATTGCCCTCGGCCAGAACCTCCTCTATCGGAGAGCGAAGAGTTCCATAGTAGTTGCCATGCACCTGGGCGTATTCAATGAATGCATTCTCGCGTATAAGTTCCTCGAAGCGCTCTCTTGTCTTGAAGTGATAGTCTATGCCGTCTTCCTCCTCGCCACGAGGTTCGCGCGTCGTGCACGATATAGAGTAGACGATGTCGTGATACTCCTGTAGGAGCATGTCTATTAGCGTTGTCTTGCCGCATCCCGACGGGGCGGACATAACGATGAACAATGGCTTGGTTTTCATTTCTGCAATAGTATATCAAATTTGTCCGCGTTGGCATCGGTCTGAGCTTCCAGCGCAGATGCGTCAATACCGCGTATCTCTGCGAGCTTTGCAATGACATCACTCACCGATGGACATGCAGCCGCGTTTTCAGCAGTCCTGTCTGTTTCAACAAGCAACCTGTCCGCAGGTATCTTCTTGGCAAGCTCACGGTAATTCACCGCATGATCGTTAAGTATCGCCGGCCCCACCGACACGTAGCCGTTCAGCGCGACTATGTCGGGTATAAGCCCGTCAGATCTCGAAAAGCCGTGAAAGAGAAAAGTGACACGATTCCCATTCAGCGAGGCATTGTTCAGACTGCGCCTTACAGCATCCACAACCTGCCCCCAGCACTTCGCGCCATGAAGCACAACCGGACGCCCCATATCAACAGCGACCTTAAGCTGAGTCTCGAAAACTTCGCGCATTGCAGGCGGAATGGTTTTCACCTTAAGCCTGTCTAGCCCAATTTCCCCGACGCCAGCCCAAGCGTTTTCCGAAAGATGCTCCCTAAGCGTCTTCTCAACGTCGCCAGGCAAATGAACTCCGGATAAGCACTCCCATGGGTGGAGGCCGAAGAAGTCCCGCCCGACAATCAGCTCACGAACCGACGCGTCGCCGCATGAAACGTGGCAGTGGGCGTCGGTCATTTCCCTGCGTTCTCCACGAGGCCGCGGGCTACTTCGGTTATCTTGTCATATTCGCCAGCGGCAATCCAGTCCTTGCGAACCAGCGAGCCGCTCGCGCCAACGCCAACGCAACCCGCCGCCATATAGTCGGCAACATTGTCCGGCGAAACGCCTCCCACCGCCACAAGCTTGAGATGCTTGAGCGGCGCAAGCACGTCCTTGACGTATGCCGGGCCAAGCGCACGTACTGGGAAAATCTTCACGTAGTCAGCGCCGGCTGCGTGCGCCGTCACCATTTCGCTGGGCGTGAATGCACCGGGCATTGTGACAAGCCCTGCTGCCGCAGCCGCGCGGATTACCGCTGTGTCTACGCTCGGCGTTACCATGAACTCCGCTCCGGCGGCCACTGCCATGTTGAGCTGCTCTACGGAAAGAACCGTTCCCGCGCCTACATGCATGTCCGGCAGTGCCGCGCGGACGGCACGAATTGCCGTTGCCGTGGCGGACAGGTCGCCTGCCAGGTTGAATGTTACCTCAACAAGGCGAATACCGCCTGCGCGATACGCCTCCGACAGCCTGACGCACACGTCAGGCTCCATTCCACGGATGATGGCAACTACCTTAGTCGCCTCGAAGCATGCCTTCGTCTCATTTTTATCCATGACAGGATTCTCCTTTTTTCTACAGCCCATTCTACCACATGACGCGAATGTCTGTCAACTAACCGCGCCATGCTCCGCCAACATGTTTTCGCCAAGAAACGCCAGCTTCGGATCAGCTGCACCGAAATCCTGCGTCCAGCCGTTTTCAAATCCAAAATCTGCCGCCGCCTCGACCACTGACTCATATTCGTCTTTCGTGACACCACGATTGAACGGCGGCGTATCGCGCCCCCTGTACGCAGGAGTGTACTGGCTCATGAGCGAAACCGGCACATCACTTGAAAGCTCGGTGGCAATCCACGCCAGGTTCTCAATAGCCTCTTCGGCATGGCCCGGCAGAACAAGGATGCGTACAATCAGCCCATTCCTGACACTTTTCTCCCGCGCTCCCCATGCCCACTTTACTGCCGCGCGCGACGCCTCTACATAGCCAGGCGCGGCGCTCGATGCGGTCGCCGTGTCTTCACGCGAATACCGCAGGTCGAACAACGCCCAGTCACACAGATCCGAGTACTCTTCCAACGTCTCGACGCGTTCGTAGCCAGAAGAATTCCACACAAACGGAAGTCTGATTCCTTCGCCCGCAAGAAGATGCGCGGCCTCGCGAATGTATGGCAGATATGGCGTCGGCGAAACCAGGTTCCAGTTCTCCACACGATCAACATTCGCCATGTTTCGCAAGATTCCGGCGAATTCCGCTACAGACATGTCACGCCCCTTGCCTCCCCAGCTCCAGGGCGAGTTCTGACAGTAGAGGCATTTCATGGTGCAGCGCGAAAAGAACACGCACCCGCTTCCACGCTCTCCCGTTATTGGCGGCTCTTCTCCGAAATGCGGTCCCCAGCGGAATACGCGCAGGCCATTCAGCGCGCCGCACCATCCCGCCTTGGGCTCGGAGCCAAACCGCTTGGCTCCACACCTCCTCGGACAAAGCTCACACCCTGACATGGCGCTTCATCTCGGGCGGAAGAAGATTGGCCTCGCCAAGGCGGTCGACGGGCCACCAGACGAACTCTATCCAGTCCTCCCTGCTCTTCAACTCAGCTTGACTGCCGACAGGCAGCTTCATCTGATAGACAAGACTTATCTCTGCATGCGGCTTGCCGTGCTGGACGAACGAACTCTCGACAACCCCAAGAAGTTCGCCCACGTCCGCATCAAGCCCAAGCTCCTCTCGCACCTCGCGCGCAAGAGCTTCCGCGCCCTTCTCGCCGAATTCGATGTGACCGCCCGGGAGATATGTGTACGAGCCATTGCATGGACGGCACAGCAGCACATGCCCGAGTGAAATGCACACACCGCGCGCAATGTTCTCTATGCCCGACAATTCATATTCGGGAATCTTGCCTTCGACTTCATTCGCATTATCGCTCATGCGTCAATTATACCAAATTAAGCGCTCGCCTACTTCGTCGGCTGTGGCGCACGCAGTATCAGTTCCGATATCTCCGCCGGGGTGAAGAGCCGCAAGGGAAAGCCCGCCCACTGGCCTGTGCCTGGCGAAAGATAAAGATAACGGCCTGGTGCGAATTCGTACAGTCCTCGCGAACGCCCCTCGTTCTTCCGCTCGACAAGCGTCCTTAGCACTAGCATCGCGCCGCCATGCGTGTGCCCCGAAAGCTGCAACCGCACATCCCCACCCATGGAATCTATAAGCTCCGTAAGCGGACGGTGGAAAAGGAGCATGCGGAAAGCTCCTTTCGGCGCGCCGTTGAACGCAGACATGGCAAATCCCCGATCGGTCCCAATTAAGCCAAACGCAGGATCGACAAGTCCGCCTATTGCCAGCGCATCATCCCCTCTGCGGACGACATGAACGCCTGACGATTCAGGGAACAGCACGTTCCACCCTTCCAGCGCCACTCTCCAGCGGCTCCATTCCCAGTACGCCTCATGGTTGCCAGTGCAGCCGACAACGCCGTCTTTCGCACGAAGGTCAGCAAGCGGAGCAAGATCTTCTCCACGCTCGGCAACCGTGCCATCTACAAAATCGCCTGTTATGGCGACGAGGTCTGGCTTCAGCGAGTTGACGCGGGCGACTATGTTCTCGAATCTGGTGCGACGAGCCGCCGTCGAGCAGTGCAAGTCGCTCAGATGCACGATGCGATAACCGTCAAATGACGGCGGAAGGCCCGGACATGCTATCTCGACATGCCTGACAGCCGGGATGCAAACGCCTTCCCATAGACCCCACATGGCCACAAGCACCGCGACAGCGGCAAGAACCACGGCCCGGACGCGCTTCGTGCGAACGGCAACAGGATGCCGAGCCAAACCCACCACGACGTCGAACAATGCAGCAATGAAAGCAAACATCGTGAGAAGCATCGCGGAGCCATAAAGCCACCCATACGCCCAGATGACCTCCTGCGGAAGATCAGGGGTGAATCCATTTCCCCCGACAAGCGCAAAGAAGGCAAACTTCCCGAATGCAACACCAAGCGCTGCAATAGCGAAAAGCGCATGCGTGCGCTGCAGACGAAGCGGCCGTACCACCACAAGCACCGACACCGCCCATGCCATTATCGGGATTATCTGGAAAATTGCCTGCCACATTTAACTTACCTCCCTTAGATTGGCTTGTCAACAGAGATCAAGGAATGCGAATGGGCATGGCATATTGCCAGGCCAAGAGCGTCAGCTGCATCGTTCTGCGGCAGTTCGGAAAGTCCGAGGAGCGTCTTGACCATGCGCTGTATCTGCTCCTTTTCCGCCAAGCCGTTGCCGCATATCGCCTTCTTCATGCGCCGCGGCTCGTATTCGTACACTGGCAGGTTTGCGTCCGCAGCGGCAGTGAGAACTGCGCCGCGCGCTTCGCCGAGAACCAGCATGGTGCCTGCGTTCTTGCCGTAGATGACGGATTCAATGGCCATCACGTCTGGACGACAAGTATTGATTAGCTCGTCTATCTTTGTGTGTATTGCTTTCAGGCATCCGGTCAACGGAAGCTTCGGCGCGTTGCGTATGTTGCCGCACTCTACCATGGCAAGCCGCGATCCCTGCACTGAAAGCACGCCATAGCCCGTTGACCTCAACGATGTGTCTATTCCAAGTATCGTCATTTCCCTCTGCCCTCTTTGCGGAGAAACTCGCGATAGCCTCTGTTGCGGAGAAAACACGCAGGGCACTTGCCGCAACCATCGCCTGGAACGCCATTGTAGCACGTGACCGTCTCATGCCGTATGATGCCAAGAATCCCAAGCTTCGCCGCAAGCGCCCACTCATCCGCCTTCGTCATGCGCATGAACGGCGTGACCACGCGTATGGGATAGTCCAGCGCAAGCCTTATAGCTCGTGTCTGTGCGCGCACGAAAGCGGCGCGACAGTCTGGATAGCCGGAGAAGTCCGCCTCTGAGACCCCGATGTGCACCTCGGTGGCGCCAAGCGACTTGGCCCACACCGCGGCAGCCAGCAGAAAGAAAGCGTTTCTTCCCTCTACGACTGTCGTCGGACAGTGCGAGCCTTTCCGTCGCTCTATCTTCGCCGCCGGATCAAAGAGGGCGTTCGTGGTCAGTTCCGCGTAGAAATCCAGCTTGACCACCTTGTGTTCGGCGATTCCAAAACGCCTCGCCAAACGCCGGGCATACTTCACTTCAACTGAGTGGCGCTGTCCATACGAAAACGTTATCGCCGCAACTCCCGGGGCACCGTGCCTGCGCACCGCAAGCGCCAACGCCGTGGCGGAGTCTTGTCCGCCGGAAAGCACGACTACTGCCTTGATGTTCATAGACATGATTGTTGGATGGATTCTGCTCATTTCAGCATCAGGATGCCGCCTCCGTCAAAGCCAATGCGAGTTTCCACCTGGGAAGCAGATGAAAGCATTCCGTCTGCATTCAACGCACGCACCACAAACCTCACATTTGCGCGAGCCGACAATTTGATGCTGTCACGTGTGCTGAAAGCCGTTAGACCCTGCGCGGACTGAATCCAGCAAGAGCCTATGAGCGTCGTCCGCTCTGCGCCAGACCGCACGATCGCAAGGCTGTCGATGAGCATCCGGTGGTTGCGCTTAGTTGTGTAATAGCCAAGCAAAATCGCAGAGCCAAACGGAACCGCCGAAAGATCCAATGTCAGCAGGTCAAATTCATCCGGCAGATTCACGGTTTCCACCGTATTTGTAACGCCGTCAAGCTCGTATGACACCGTCGTCTCCGGGGCGTCCGTTGGGTGGCGCTTTGCCATCATGCGCAGGCTTACGCCGGCATAGTCATCAACGCCGGCCCACCTGACGATGCCAATCGCGTCGCCCTTGCCGACTTGGCAGATGCCGTTTGCATTCGCCGGGGCGTAGACGTTCATGCCCGAAAGCGCCGCATCAAGAGCAGGCAGAACGCCATCCATGCGCACGGGATTCCCACGTGCGCTGAATGTCTCGAAATCTGTCGAAAACAGAACTGTTTCGCCGGTCGGATCATGCTCTACAAGATATGAGTCGATTCGATTGGATATCGTGTTCGCACCATTTTCCCATGCAATCTCGCAATTGGACGCGGCGGCATGAGAAACTCGCAGATTGGCTGGCGCGACGGCGGATGAGGCGGTTACAATCTCAAGAGAACCTATGCCCCAGACGCCAGTGTTCTCGTGACCGTCAAGCTTAAACCTGATGCGGCTAGCGGAAATGCCTGGAGGCATCTCGAAACACTGAGGTTCAAGCCTGTCTTTCGCAGAGCAAAGCGCAAACTGCCCGAAATCGGCGTCCGTCTCGCCATCTAGGACATGCAGACGCCTAGTCACGTTGCTTGTGGCAGAACATCGGACAAGAGCCTCGATGCGAATGACAGGCTCGTGGAAGTCCGGCGAAAGAAGGCTGTCTCCGAGCGAGTTGAACTTGACGCAGCCGGCGCCGTACCTGTCCAGCCCCGACAACTCCCAGCCGTTCGTTGTTGCCAATCCGAGATTGTCGGCGGCAGCGGCGAGCGCCGATACGTCTACGAAATTCGTCACGGAAGCGTGGGCGGTTAGCGCCGCCCCTACGAGCGCGAGGGCGGCGAGGCGCATCATCGTTTCTTGGCGAGCGCAGGGCTGATCGGCGTTGTCTTCACGAGATCAACAATCTTCTGCGTTACTTCCGGATTGGACTTCAGATATTCAATGGTCGCGAGAGAGCCCTGCGCAAGCTGCTCGTCGCCGAAGCTGAGCCAGCTGCCGCGTTTCTCTACGATGCCGCGCGCAAGCGCAGCGTCAAGCACGGACCCTTCGTACGAAATGCCGCAGACATAGAGAATGTCGAACTCGGCCTCGGTGAACGGCGGCGCAACCTTGTTCTTCACGACCTTCACGCGCGTACGGTTGCCGACGACCTGCCCGGCCGTGTTCTTTATCGCGCCGATGCGCTGCACCTGCAGGCGGCAGCTAGCGTAGAACTTGAGCGCCTTGCCGCCTGGAGTGGTCTCGGGATTCCCGAACATCACGCCGATCTTCTCGCGCACCTGGTTCGTGAATATGAGAAGCGTCTTCGTCTGCGCTATGACACCCGTGAGCTTGCGCATGGCCTGCGACATCAGGCGTGCCTGCAGACCCATGTGGCTGTCGCCCATGTTGCCGTCAATCTCGGCCTGCGGCGTGAGGGCGGCGACCGAATCAACGACAACGACGTCAAGCGCGCCAGACTTGACGAGCTGTTCGCAGATGGTAAGCGCCTCCTCCCCGGAATTGGGCTGCGCGACAATGAGGTTGTCGAGATCAACGCCTATCTTCTTCGCGTACGTCGGATCGAGCGCATGCTCGGCATCGATGAACGCTGCGATGCCGCCCGCCTTCTGCGCATTCGCAACGACGTGCAGCGCAAGCGTCGTCTTTCCCGACGACTCCTGCCCGTAGCACTCCACGATTCGCCCGCGCGGCAGGCCGCCCACGCCAAGCGCCATGTCGAGCGAAAGCGCCCCCGTTGAAATAACGGGAATGTCCTGGTGCTCCTGGTCGCCTAGACGCATGATCGACATCTCGCCGAACTCCTTGCGTATCTGGCTCATTACCGCGTCAAGCGCGGCATTCCCGGTCTTCGCTGTTTCCTTTGCCATTTGCCTACCTTCTTCCGATGTTGTAGAGTCTGTCAATCAATGCGCGTCTTCGGGCTCCGCGACAACACGCCAGAACAGTGCCGCGCCATTGTGCGGGCGCTCAAACTTCATCCCAGGCACATCGTCTGCCGTTGCCTGGCGGCGCTCGACCGGCTCCGCTTCGTCAATCACGAAGCCGCCTGACAGGGAATTCGTCTCGAAGAGCGAATACCAGCACTTCTCGACGATGGTCGTGACTGTCAGCGCCCATGTCGTGCCATCCTGCGAAATGGCACTGAACGCAACATCGACGGGCTGCGCAGGGTCGTCGTCCGGCCCAGGCGGCTGAGGCTCATCAGCCTCTATCGTGAGCGTTGCGGTCATGTCGGGAATCGGCTCGTAGTTGTCGTCGCCGGTGAACCTGGCTATGACCGTGTATTCGCCGGGCTGCGTCCAGAAGTTGCCGTCGGGATAGACGTATTCAACCGTGACGCCCTCAGGCAGCTCGCCGGTGATTGCGATCTCCTTGGGCTCCCCGTCGTAGACGAACGTCTGGTCTTCGAATGTGACGCCCGAAAGGTCATACACCGCCTTGGCGATTTTCCACGTCACCTTGACGTCGCCGGTCGTGTCGTCCGACCAGACGTAACCGCTCTTGAGCCTTGCGGTCGCCGTGTAGCTTCCGGCAGCCGTAGCCGCAGCCACTCCTGAGAGGGCATAGCCGCGACCTGACGCAACGCCGGTCTGCTCTTCGCCGCTGTACGTGAAGTTCTCGCCGATTGGCTTGTCCACGGGGAACGGCACGGAGGCGTCAGACACGAGCCTGTACTCGACGCCATTGGCGTCGGTGTACGTGTCGGCATCGCCAAGCCTGCTGAACCAGACGAGCAGCGTTGCGCCGTCATCGGCGCGAACCGCCAGGCCGTATGAGTCAAAGTCGTCGCTGACGAAGTTCATTGCGCTCGCAACAAGGTCAGCGTCGGAGCCGGAGAACGCATCGTCCACGCGACCGAACACAACCCTGTCGGCTGCGACATCGCGGCGAACGCCGATCTTGCCCGTGAGCTTGCCTGTGAGCAAAATTTCCGAGCTGGCCGCAACCGTGAGATTGGCGTAGTTTCCTTCCGGCGTGGCATTGTCAGAAACAGTCGCCGCGCCCGAAACCTTCACCACGCCGCCGTTGTCGACGCAAACGCCGCCTGTTCGGTTGGCCGTGCAATCGACTATCGTGCAGTCCTCAAGGACGACGGTGGCCGCGTTTGCGAGAATCGCGCCGGCGTAGCCCGTGCGATCGGAGGTGTATACGTAGCTGTTCGTGTAGTTGGCGATTTTCGCACCGCCTCGCACAGTGAGCAGGCCGTTGTCGGTTACTACAACCGCCGAAGCAAAGCGACCGTATGCGGTAATGTCCGTTATCGTCGCACCGTCGAGAACGAGCGAGCCGCCAGACACAACGAAATACGGAACCGTCGCCGGCATTGCGGTCACGACGTCGGTGAACGTGATGTTCTTGGACACGATCAGCGACGCACCGGACGCAACGCCTATGGACGCATCGCCCAGGCGGCGCAGGGTGCGCGCACCGCCCTCGGCCGCCAACGTGACGGAGCAGCGAACAGCGACGTCCGCGTTGAACCAGTCGTCCTTGAGCATTGTCACCGTCGCCGTTCCATCGGCGCCGTCAAGCGACATAAACGCATCCTGAGCGCTCTCCCAGTACGAAGGCGAGGGGAACGCGTCGAAGCCGGCCGGGTATTCGACCTTGGCCACGGCAAGCGCCATCGCTGCGGAATCAGTCTGGTCGATTGGCGAGAGTCCACCATCCTCCGTCGCCGCGGCGGCCCACTTGATTTCGGTGCCGTCAACCTCGGCGACCCTCTCCGAACTTGCATCGCTGAAGAACGCCTCCGCCGTCGCCTCTCTGTCGTGCGCACTTGCAAGCGCGGCAACCGTCGCAAAGGCAAAGCCCTCGGCGTTGCCGTCGCCTTTGCTGTATTTGATGCCCATCGAGCCGCCCGCCGCCGTGCGCGTCACGGAAATCTTGCTGCCCAAAGCGGCAAAATGAATGTCGTTCGTCCCGTTCTTGTCGGTGTTGCCCCTTACGACGGACGCACCCGACACGACAACGTTGGCTTCGGCGTTTGCAACGTATACGCCGCCGCCGTACATGTTCGCCTTGCACCCGACAATCGAGCCGCCGGCAAGCTCGATGGTGCCGCCGCCGTCCACGTAGACGCCACCGCCCCTGCAGCCCGCGCCAGCGGCATCGCAGCCCACAATCTTCGACCCGGTTTCAAGACTAAGCGTGCCGCCAGACAGGACCATGATCGGGCTGTAGTCCTTTGTGGAAGGGGGAGCCGAGTGCACGAGATTCGTGATGGTGGCGCCGGAGCCAAGAGTCATTGCTCCGCCGTCCGCAATCCGTATGAATGCCCCACCCTCATGGTCTGCGACAATGACCTTTTCCATGTCGAGCGAGCCACCGTTTGTCACTGTTATGTGCGAGGTCTCCGCAGCCGAGACAAACGCGCCTCCTTCACCGCGGATCTTGAGCGCGAAGCCGTCAACGTCTATGTTACGGCTGAGGCCGTTCTCGTCGCGCCCGATAACTACGATCTCCGGACTGGACGGCAGCAGCCCCGCCAGACGCGCATTCTCAAAGCTGGCGAAGAGAGAGTCCACCTTGGCGAACGCGTTCGTCTCGCCTGCCGCAGTAACGTAATAGCCTACGGAAGACTCCACAGGCACTGGAGCCGTCGCCCACACCAGGCGGTATTTGCCGGCGGAGACTTCGACGAGCGAACCTCGCACCTCGCGGTTTTCGTCAAACGTGGCATAGAGACGCACGACGGATGTCGCCAGCGCCGCAGGGTCATCCGTCGTCGCCATGCCGAACACATCGCCGGCAATGGTGGCAACCTTGCACTCAACTGCCAAATCGGCATCTACGCATCCAACGACATTGAAGCCGAATGCGTCGTTCGACGCAACGCGCTCCGCAGAGAAGCTCGGCCCGACGAAAATCTTGCCGCCCGCCTCGGCAATCAGCGGAACCTTGCCCGTAACCTGCACATCGCAGTTGCTTATGACGAGCGACGCGCCCGATGCGACCGTCAGGGCTGCGCCATTCGGACGATTCACGACCTTCGAGGTCTCGTCTCCCGTGGCCGCCCGCAGAACACAGTCAAAGTCTATGGTCGCATCTGCGCTTAGCTCCGTCGGCCGCATGATCTCAAGCTCTGGCACCTTGCCGGCGGCGGCAACCGCGCGCGCGCCCTCTATTGCGCCGTCAAGCGAAGTATACGTCTTCGTCTCCGCGCCGACGACGATCCTTACGCTCGGATAGCTGAGAACCACGTCGTTGCCCCAGCTGTTGCCCATGTCCGCCTTGCTTTGCACCATGGCGTACTTGGCTTTGCCAATTGTGCCATCCGGATTTCTCCAGGAAACCTCATCCTCGACCGGCTTTGGCGCCGCAAGGCTGACGCTCAGCAGCTCATCCCTGCGCGTCTTCTCCGCATCGACAATGGCGAGATCGTACGTGCCTGCCGGAAGCGCCGCGCCCCACACGCCATACGCCGAAGTCACGAGCTGCGTCACGAGCGAGTCGGTCCCTGCCTTGTACACTGAAACCTCCGCAGCGGCGATTGCCGCGCCTTCATCGTCAACCACGCGCCCGGACATCACGCCAAGACCCGCGCCGGCGGGGATTATGTTGTATGTGGCATCGTCCACTACATTGAACGCCAACCCGCCGGCCTTTATGTTCGGCAGGTTGTACCAGACGTTGTACCTTCCGCTCCAGCCCATGTTGAGGTGCACGTACGCAACGCCGCCCTGGTAGCCGTAGCCATCGGCGCAGATCGCGTGGCCGCCTGCGCCGGAGATGCCGAGCATGACGGGGTAGCCGGCATCGATGTTCGACAGAATCACCCTGCCAAACGTAGGCGACGCCGAAGCGGAACCCATCGACTTGAACCCGGCATAGACCGACTGCCCGTATCCGAAGACCGACCCAAGCGCCTTGGCCGCATCGACCATAAGAGCGCCGGACTCCTCGTCTGTGTAGTTCATGCCAACAGCGCGACCGGCGTCTGACGTCAGAAGGCCGATCGCCTTGCGCGCTTTCTCCCCCTCCGCCTCGCCTGGCGAGGCGACCATAGCGTCCCAGTCGTACGCCTCACCCGAAACCACAAGGCCGGGCAGCTTCGTTGCGCCAAACCAGCATGATCCGGGAGCATCCGGCACTGCTGCGGCAGCCGGATGCCGGTGATAGAACATGACCTGACCCATCGCGGTCGCCACGCAGCCGCACACAGCGTTCCCTGCATTCCCCTCGTCAATCGTGCCAGACGCATCCTTCGGAGTGTAGTAGTTATAGCACGCGAGCGGGTTGGCGATCTCGTCGTCGCCGCCGGCCACCGACTGGTCCCATGTCGATTTCAGCAGCGGCTTGACTCGCAGATCGCCGGGGGCGGCACTGCGCGGCGATGCAGCCATGAGGAGCGGCTTGTACTGCGAAAGCTCTTCGCCTCGCGCTATGAGAGCCGCCCACTTGGCCTCTGTATCGGACACGGCGGCGGCCGCCGCCGATTCAGCGGCCGGGGCCTTGGCTACCTTGAGCAGCACGACTGGTTTCGCATCAAGTTCCGCACGGCGCTCCGAGACATCGCGGTTGATGAGCGCCCAGAGCGGACTTTTGCGGTCAATCTCAGAGAAGTCAACGCCGCTGTCGGTAAATGCTATTACAGGCTCCATTTCCGTATCGGACGTCATGAACACCGTGCCGCCGCCATACATCCTCACTGCATAGAACGGCGCGCCGTTTGTCGTTGCATGCGTGGTCGCGCCGTAGACGCCAGAGCCAATGCATGCACCAAGCGCCTCGCCCTTCTCCGCCCAGGCACGAGCGGCAAGAATCGCCTCTTCTTGCGACACTGAAGCGCCCTGCGCCGCAAAGGCAAGCGCAAGCAACGCCACGAAAATGGCTTTACTTCTCATTGCATGTTCTCCCTATGATCCCTATAGCACTGTAATTATACCATAAAATCGCCTGCGAATGTGGCAAGGTCTCGCGATTCTTCTTGCGACAATCGGGCGTGGCCCCGCCGATCCGGCTGAACAATCAGCCCGCCCGTCGCGAACCGAAGAGCGCGAAGAACAAGATGTAGCCCAGGAAGCAGGCGAACGCCCAGCAGCTCGAAAGAATCCCGAAGCGGTCGGTGACCACGCCGACAATCGCAAGGAGCGCACCGCCGGAGACGAGCGACATCGTTATGCCCGACGCGACCGGCACGAGACGACCAAGGCCCTCGGTTGCCAAGTTGAATATTCCCCCGAACATCACAGATATGCAAAGCCCGCAGGCAACCATGAGCACTGCCGAAAGCGGCAGTGCCACGGACACGAACGGCAGCGACACCTTAGTGAACGGCACAAGCGCCGCCGCCGACAGCAGCGCAATCGCGAGCGCGGCGGCCGCGCCCACCATCGTGCGCGGCGAAACGCGGTTGCCGACAAGCCCCGCGCCAAAACGCCCGACCATCATGAGCGCACAGTACGCCGACACCATCGCACCGCCGACAACCGCCCCGGCATACGCTGGCGTTCCCTCGGCGGTCAGGTAGAGGTTGACCATATTGCAGATGCCGCACTCCACGGGCTCGAACAGAAACATCGCAAGCGCGCCAAGCGCAAAATGGCGAAACCTGAACGCGGCAAAGACGTCCCGCCACGGCGAAGGCGCATCTGGCTCCATGTGCGGCTCCGGGATGTCGGCCTTCAGGATCACGGCGAAGCCGAACGCGAAGAACAGGAGCGCGGCGGCCTGAACGGGCAGCGCGTCCAGCACATTCGCCTTGGCGACCTCGTTCCCGATGAGAAAGCCGAGTATCAGCGGCGAAGACATGCCCCCGACGGAGTTGAAAGTGCACCCATACTGCACTAGGCGGTTGCCGCCGTTGCCGCCGCCGCCGAGCGTGTTGAGGAGCGGATTCGCCGTGGTGTTCAGCATGCACATCGAAATGCCGGCGACAAACGCTCCCGCCACATACAGCCCGAACGACGCGGCGAAGCCGGCGAGAGCCTGCAGCGCGACGCCAAGCATCCCGACCGACACCGCCGCAAGTGACGTGAACTTGTATCCGCGCCGCTTCAGGATCAATCCGCATGGAAGCCCCATGAAAAGATACGCGAGGAAGTTGGCGGACGAGCCGAACTGCGAAAGCGCGTTGGACGCTCCGAACTGCGCTTTCACGACAGCGGCGAGCGGCCCGGTGAACATGGTGACGAAACCCACCATGAACACCATCCCGAACATCACCGCGATAGTCAATCTGTTGTGCAGAATTTTCACTTGCCGAGTATTATAGCATATCTTTGACGACTACGCTCCAGCCTGCGACATGCCATGAAAACTTCTTTCGCCCTAAGCGAAGTCGACATTTCGCTTGGAGCAAAGTCCGCACCTCGCTCTAAGCAAAGCCGGAACTTCGCTTGGAGCGAAGTCCTCGTTCTGCTTGGAGCGAAGTTTGCGCATCGCTTGGAGCGAAGTTCACGTTTCGCTTGGAGCGGTGCAATACAGATACGGGGGCTGCAGCATTGTGTTTCCGTGTTGGTAATATATTGCGCGTTCCTGGCAACAGGATCAAAGTTCGGGGTTGAAGTCTGTCACGTACTGGAG
>CACYCL010000118.1 GCA_902772905.1 uncultured bacterium | reverse complement strand
GGCCGACCTCTATGATGCACGTCTCGATGAGGACCTGCGAGAGCTTGATGTCCATCGACTCGATGATCTGCTCGAGGACGGGGACGAGCTCCTTGTTGGTCATGACGACGATGCCGTTGATGCGCTTGTCGGCGAGAACGGTCGTGTTCTCCTTCGAAAGCTCGCCCGTCTTCGCTTCGCCGGTACGCTGGTTCGAGCTCTTGCGCTGAGCGCTCGCGGCTGGCGTGTTGCGCGTTATGTTTGCCCCTGTGCCCTGCCGCGCGTTCTGGTTCTGGTTCGACTTGCCAGACGACTTCGACGACGCCGCGTTTCCGATGAGGTCGTTGATCATGTCGCTCACGTCCTCGCACTCCGCGTACTTGAGGCGGTAGACCTTCACCACCGTGTCCGGCGTGGTCTCGACATCAAGCTGCTCGATGACCTTGTCGAAGAAGTCCATGTTCGCCTTCGACGTCACGATTATGAGCTTGTTGGAGCGCTCGTCGGCTAGGATAAGCACCTTGCCGCGGATCATGCCTCTGTCGGCGTCGCTGACGCTCATGACAAGCGATTCGTTGTTCACAGGCGCGGCAGGCTGGTTCTGCTGAAGCCCAGAACGCCTCAGCAGGGAAGGACGCGTGATCTGCGGCTGGGCGGTCGCGGCGGGCGCCTGCTTGCCGTTCTTCTCAAGCTCCTTCTGCGACTCCTGCACGATGGCTTCAAGCGCCGTCTTTATGTCGTTCGCGGACGCATTCTGTATCTGCCTCACGAACACGTTCTCGGTAACGGGCGTCGCAACGTCTACAGACCTCGCGATCTCAAGCATCCGGTTTATGTTCTGCTCGGTATCGGTGACAAGAATGGAGTTCGTGCGCTCGAACACCAGAAGCACGCCGGAGTTCGACTTCAGGCCCTCAAGAACCTTCTGCGCCTCGTCGGTCCCGATGTTCTTGAAGTTTATCATCATCGACACGACCTTGCCAGACTCACCGAGCTGCGTGTCTGGGTCCATTATTAGCGGAATGCCCTCCTTGCGCACGTCCTTTCGAGGCAGGGCGCGGATGAAGCTGTCGCCGAAAGGCTCAAGGTGTATCTGGTTCATCTCGAGGATCGTCTCGTAGGCGAAGATGCGCTCCTCGTCGGTCAGGTTCTGCCCAGGGGCCGACTTGAACTTGATCGTGTTGTTCAGGGTTCCCTGAACCGCCGGGTCTACGATGATCGTCTTCTTGACCAGCTCGCCGTATATCTTGAGCACAAGCTCAAGCGCCGCGCCGTCCATGTTCATCACCGACGTCTCGCCGCTCATCGTGACGGCGCCAGGGTCGTTCTGCTCCGCCGTCGCAGGAGCGGCGGCCTGCCTGCTGGACTGCCTGAGCCCGCCGGACCTAAGTCTCTGGCCCAGCCTCTGGCGCTGCTGCGCGGTCGCGGCAAGGGCCATCGCCGCCAGTAAAACAGCCGTAACGATCTTCTTCATTTTCTAGTTCTCCCTCATGTATGCGCAATTCAGCGTGAAGCTGCCGCGGAGATAACCCTTCTTTGTACTCGGCCTGAAATTGAGATCGGTGACCGCGAACATTCCCTCGTCGGTGTTCTCTAGCTCGTGCATGAACTTGACCAGCGCCTCAAGCGAACCTTCCCAGCTGCGCACTTCTATGGGCAGCTCGTGCACGTCGTCGCCCGCGACCTCGGGCTTCGCCTCGTCCTGCCCGATCACGACCAAGTTCTTCACGGCGATTTCGCGCATCTTCTTAAGCCATGTAGCCTCCGTCGTCTTAGACGCCTCGAACATAGGCATGAATTCCTTTGCCTTCTCGTAGTCCTCGACGTACTTGTCCTTGTTGGCTATGGTCTCGGTTTCCTTGCGGTACGTGCGGCAGGCCGATTCGTAGCGCCCGCGCGCCTTCTTCCACGCGCGCTCGGAGTACATGAACCACGTAGCCACCGCCACCGCGTACAGCGCTACCATCACAAGCACAGAGACGATTGCTCTTTCCTTCAGGCCCATCACTCCTCCTCCTCGTCCTTAAGGCTGAGGTCCAGGCTGAAGCGTCTCATGCCCTTGGACTCGCTTGTGTTGCCGAGGTGCACATTCGCAAACACGCGCTTTTCCTCGCCGCTGCCGTCATCGTACGAAAGGCTCTCCATCGACTCCTTGAGATCGAGTTCGGAACCGTCAAGCGGAGCCTCGCCCGCGATCCTGAGACTGTCGCCCTGCTTGTAGTTCCAGCTTGAAAGGGTAATTCCCTCCGGGAGCCTGTCGGATACGGCCTTCATGATTTCAAGCGCGCCAAGCGAATGGTCGGAGTACTTGCGCACTATCTCGACGCGCTCCTTCATGGCCACGACTTCCTTGTACCTGCGCGAATGCTGACGCGAGCGGTCCTTCTCGCGGCTCGTCATGAAGTCGTATGCCATGGGCACGCCCAGAAGAACGGCCATCGCAAGCGCCCATATCACACCGGCGACCGTCATGAACCTCACGAGCTTCGCCTTGAAGCGCGTCTCGACCATGACCTCGCGCCAGCTCGCCGGCAGGACGTTCAGCGCTGCGGCGTCCTCGGAACGCTCCGCGATACCGCGCAAGGCGGCGTCGGGATCCTCCGCCGAGTCTATGTCCACAGTCTCCGCCAGGGGCTTGGGGCCGCCGAAGTCCTCGGCCTCAAGGAGCGACAGCATCTCGCCGCGCTTCAAGTCCGCATCGTCCACGACTGCGCCTATCGAGACCGGCTGGTCGCCGTCAAGCACGAGCAGCGTAGTGCAGTCGGGCGACTTCAGGCGCACCATGCGGCGACACCCGTCCGACACGTTGAGCCGCGCCCACGCCGAGCGAAGCTGCCCGAGAACGAGCGCGTCAACGCGAGTGACCGTAAGCTTCTTCGCGTCGAGCGCCTCGGCGACCGCCTCCGACGATCCTTCGGGCATGGCTGCGGCAATGACAACTGTTCCCTGCTCCGTCTCGCTTACGACCTCGCAGCCAACGGTAAGCTCCTCGTCGGGAAATGGACTCAGAGCCTTCAGTATCGGCGTTGCAACGGCAACGGGATCCTCGCCGGCCGGAACGCGCACCACTTTCACAAGAAGGCACGTAAGCGGCAGCGCAAGCACAGCCTCGCGTCCTGACGAACGCGAGGGAAGTGCATGCAGTGCGCCGCCCTCGTAGGCTACAATCTGTGCCTCTTGTGCCATTCAACGCGCATTATACCAAAAATCCCGGCCGCAATGCCCTACTTGTTGACGAAGTTCAGCGTGGCTTCGCGCACCTTGACATAGTTGCACGTGCCGTCGTTGGCGGCCTTGACGTCGTACTTGGCTACGATGTCGGCGAACGCCTTGGCGTCAAGCGCTCCCGCTTCCTTCAGGATGCGCACCTTCTCCGCGGCCGCAATGCCATTGCGCAGGTCGAGGAAGCGCCAGCTGGGCTGACCATTCGGATAGCACAGGAACGTGTCGCCGGCAAGCCAGTTCCCAAAGGTGGCGTCCTCCTTCGGATTCTGCGGCCAGCTGTTCCACGCCCAGCGCAGAAAGCCATCGAGGCCGAGGAACGCAGGCGAAGCTCCGCACCAGAACGCCTCTCCCGGGCCAGACTCCATGAACGTGTTAGGGTGCTTCGGCGAGCAGCAGACGTAGTGCGTGGTCACGTAGCCCTTCTTCGCGCGCTCGGCCGCCTCTGCGAGGAACGCAGGCGAGACGTGTCCGTCGCGGAGCACCTGCGAGTAGACGTCGATGGTGATGCCGTTGAAGTCGCTGGGCTTGCGGTTGCCCGCCATCGAAATGCGCATTCCTGGCGCATGGCGCTGAACGAACGCCACGACCTTGGCGACATCATCGGGAGCGCGTTCGTCCATTGCCATGAGCGTCTGGCCGAACCAGCCCTTCGCCTTCACGTGCGCGACGAAGCGGTCGAAGCGGTCGCCCCAGAAGCGCTCCAGTTCGTCCGCGTCGATTTTCTTGCCGAGCGTCCATGGGCAGAGCGAGTAGCACGAGATGTCGGGGCCGAGACCACAGCCAAGGCAGAACTCGACGTACTCGTCAAAGAGCCGATAGTCGGCGTCTTCGATCATGGAGTGGTAGGCGTCGGCGCACTGGTGGTCCCATGGCATGTCAACGATCGGAACGGTGATCGTCTTCTGTCCGGCGGTAGCGAGCAGTTCGTAGTCGAGGCGCATGACGTCGTAGTGAGCCTTCGAGAACGGCTTCACGCCGGCGATGCGCGCCGAGGCCCACGGATGCTGCCAGAGGTCAAGGTAGTACTTCCATTCCTTCGCAGGCGGAAGCACGCGGTCAACGACGCGCACGCGCATCATGCCGCACTCGTACACGCCTGGCTTCGCATCGGCGGGCACGCTCACCTCCACGACGCGCGGCCCCTCGTCGTCCGAGCCCCACTTTACGCGGTCGTAGACTTCCAGGCGCTGCAGGCTGTGCGGCTTGGGCGCGTACTTTACGCTCTTCAGCACACCGTACCTCACGCCGATTCCGACGGGGGCTGGCGCCAGCTCCGCAAAGTCGGGGACGAGCGCCGCGACCGTCTCGCCGCGCCAGGCCGACACCTCGAACGTGCGGGCGGTGGCCCCGATTGCCGCCACGGCAAGCGCCGCCGCCAATACAGACTTCATTTTCATGACGTTTTCCTTTCTTGCAGTTTTAAGTTTTAGTCTTAATGCCAACAACATCAGCCGACAAGCGCGTCGGCAAGCGCCGCGAGCTTCGCCTCGGAATCGGCGTTGAGCGCGGACGTGATCGTGACAACCGGCTCGACGAACTCGATTTCCTTCGACTTCTCGAACATTCCCTTCATGACTTTCGCCGCGTTGGGCGCCCACGACCCGTTCTCGATGAACGCGACGCGCCGCTTCTGGTAGTTGCGCTCCACGAGATGGTCGATGAAGTGGCGCATCCACGGGAAGATGTCCATGTTGTACGTAGTGGTCGCCAAAACGAGCGTGCCGTAGCGGAAGGCGTCCTCGACCGCCTCTGGCTGGTCGTCGCGGGCAAGGTCGCTCACGGCGACCTTCGGGCAGCCGCGCGCGAGCAGCATCTCCTTGAGTTTCAGCGCCGCGGCTTTCGTGTGGCCGTACACCGACGTGTAGCAAACGCATATTCCAGGCGACTCGACGGAGTAGCTGGACCACGTGTCGTACTGCTTTACAGCGTGGCCTATGCTCTCCGGCGTGTCGAGGACCGGGCCGTGCAACGGGCAGATGCGGGCGATGTCCAGCCCGGCGGCCTTCTTCAGGAGCGCCTGCGTCTGCGGACCGTACTTGCCAACGATGCCGATGTAGTAGCGGCGCGCCTCGCAGTCCCACCCTTCCGGGTCCTCGACGTCGTTCGCGCCGAACTTGCCAAAGCCGTCGGCAGAGAAAAGCGTCTTGGACGCCTTGTCGTACGTGACAATCACCTCTGGCCAGTGCACCATCGGCGCGGCGACAAACACGAATTCGTGTTTCCCGGTCGAAAGCGTGTCGCCCTCCTTCACGACGAGACGGCGCGATGCGTAGTCGTCGCCGAAGAAGTTCTTCATCATCTTGAACGCCTGCACGCTAGCCACGATCGTCGCCGAAGGATATGCATTCGCGAACGCGGCGATGTTCGCGCTGTGGTCTGGCTCCATGTGCTGGACGACGAGATAGTCCACCGGAGCGTCGCCGATTTCTGAGCGTATGTTCGCGAGCCACGCCTCGCCGAAACGCGCGTCGACCGTGTCGAACACGAGCGTCTTTTCGTCCCTTACCAGATATGAGTTGTAGGCCATGCCGAGCGGCACGACGTACTGACCTTCGAACAGGTCGATGTCATGATCATTGACCCCAACGTACTTTATGTCTTCCGTGATCTTCATAGTGATTGTATTATAGCAAAAACGGAGAATGGAGGATTGCCCCCTCATTCTCCTGTTTTCGGTTTCGACCTCTGCATTTACTTCTTCGCCTCAGGCTTCGCAGCCTCGGCCGGCTTTGCTTCCTCGGCTGGCCTGGCGACTTCGGCCGGCTTGGCCTCGTAGCGCTTGATTACAGCCTCGGTCGCCTCAACGCGGGCCTTGGCTATTTCGTCGTCCTTGTTCGCCGCCTTGAGAGCCTCGATGCGCTCCAGCGCCTTCTTAGAGTCGCCTGCCTGCGCAACCGCGCGGGCGGCGCCGAGCTGGGCCGTGAGCGAGAGGTAGCTCTTCGGATTGCCCTCGGCGAACGCATCGAACGCCTCCGTTGCCTCGGCAAACTTGCCAAGCGCCTCAAGGCACTGCGCCCTGCCGACGACCGGAATGTCCGCAAAGCCGTCCGGCGGATTCTTCGCTATCTCGTCGTACTGCGCCAAAGCCTCCTCGTAGCGCCCGGCGTCGAAGTAGCTCTTCGCAAGGCGTATCTTGAGCGCCCCGCCGACATCCTGCCCGGAGAAGCGCGCAACCGCCTCTTCCAATTCGTCTGCGGTATAGGCGTTCACCAGTGCCTCGGATGCCGCAGTGCGCACCGACGCGCGGTAGTTCTTCCAGCCGTACCATCCGCCTACGGCGATGGCCGCGACTGCGAGCATGACAACTGTCTGCTTGCCGTCTTTTTCCCACCACTCAATGAGCGGAAGAAGTTCTGGGTTCGTTTTGAGGTTCATACTTTTCTCCTTTCTCGTCTTGAAGACTCTCTTCTTCGTCAGAAGCTGTTTTTTCGTCGTAAAGGTCTGCCCATTCGTTCAGCTTCGCCTCGCTGCGCTTTTCAGCCCTGAGGACGATGCGGTTGTAGTCGAGCGCGTCCAGGAAGGAGCGGTTGTATATGAACTGCTGCTTGCCCTTCGTTGGCGACTGCTCAAGCCGCTTGCCCGCTTCCATCACCGTAACCGCCGTGAAGTACGTGGCTTTCGGTATCTTCAGCGTCTCCATCATGTACTGCATGATGCGTCGGCTGGAGCCATCCTTGCGCTCGGCGCGGAACATCGCCGTCATGAGCACCGCCGCCCTCAGACCGTTTGAGACGTCAAAGCCCTTCTCCTCCATCATCCGCTCGTAGCCGTCAAGCACCGCAAGGTACTTGAACGTCTTAGAATTCACTCCGCCGTCGCGCTCTATGAATGCGCTGAGCTCGGGGATCAGGTCGCACAGCAGCCCGTATTCGTACATCTGTCGGAACGCCTCCTCGCTGTGGCCATACACGAACAAGCGAAACACTTCCTCGCAGACACGCGGGATTGCGGCGGTCAGTATGCAGCTGTGGTACTTCTTCATCGCGGCTGCCGTTCGCTTCTCGATCTTGAAGCCAAGGCGCGACGAAAACTTTATTGCCCGCATCATGCGCACAGGATCTTCCTGGAACCTCACCTCGGGGTCGCCAATGGCCCTTATGATCTTCTTCTTGAGGTCCTTCATGCCGCCAACCCAGTCAATGACAGAGAAGTCCTTTATGTCGTAGAAAAGCCCGTTTACAGTAAAGTCTCGCCTGTAAGCATCGGTTTCGGGGGTTCCAAACGTGTTGTCTTCAAGCGGACCTTCCGCCGCGTGCTCTATGATCTCGCCGACAGACTGCGAGTTCTGGCGGAAAGTCGCCGTCTCGATCACCTTGCCGCAGAACCTCACATGCGCAAGACGAAAGCGCCTGCCAATGAGAAAACAGTTGCGAAAGGCTTTCTTTACCTCGATGGGGCTTGCTGATGTACCGACATCAAAGTCCTTCGGCTCGCGCCCCAGCAGCAGATCGCGGACGCCGCCGCCCACAAGGTAGGCGGTATAGCCAAGCTCTGAAAGGCGATATAGCACTTTAAGTGCGCACGGGTCAATGTTTTTGCGGGAAATGCAATGCTCCGGTCGTGGATATACGACCGGCTTGCGCTTCCCGCTTTTAAGAAACCCGAACATGTTCGTGTAGTATACCAATTTTTAGCCCTGCTACGCAAGTGGCGAACCTGCGGGAAAGCGATTCTATGCAATTCTATGCCCCGCTATATGCACCGTTCCTATTTTTGGTATAATACGCAACACGAAATTAAGGACTTAACAGAATGAAGCAACCTGGATTCTTGATGGTATTCTCCGCACTCTTGACAGGGTGTATGGCAATCTCGCAAGTCGATGGGCGCGATCCAGGCACGCTGTCGCTTTGGCGTGACGATGCGCCAGCCAAGACCGCACTACTGGACTATGTCGCGTCCGTGACAAGGCAAGATTCGCCAGACTTCATTCCGCCAAGCGAAAGAATTGCGGTGTTCGACTTCGACGGCACGCTCTTCTGCGAAACTGCCCCAACCTACTTGGACTGGATGCTGTTCGAGCATCGTGTGCTGAACGATCCGTCATGCCATGCTCCCGAAGAACTGAAGGAGGCCGCGCGCAAAGCCCGTGCAACAGGCAATTGGCCAGGGCTCAGCCTTGAACGCGAGCGCTTGATGGCACAGGCGTGGAATGGATTGACGCCGGACGCGTTGGCTGCATACGTGCGCACTTTCATCAATGGTCCACAGCCCGGCTTCTCCGGCATGAGGCGCGGAGAAGCGTTCTATCGTCCTATGGTCGAAGTCGTGCGCCTCCTTGAGGCCAATGGATTTACGGTCTACGTGTGCAGCGGCTCCGACAGAACCGCGCTGCGTCCAATTGTCGAAGACGGTCTCGCCCTGCCTCCCCGGCAAATTATAGGCTCCGACACTGTGCTTGTGGCCCGGGAACAGGGCAACCGCGACGGGCTAGACTTCATGTACGGCAAAAAAGACGAACTGGTCCTTGGCGGCAAGCTGCAGGTGAAGAATCTGCAGATGAACAAGGTGTCCGCAATCGAACGCGAAATCGGCATCCGTCCAGTATTGGCGTTCGGGAACAGCGCCAGTGACGCAAGCATGATCAACTACACATTGCAGAACAAACGCCACAAGACCTTGGGGTTCATGCTGTTGTGCGACGACACGACGCGCGAATACGGCAATGCCGCCAAGGCGGAGAAGATGCGCACCATGAGCGCGGAGAACGGCTGGATCCCTGTCTCCATGCGTGACGACTGGACTACGATTTACGGCCCTGGCGTGATGCGCAAGGCCAATTAAACAAGGTCCAATAAACTGACTTTGAACCAAAACAGGACTGACCATGAACTCTCGATTCAGCGTAAACACAGGGTACATATTCTCATCATCATGCATCATGCTGCTTGCTGCCGCCACGTCGCACGCTGCCGACGTGCAGCTAAAGGGCGGTCTCGGCGACAGGCTCAACATGATGATTGAGCGTCACGTAGTCGCCCAGGACGTGGACTACATCACCGCTCCCTTTCTTGAGAAGACCGAGACAAAAGGATGGTGGCAGACCGAGTTCTGGGGAAAGTGGATGCATTCCGCAATGCCTTACCTTTCATATACCGGCAACGCCAAGTTGCAGGCATCGGTGGATCGCGGAATTGACCGCATAATCTCTTCTCAGGAGGAAAATGGGTACATCGGCAACTACCCCGACGCCCTCAGATGCGGCAACGGCTGGGATGTTTGGGGAATGAAGTACACGCTGATGGGGCTGATGCACTACTACGACTTCGCCAAGGCAAAAGGCGGAAACTATGCGGAAAGAGGAACCAAGGCAATCAACGCCGCAAAACGCCTGTGCGACTACGTGATCGCGGAGCTGGGCCCGAACGGGCGTCGCGGACGCGAACTATGGCAGACAGGCAACTGGTCCGGATACGCCAGCTCATCGATACTCGAACCTGTCATGTGGCTATACAAGCGCACGGGGGAAAAGACGTACCTCGACTTCGCCACATACATAGTCAAGGGCATGGAAGAGCCGGAAGCCGGCCCACGCCTCGTAGATCTTGCGCTGAAGGGCATCTCCGTGGCAGACAGAAATGGATACGGCAACACGCCCGAGAAGCACGGCGGATACGTGATGAAACACAACCGCTGGAAGTCGTACGAGATGATGAGCTGCTATCAGGGAATGATCGAATACTACGAGGCAACCGGCAGGAGAGACCTTCTGGAAGCCGCGATCAAAACGAGCGAGGACATAATAAAGGAGGAAATCAACGTCGCCGGCGGCTGCGCATGTTCGGAGGCGTGGTTCCATGGCGCCCGCAAACAGCATCTTCCATATCTACGCCTGCAGGAGACATGCGTGACAACGACGTGGATGAGACTCTGCGAAAAGCTGCTGGCGACTACAGACGATCCTAAGTGGGCAGATCAAATAGAGCGCACGTTCTACAACGCATATCTTGCCGCAATGAAACAGGATGGCGCCGAGTTTGCGGGCTACACCCCGCTCTCCGGCAATCGCTACCACGGCCAGCACCACTGCTACATGCATACTGACTGCTGCACGGCCAACGGCCCGCGAGGCTTCCTGTGCTTCCTTCGCGAGTTGTTCACGACACGCGGCAACGCGGCTACATTCAACTTTTACGCATCCAGCCTCGTCAGCGGCGAAATGTCCGACGGACGCAAGATCGCATTCGACATGTACTCGCTCTATCCCCGCTCGAACCGCGCACGGATTGTGAGCCACACTGAAGACGCGGGCATCGTGCCGCTTCGCCTGCGAATCCCGGGATGGAGCGCGAACACGGTCGTCAAGCTGAACGGCAAAGCGCAGCAAGGCACAAAGGCCGGCAGTTATTTCACGATTGAACACGAATGGAGACTTGGTGACATCGTGGAAGTTGAGTTCGACATGCCGGTGGTGGCGCACACGCTTGATCACAGCGTGGCATTCACGCGCGGACCCGTTCTGCTGGCGCGCGACAGCCGCTTCGCCGACGGTGACATGACCGAGCCGCTCCGCAAGGGAATGATAAAGGACGGACAGTCAATGCCCACATTCTCCGCAGTGCGCGTCCCGACAGATGACATGTGGATGGCATTCTCCGCCACTCTTCCCATTGGCTCGCATCATGCGAACCCAGAAGGAGCATTGCCAACGACGGTTTTCTTCTGCGACTACGCCTCCGCCGGGAACGAATGGCGCGAAGGCAACTTCTACCGCACCTGGTTCCCAGTCGAGTACGGCCCAACGGAATAAGGCGCGGTCAACGCGTCTTGCGCCACCAGCTCAAGTATTCAATGTTGCCCATCTCGCGCCCGCGGATGGGCGATTCGGCCAACCCCAGAAGCTCGAGCTCGAGCTGATCGACGGCGAAGCGAACTATTTCATCGCGAGCGGCCATGCGCAGATTCTCGTCGCGCACCAGGCCTCCAGGCGCATTGCCCTTGCCTACCTCGAACTGCGGCTTGATGAGAGCGACAATCTGTCCACATGGCTCAAGGACGTCAACAATAGGCGGGAGAATCAGCTTGAGCGATATGAACGACACATCCGTCACCGCGACTTCAGGCCGTTGCGGAAGATCGGCGCATGTCATGTAGCGGGCGTTGAAATTCTCCCGCACCCAGACGCGCGAATCGGTCCTGAGGCTATACGCAAGCTGATTTGTGCCAACGTCCACTGCCATGACATGCGCTGCACCGTGCTGCAAAAGACAGTCGGTGAATCCGCCTGTAGAGGAGCCGACGTCAAGGCAGACACGCCCTTCGACATCAAGTCTCCAGAGCGCGAATGCGCCTTCCAGCTTTTCTCCTCCTCTTGACACAAAACGCGGCGAAGCCTCCACCGTCACTTCCGCAGACGCATCGACCTGCCGCGACGCCTTTGTCTCGACCTGTCCGCCGACACGCACCTTCCCTTCCATGACAAGGGCCTGTGCGCGGGTGCGCGACTCGGCGAGCCCGCGCTCCACGAGAACAAGGTCTAGGCGACTCTTCACTTCTCCGCCTTGAGAAACGTGATCTTGCGGATTTCGTCACGCGCAAAGCTCTGCGTTATGCCTAGCTTCACTTCGAGGACTATCGAATCCGGCGTGTTCGACACGAGCACTCCCGTGTACGTGCCGCGCGCAGTGACGATCTCTATGTCCGGCGTGAATATGCGCGCCAGCCGAACGCGGTGATGCTTGGAAGTCTGCGAACTCTTGATCTTCGGATGGCGCGTCGTGTCAGAATATCCTTCCTTCTTCACAACAAGCGTATGCTCGCCTTCAAGCAGGTTCTCGACAGCAAGGATGTCGCTGAACTCTGCGTTGGGATCATTGGATTTCGTCATGCCAACAAGCCTCCCGTCTAGCCAGACCTGGGCGCCGACAGGATCGGTGCGAACCTCAAGCCGTCCCATTACGTTCGACAAACGGAACTCCTCGGCCGCCGACGCCCCGTTCTCTATTGTGACGGTCTTCGTCATGGTGCCGTAGCCTTCCATCTCAGCCCTTATTACGTACTCGCCAGGCGTAAGCCCAGGTATTGCGAGAGGCCCACGCCCTCGCGATTCGTTGTTTACATAGAACCTTGCACCTTCCGGAACGGACGACAGCCGCAACGTGCCCGGAAGCCCACGCATCGGCACGGACAGCGTCTGCAGATCGCCGGCTTTGATTGCGAGTTCGCGCGTCTCATCCTCGAATCCATTCAGCTTGAACTTCACGACGGCACGCCCACGCGGAATTTCCCTTACAAGTATAGGCGTAGTGCCACGGACAATGCCGTTGACCGTTACCTCCGCACCAGATGGGTCACTGAGCACATTCACCGTTCCAGACGCCGCAACAAGCACTTCATCCCTCACCAGCGGACGGCGCCCGTCAAACCGCACCTGGATCAGCTGTTCCTGATATCCGGCCTTGCGGAGCCTGACGTTGTATGTGTCCTTTGCCGCAAGATGCGTCACAAGTCTCGGAGTCTGGCCAATGGTAACGCCGTCAACGACAATGCTCGCACCGGCTGGTTCAGTCCTCAGAAGAAGAATGCCCTTCTCCTCCTGAAGCACGACGTTCCTCTCGATGAACGGCCCCTCTCGCATGGTATTCACAAAACGATCGGCCTCTCCATAGCCTGCAAGCCGATACTTTATGTGGTGGCGCCCAGGCGTCAGGTCGAAAAGCGTTATCGGCGTCGTGCCGCGATCCTTCCCGTCAACTATTACAGTAGCGCCTGAAGGCTGACTAGTAACATTGACGCGCACCTGCACTTTGCTCTGCGCGAATGCAGACACCGCCAGCAAAACGGCAAACAGCGCACACGCCATGCACAATCCCTTTCTCATGTCATTTGCCTCCCTTCAGGCGCTTCTCTACATCGACGAGCTTGACGGTGGCCTCCCGGTTGCGGTCGTCTGCCCTGTCAGGAATCATTTCAAGCAACACGGACAACTCTCGGCGCGCAGTCTCCCAGTCGCCGAGATTTATGGCGCGATCAGCCCGAAACCGCTGATCGGCATAGCGTTCGTTAAGCTCGGCCTGCGCAGCAGCAAGTCCCGACCTCGCTTCCTCCGCGCAATCTGGCTTTGGGTTGACGGTCTCCAGATAGAACATCGCCTCCCTGAATGCCGCCACTGCACCGAACAAATTGCCATGCTGCACGTCCTTGTCCTCCCATTTCGAACGTCCGAGTCGCACAGCCTCTTCAGAAAGCTCGATTAACTTGTCTCGCGAATACTGCAAGGCCCACACGCCAAGCTGATTCTTGGAGAATGCCTCCAGCTTCTCGCGGATCGACCGAAACGCCTCCGGCTCCTGCATGTTCACTATGCGTATCGTCCTGGCGCGCGTGGAATATACTACCTTAAGCGTCCAGCTCTGCAGCGACGGCGGGTCTGGCTCAACGCCAACATATTCGCGCTCGATCTCCCTTATGGCCCTGAAGTCCAGAATCGATGCCAGCTCCGCCTTGGCTTTTTCATCAAGCATCTGGCTCTTCGTCAAGTGTCGGTTCTCTTTCGGCACATCGTCAACTGTCACACGCAGCTGCCCGTCCGGCGAATACACCAGTTCATAGCGGAATATTCCGTCCTGAGAAGCATCGACCTTCTCGTACCAGGCCTCTTCAAGCACCGGCTCCTCTTCGTGCACCGCCTCGGGCGCCTGCTCTTCGGTCGGAGCTGGAGCGAACAACACCACGCAGATTGCCGCCATGACTACAAGCACCGCAACGCCCCAGAGAATGTTCGCCATCGGCGAGCGCCTGCGCTGCGAACCCGCCTGCTGCGACGCTCCTTCGGCCGCCGCAGCCGCGTTGCCAAGCCCGAGATCGACTACGGGCGACGGTTCGTCGCCCACTACCTTTATGACGGTCGAGCCTACTTCAATAACATCACCGACCTTTATGTTGACCGAGTCGCCACCAAGCTCCTGTCCGTTCAATATCGTGCCGTTCGCGCTGGCAAGGTCGGTTACACGAACGCCATCTTCCCCTACCTGCTCGAAAAGGCAGTGGTTGCGCGAAAGTTCGCCGTCGGATATGTGTATGTCGTTGGAGGATGAACGCCCCAGCCGCAGCCCTCCTGCGCCTACCGCGAAGGTCTGCCCGGCTAGCTCACCGTTCGTCACAAGGAGTTCCGGTCTCTTTGCCATCAGAATAGTCCTTTCAATGCCTGACTCACAATCGGTCCGAGCAGAATTAGGAACACGGCGGGGAATATGCAGAGCATGAGCGGCCCCAGCATCTTCACCGGCGCCTCCGCCGCCATCTTCTCCGCCCTGTCGAAGCGCCTCGCACGCAGCTGCTCAGACTGTATGCGAAGCATTGCTCCGATTGACACGCCAAGTTCGTCAGCCTGTATAAGCGCGTACGCGACTGACTTGAGATCCGCCTGGCACACCCGGTCGGCCATGCCTCGAAGTGCCTCTCGGCGCGATGAACCGACCTGTATCTCTTTCGTCATCCGCAGAAGCTCTTCGTTGAGCGGGTCGAGCTTGCGCTGCCGGCAGTTGCGTTGCAGCGCGCTTATGAAGTCCATTCCGGCCTCAACTGAAAGCGTCAGAAGATCCAGAACGAACGGAAGCGAGCGCTGGATCGACAGATGTCGCCGCTTCACTGCGCCACGGAGCCAGATTACGGGCACAACCCACATCAGCATGAGCTGGAGCGACACGAACTCCTCGCCTGTCATCAGCCCCTCAAAGCCTCCCTGCACCAGCAACGAGTTGGCCCTGTCCACAGCCTGGCGAAACGTTGGACGACGCACCAACCCGAAGAAATTCGGCGCAAACGGCAGCAACGCCCTGAATACCACCGGTATTGAGCGCTCCTGCCTGCGCCCGTCAGGCAACGTGACGTATGTCACGTCCTTGGCTATGTCAGCCAAATACCACGCGATTCCGGCCGCGCATAGCGCCCAGAACACAGTCGCCGCAATACTGAAGACATTCCCAGCCATACGCCCCGTCAATCAGCACGCAACAGATGCAACGTGATTACCCATGCCACTTTCCATATTATAGCACAACTCTCGCAATATGGCAAAGCCCTCAGTTTTTCTTCATTCTGTCATACCGCGCATTGCGAATGTATAGGGCTATGTCAAAGGCGACTATCACGAACAGCGTTATGTAGGCCCATATAACCCAGTCACGGTGGTAAAGAAACTTGTGAACGATTCCGAACACATAGCCCAACTCAACCAGAAGCATAAACCCAAGGCTCTTGCCCCTCGCTGATCTCGACTTTATTGACTTCGCAATCGAAAACGGCCACGACGCTCCAAAGCACAGAAGCATCAGAAACTCGAAAACACCCATCCCCTAGTCCGCCTTTCAATCCACCGCAGATCAAAGCTTGCGCTGCGCATCCGCTATCGCACGGCAAACGGCACGCGAGGTGATTGTTGCCGATGTTATGGCTTCTATTTCACCGCCATCTTTCTTCACGCCGAGCGACGCGCCGTTCTTCCCGGCGAACTGCCCAGCGAACTCCGGCGTGGAAAGCTTCATGCCCAGGCCGGGCGTCTCTGCCGCCTGCAGGACCTTGTAGGATATTACGGACTTCTTGTCCGCCTGAAAGCCCACCATGAGCACAATGTCGCCGCCATAGCCACCGGCGTCCATGCCTTTCGCCGCATAGCCAATGACCTTGCCTTCGGCGTTTCGTCCGACGAACGCATCTCCCACTGGCTCGGCCTTTTCAACCCCTCTCGGCATTACCGCCATTATCGCCTTCTGCTCGTTGGCTGCGGCTGTGGCCTTTATCGGCTCCTTCGTTATTTCGTTGACATACGCGAGGACTCCCGCGCACACGGCGCTGATTGCCGTGAGGCTTGTCACAAGAGCTAGAATCTTCTTCATGGCTTCCTACCTTCTTTTTCTTTTACTTTCTTGCCCCAAATGGCTTAGGCTGCGTCCAGCGGTTAATCAGCGGACATACGGAATTCATTATGAGAATCGCGAAGCTGCACCCTTCCGGATATCCGCCGAACTGGCGAATCAGCATGCAGATGAGTCCACATCCGAAGCCGAACACGAGTTTGCCCCTGGCCGTGATTGGCGAAGTTACATAGTCTGTAGCCATGAAGCACGCGCCAATCATGACACCGCCCGTCAGGACCTGCGCCATGGCCGGCGCACCGCCCGCGACGAGCGAGTAGACGAACACCGTCATGAGAAACGCTGCAGGAATATGCCATGTGATGACCTTTCGCCAGAGAAGATACGCCGCGCCTATGGCAATGGCAATGGCCGAGACTTCGCCTATGCATCCCGGGATGTTGCCGACGGCCATGTCCCAGATCGCGGGGAGCCCGCCCGTAGCGGCGCTGCACAGCCCGTGCGGCGAGGCGGACGCCGTGGTCTCCGCCGCGAATAGGGTCTTCATCGATGCAAGCGGCGTTGCGGTTGTCATTGCCTCAGGCGTGCGCCACCAGAACGGCTTGAGCCAGGTTGTCATCGGTCCTGTGAACGAAATCAGCATGAATGCGCGCGCGGCAAGCGCCGGGTTGAACGGGTTCATGCCGAGTCCACCGAAGACCTGCTTGCAGATCCCTATGGCGAACACGGATCCTGCGACCGCCATCCAAAGCGGTATGCCAGCCGGGAGGTTGAGCGCCAGCAGCAGGCCTGTGACGACTGCCGAAAGATCGCCAATGGTCGACTCGCGTTTCATCGCCAGTCTGCACAGCGCTTCCGTGACTATGCACGTCGCAACGCACGTCGCTATCGTCCACACCGCCGGCATTCCGAAGAAGTATACGCCGGCTGCCGTCGTGGGCAGAAGCGCGACTATGACGTCAAGCATGATACGCCGCACGCTGGCGTTTGAGTGTGTATGCGGCGACGAGCTAAGTATGTAATGTTCAGCCGTTTCTTTTGGTTTCATGTCGATGCCTCAGATCTCTGGTTCTATCATCTGTTGCCAGTCGTTTCATTTGCCCGCGGCCGCGGCGGCCTTTGCCTTCTCCGCCGCAATGCGAGCGCGGATGGACGCCTTCGCGCGCCGGCAGCTCTGCGTGATCGTGCGGTACGCCGGGCAGCCGAAGCTGCACGCTCCGCACTCTATGCAGTCCATGACGTGCGCGTCCTCGGCGGCCTTGACGTCGTTCGCGTCCACGACCTTCGAGATGAACGCCGGATTAAGCCTCATCGGGCACGCCCTGAGACAGCGCCCACAGTTTATGCACGCGCCCGACGCATACTGGAACACACGCTTCGACGAGAGGAGCAGCAGCCCGGAAGTGGTGCGCGTCGTCGCGATCTCAAGCGTCGAAACCGCAAAGCCCATCATCGTTCCGCCAGAAATCACCTTTGCGGGCGGGACCTTCTCTCCGCCGCAGAACGCAACAAGGTCGGCGTACTTCGTCCCGCACGGCGCCAGTATGTTCTTCGGCTCTACAACCGCATCGCCGGAAACTGTCGTCACACGCGAGAGAAGCGGCTCGCCAAGCTCAACGGCGTCGGCGATCGCGGCAACCGTGCCAACGTTCTCGACCACGCACCCGACATCTATCGGAAGGGCTGGCGGCTCCGGCACGACACGCCCGACGGTTGCGAATATCTGGTGCTTCTCGCTGCCCTGCGGATACATGACAGGCAGCACGACTATCTCGACATTGCCTTCGATGTCGGCGAACGCCTTTTCAAGGGCGGCGACTGCGTCAGGCTTGTTTGCCTCGACCGCTATGCGCACCGCAGGCTGCCCTAGGACCTTGCGCATTATGTCCACTCCAAGCCTGATGCGGTCTGCGCGTTCGACCATTACCTGATGATCGGCGCATAGATACGGCTCGCACTCCGCACCATTGAGAATCAGGTACTCGCAGCGCTTTCCAGGCGGCGGGTTCAACTTCACGGCGGTAGGAAAGCCCGCGCCGCCCATTCCGCATATCCCCGCATCTTCGACGCGCTTCAACAGCTCCTCGCGCGAGGCCGCCCTCCAGTCAAGCGGAGGGAGTATCGGCGCTGCTGTCGCCGCCTCGCCATCGGGCTTCGCCGTAGTGTCCAATATCACCGCGTCAGCCATGCCGCCAGCCGGGCCAAGTCTTTTCTCTATCGCCTTGACCTTGCCGTCGGCAGGCGCCCTTACGCACACGGAGATGAAGCCGTTCTTCTCTCCAATCACCTGCCCGCGCGCCACAAAGTCGCCAGGCTTCACCATGCACTTTGCAGGAGCGCCAAGATGCTGGCTCATAGACACGACAAGCTCGGCGGGAACAGGCATCTTCTCGATGGCCTTGCCACGCGCGAGTTCCTTGTTGTAGTCGGGGTGAACGCCGCCCCTGAACTTGAAACTGGACTTGACAGTCTTCATACTCCACTTCCCATCTTCGTTTCTCAATTCCAATCAGTGGCCGCTCTCGAAGTGAGGGTCTACGCTCATGCACTTTGCAGGGCACTTGGCTACGATCTGCTCGTCGTCCGGCGGGTTCTCGTAGTTGACCTTCGCAAGAAAGCCGTTGAACGTAAAGTGGTTCGCATCCTTGCCGCCGGAGTTCTTTTCGCAGAGATGGCATCCCATGCACCCCACGCCGCAGACCTTCCTGACCGCCGGGCCCTTGTCGGGATTGTTGCATAGAACGTGTATCGTGGCGGAGGCGGGAACCAGCTCGATGAGTTTCTTCGGGCACACGGCGACGCACTTGCCGCAGCCGATGCACAGCCGCTTGTCAACCTTGGCGAGTCCGTCATGAATGGAAATCGCGCCTTTCGGGCAGACGTTGGCGCACGCGCCGTAGCCAAGGCAGCCGTATGTGCAGCCCTTGTCTCCGCCAGCCGTCATAGCCGCTACGCCGCAGTCGCAGATGCCGTTGTAGTCGCCGACGCGAATCGCCTCGGAGCGCGTTCCGCAGCACTTCACGAGCGCTACACGGCGCTCCGTGGCAACGGCGGCAACGCCGAGTATCTTGGCAACGGCGGCGGCACAAGCCTCGCCACCTGCCGCGCAGGCCCCGTTCGGCGCAGTGCCGGCGACAAGGGCGCGCGCATAGCCGTCGCACCCTGGGAATCCGCAGCCGCCGCAGTTCGCGCCAGGCAGGGCGGCGGTCACAAGTCCAATGCGCGGGTCTTCCTTGACCGCAAGATACCTGTCAGCCACGGCAAGCGCGGCGGCCGCCACAAGGCCTATTCCCGCAATGATAAGAACAGCTATCGTCATGACACCTTCCTCAATTCAGCTTTAGTACGGCAACTTCACCAGCCCAGAGAAGCCCATGAACGCAAGGCTCAGAAGGCCTCCTGTCACAAGCGCAAGGGCGATGCCTCTGAAACAGCGCGGAGGGTCCGCGTATGCGAGTTTCTCGCGGATGCCCGAGAAGATCACGAGCGCGAAGCCAAAGCCTATCGCCGCCGCGAACGAGAAGAACACCGACTCGAAGAAGCCCGTTCCCTGCTTGCAGTTTATCTCCGCCGCGCCGAGAACGGCACAGTTCGTCGTTATGAGCGGAAGGAATATGCCGAGCGCGGCGTGAAGCGGTGGAGCGAAGCGCTTCATGGCAATGTCGATGAACTGAACAAGCGCGGCGATGACAAGGATGAACGCGAGCGTGTGTATGTAGCCAAGACCATTGGGCTGCAGCAGCCAGTGGTCAAGACACCATGTAACAGCCGCCGCGACCGTCATCACGAAAACGACAGCGCCGGACATGCCAAGTGCCGTCTCGGTCTTTTTAGACACTCCGAGGAACGGACAACAGCCCAAGAAGCGGCTGAGAACAAAGTTGTTCACCAGCACGGCGCCAACTAAAATTACAAGATAATAGCTCATGGTGGTGGTATTATAGCATATCTGCGCCCTTGCCGTTTGGCTACTTGCCGTTCGGCGATATCGCGTTCATCACGGCAGACTTGATCTCGGCGGCACGGCCTGCGTTCATCCATTCGGGGCGGTACTCGCACTTGCGAACGTCCACGCCGTACAGCTTGGCCACGAATGCAAGCCCCTGCAGATAAACGCCCTCCCGGTTGAAGTGGAAGTCAGGCTGAGTGAAGAGCGCGTTCCTGTTCGGCACCGACTCCGCCGCGGCGCCTACGGGAATTATGTCCAAGCCATGTCGCGCAGCAAACGACGCGTATGCATCGTGCAGCCGCCTGTACATCTCCGCATGGTCGAAACCGAACTTCTTGAGGCGCTTGTCCCACGGCGGATAACTCCACGTCTCTTGCACTGCAATCTTCGCCTGCGGCGCAAGCTCGCGCACTTTCGCGACGATGCTGCCGCCAAACGGTTCGTATGTACCCGGCCGCCAGCTGAGGGGACTGGCTTGCTGCACCACTACAACGTCCCACTTCTCCATGGCCAATGCCTCCTGAATGTTCGCGCGCCCCTTGTGGACAATGCGCTTTCCGTCCACTATGCGGTCAAAGCGATACTGCCGCGCCGTTGCATTCGTGGCCGAAACCAGAAAGTTGCTCCAGTGGCGTTCAAGCGAACATCCGCTTATGTAGAGCGAGGCCATGTCAAGCCTGCGGCCCATCGACAGGGCGACGTTCGGCATTTCCTTCAGGTTGCTGAGGGAGAAGCTGTTGCCGATCATCAGAAGCCTAAGCCGATCATGGTCTTGCGACACAGGCGACGCATTGCCGCCAGGCAATGCCAAGGCCATCATGCAGACGGCAATTGCCGCACAAGGGAATCTAAGCATGCATTTACTCTCCTGGAGACGAAGCTATACAACTGCGGCGGAGGGAGAGGGATTCGAACCCCCGAGACCTTGCGGCCCGCCGGTTTTCAAGACCGGTGCATTCAACCACTCTGCCATCCCTCC
>CACYCL010000117.1 GCA_902772905.1 uncultured bacterium | reverse complement strand
TGATCCGACTTCGAAATTGAAGTCACCGGCAAGGAACACGGGCTTGTGATAGTCGGCCACATTCATCAGCGCCACCCGCGCCGCGATTATGGCATGCTCCTCTTTCAGCGGGAAGTGGGTGCAGGCCACAACGTAGTCCTTGAACTCCGCAAACGCGATGCAGCGTGGATGATAGTAGCCAGGTACAATTACCTTTCGCACGCTCAGAGGCTCCTCCTTCGAGAGCAGCGCAAGTCCGAACGCGGAACCGCTCGCGTATTCTTCGTCCGTCGCCTTGTTCGGATCAACAAAACGTTTCGGGAATCGCAGCGCCTTCGGAAAGAACGTTCCCTTCATGCCGCACATCTTCGCGAGTTCTTGCGTCTGATCGACGAATCCGGAGCGTCCGACGTTGCAGTCGATCTCCTGTATCGCAACCCAGTCCGGATTCACCTCGCGGATATGCGCAGCAACTTGCGGCAGATGGCCAAGACCTCCCTTCGGGAAGTTGTACGGATCGTTCAATCCCGCGCCTATCTGCACGTTATACGTCATCATGGTGACAGTTCTCGCCGTAGCGCAAAACGACATAACCGCAACTGCGGCAGAAATAGCAAATCGTTTCATGGCATTATTCTACCGTGTCTGTTGTCAGCGAATAAGCAAGACGAATCCTCTCGGCTCGTACCTAAGCAGCATCCTGACCTTCCCGTCGCCCGCATCCTCTGTCACAAGCACCCAGTTGCGCTTCACGTGTGCAGTCGGTTCGGACACGTCCACGCCTCCCGCAGGACACGTTCCCAGCTCAAACGTCTCGCCGCCCTTCAGCCGCACTCCGTTCTGAAGAACTGGCACGATAATGCCATTGCCTATGAGCGTCGCAGTGATGTTCACTTTGTCGTTGGCAAGCGCATCGCCGTTCTTCCAGATACGGATCGGGAAGTCACCCTGAAGGTCAAGCGTCTTGAACGTGACGGTTGCCGGGCTTGCAGCAGCTGCCAGATTCGTCAGCGCTATGTTCCCTGAAATGACCGTGCCCGCCCAGTTCGCACCGTCGTTGAAGTAGAGCGTCGTCGGGTCGACGGAGGGTGCAACGGAGATGGAGCCTGTCGCGTTGTTGCCACCGCTTACGACGGTCGCCGCGAAGCTGCGCCCTGGCACACCGTTCGTCATCACGAAGTCGCCTGTGCCTGTAATGGCTCGATTCGCAAGCGTAATGTAGCGATCCCATTCCGTTCCGCCCAGAACGTGCGCCGACTGGAAGAACAGCTTTCCGCCCGCCTCGATGCGCACCTGATAGACCTCGTTGAAGGCGTTCGTCATCCAATTGCGTGGGTCGCCGTTCGGCGGACTTGGATTGCCGTCGGAGAACGGAAGCGTCGCCACCTGGTAAACGCCGTTCGAGAACGAAATGTTGGAATGCTTTGCGCCCCAGTACTTGTGGGCAGACATCACGGCACCATCCCTGAACACCAGCTGGTCGTGGCTCGCATCCCAATAGTTGCCTGCTCCCCAATAATCAAACGAGAACGGAGTGGACACATCCGAATACGGCAGAATCAAACCAGAATCCTTGCCCTCGAAGACAAGTTTCGCATAGCGAGATACGATAAGCGACGTCATGTTCCCGGGATGCGTCGAGATGCGTTGCAGCTTGCCGCCATTGCAGCAGATGATCGTGCCGGCCCTGAATTCGTTCATTCGCTCTATCGGCAGAACCGTGTTGTCGAGCACCATTCGTATCCCGCTGTCTTCTGGATTGTTTCCGCCAAATCATTTGCCGATGTAGCGGTTGGCGGACGATGCCACGTTGAAAGTCGTATCCTTGAGCAGAATGTCGCCAAGCGCGACCGTTCTCCCTGCGGCAAGGCTTCCCGAGGCAGCCTCTGCCACCATGAAGTCAAGTCCGTATGTCGATCCTATGCCGGTATTGCCGGACACATTGATGTTTCCGCCGATAGACTCCATTGCGAAATATGTTGTCTCGCCAGACGTCGCATAGCCAAACGCGATGCCCTCGTTGGCATTGATGTTTCCATTTAACGGCGGCACGCCGATTTCGCCATAGAGCTTTATCGCGACATTCTTGAACTGGGTTCCGCGAGGCACGGTACAGACAGCGTTCGTGGCGACTTCAAGAACCGGCAGACCGTTTTCGTCGCCAACGCAGAGCAGCCCGTTCGTCAGCGCAAGCGACACGCCGCTCGGCAACAGAAGACGCGCCGGATAGGCAAGCGTAAGCGGAGGCAACGCCAGGCCGGAATCGGCGATCTTCAGCGTCGCCCCACCCTGAACGGTGATGGATTCGAACATCGGCGTGGAGGAAGAGACGATACCGACGGTCGAAGCACCCGACACCTTCACGGCTTCGCCAATGGGTACACTTCCGACGTTCCATCCTGCCGAGGAAAGATCGGCCTCGCCTTCGACCTCAAAGATGTTTCCATCGTCATCGACAATCGTAACCTGTCCGTTCTTTACGATGGCTTTTAATCCTTCCGGCAGACCACCGTCAACTGAAGCGCATATCTTCTCCAGAAGCGTTTCGTTTGAGGACTGAGCAATCACACTACCGACAGGATACGCGACGGCGTCCACAGCGAAGTTCGCGCCGTCGTTGAACACAAGGCCGTCAACCACGCTCCCGAAAGACGGACACATGATGGTCGCGCCGTTCTGCACGGTAACGCCCGAAAGGCCGTTTACGGCATTCGACAGCTTAAGCGTACCGTCCGTAACGACCACGTTTGCCGGGCGATCCGCAAGGATAAGCGTGCCGGCACCAGTTTTCGTCAGCGTCACGCCAGATGAATAAGTGAATAGACTCATGTCAAGCGACGAGTCCGGAAGAACTTCCGCTGTCGCGTTCCCCGTCATCGTCGCCGAAACGGGAGCGCCAAAGGTCGATACCGCTGTGTTACACACGGCTACGTCATTTGAGCCTACGAGCGTACCGCCGGCAAGGACAAACGTCATCGGGCAAAGCCCCTCACGCTCTACAAGCGTCTTGGTGAAGTTGCCACCGAGAACGAGACGTCCTGCCTTGTTCGTGACGGCGAACGTCTTGGTTGACTTCCAAGGGTCGCTTCCGCCCCAGACGATGCCGTGCGGAGCAACAAGAGTACCGCTGTTCTCGATCCACGAGCCATCCGTGCGGTTGTTTCGGATTGAAAATGTCTGCGGATCCCAGACCATCGTTCCGCCTGACTTGACTGTCGCCCTGAGACCTCCTCTGTCCGCATCAAGCGAACCAGGCCGCAGCAGCAACGTTCCTCCATTCTCCACTTCAAAAGAAAGCTGGTCACCAGACTTTCCGTAGGAATACAGCTGACCGCAACGCACGTCGATTGTGCCGCCACTATAGACATTGACGCACAGTGGATTGTTGTTCGCTGGGCATTGTACGACATCAGAAGCAACTTCAATCCGCCCGCCGTTCCGCGCACGCCAATATTCCCTCACGCCGCTGATGCCCACGGCTTGCGTACCATATCCAGCTGGAAATATGACCGTGCCGCCCTCTCTTACATCATAACCATGCGTAATGGCACTCGACGAATGCCCAGACATGTCCGGCGGCAACTTGGGATTGTTTACCCGTAACGTGCCATTGCTGACATACAGGAAGTAATAGACCCACCGCGTCCCATCCTTGGCACCAAGCGAGAAGTCATTGATGGTGTAAGTGCCACCGTTTAAGTCAAAGTAGCCGTACGTGTAACTTGTATACCCGAACGCCCAGAGCGAATCCGTTGCATCAGGGATGCGAGAATCTGCGTTCAAGTACGAGTCGGCGCTAAGCGACCAGTTCGCAGGGTCGTCAAAACTCTTCCACGAGCCGGCACCTTGCCAATAGAAGACGTCGCCAAAGCAGAGTCCTACAGTAATAGATGTCAATATAGTCGTTGATATTCTTTTCATTACGTATCCTTGTTTTGACTGTTTTCGACGTGTTACAAAGACACGGCTGCGCAAGAAATTTCCGCAGCCGTGTTCCATTCCCGTTTTATATGTTGAATTTCGGGGTTTTGAGAGTGTTGCGGTCGGTGACTATCCGCAAGCTCTTGTGGTTGCGCATGTGCGTCACGGGGTAGTCGTCGCCAGGCTTGCCGAGCGCGGCTATACGGATGATCGTATTCGCCCAGTTGAACGCCGTCGACTCGTTGCGCGTCATGATGAGTATCTTGCGCGCCTCGATGCACTGCTTCATGCCCATCGTAATTGCGCGGCGAGGAAAGTTCTCAAGGTTCCCCCCTACACCAGGGTGCCGAGTTGCGTCGATCGTGCGCGTGAACTCATTTATGTCGAGGATGCGCGGATTCGACTCTGCTACTCCCGGCCCCGGCTCGTTGAACGCGACGTGTCCGTGAATTCCGATTCCGCCATAGCAAACCTCTATGCCGCCAGCGTCCTTGATCATCTTCGGCAGGTCTTTGATGTTCTCGGGCGTCGGAAAGATTATCTGACTCTTCGGCATCAGAAGATCTGGGCGGATGCGGTTGAAGAGGAGCGGGCCTATTTGACCGCGGAACGAGAGCGGGTTCGTCATCGGAATCAGCTCGTCCTTCTCGTCGTCCACATACTCGTCCATAAAGAAGAAGCGAACGTTCTTGAGGGAAATCTGCCGCATGTTTATCTTCTCGGCCATGAGCCTGTACGGCTGCGTCGGGCCTACGGGCATAATGAAGCTCACTATCTTCTTGCCCTTCGCGGCCTTTGCGAATTCGTTCACCATCTCCTCGGCGAGATAGTCGTATACTTCGTCCAGCGTGTCGAATACCACGAGCTGACCTTTCGCGGCCTTTATGACCTGATCAGGTGTCATCGACAGAATCTTGCGGACCTCCTTGGCCCTTTCCTTGTGCGTCATGTCTTACCTTCTAGCTTCTTTATCTCATTGTTCCAGCATCCAACCGCATGCGCCATGCACACGATCGAGCTTTGCTTTTATTATACAACACGAGCGCCCAGCAAATCAACTGTACTTTTTACCATTCGACTGTAAAAAACGACACTGGTTTTGGACTCGACCCCATGCCTTGCGCACATCATTTTGGAACGCGCCAAACAAAAACCGGCACTTACTTCACGAATGACTCAAGCGCGAATCTAAGCATGGCAACGCGCACTGATGGGGATGCCGCACGATAGCCGTCCAGATAGACAAGCCTCGGATCGCCGTTTTCTTCAAATCGAACCTCATCAGCCCATGCAGGTGCGCCATCCGTCGTTATTACCGGCTTGCCGCGCACAAGCGCCTCTGCCACGACTATTCCGAAATTGTCGCTCAAAGTAGGCAGGCAAAACACGTCGCACCAGTCGAACGCCGCCTCCTTGTCGGCTCCGTGGGCATCTGATACAATGCGCAATGCGAACTGCCCGGCACAGTCATGATCGGCAGCATATTTCTCATTCAACTCTCGCACTGCCGTTTCAAGGCATTCAACTCCCTTAAGAGGATGCCGCCTGCCCATGTACAAGACTCGCAGCACTTGAGGGAAACGACGGTACGCAACGCGCACATTCGACAGGGCGGGAAACAGAGAACGCATGTCCATGACATCAATCGGCGGACAGCGACTGCCAAGATAGTCTTTGACCCACAACCCCTCCGCTTCGCATGTGACGACTATGCGCGATGCCTTGCGCAGCGAACGGCGCTCTAACGGTCCGGCAATCGTCTTCTTCCACGCTCCAAGGCGCCTGCGGAACGGATCTAGGTTTCCGTGCGGCATTCGCACAAGGCGTTTGCCAAGACCGACTGCGAGAGAGCTTGCGTGCCAAACGGCTGGAGTCCACGTTGAGTGAACCCACACCTCCTCGGCCCAGTCGAGCGAAGACGCGTCTATGCGTCTTGCGTCAACAAGCCGGGCATTCTGAGTTGCAGAAATAAGACGCGCAGCGGATGCAATCCCGCTCGATGCATCATCAAGCCCAGGCACAACGTGAATGATGCGAGGGCCTTCAGCCATTGTGAAGCCTCTTCATCCAGCACATTCCGCAGACCTCGTCGGGCTCGCCAAGCACCTCGCGCACTGCTCGCGTAACACCGAATCGCCCATTGCCGAAGTCATGACCCGAAAGGATGCGTACCTTCTGCGCAACGCACAGCTCAATCTCGCGCTTTACGTCTTCATATCTGTGGCTTCCGTCAAGAAAGACGAGCGACGTCGACGGATCTACGCATTGCGAAAGCGAACCGAGAAAACCTTCGGCGTCCGCACGCACAAGCTCAACTCCGCCATCCGCAACAACACGGCGAGTGAAAGATTCATGCTGCGCACTTGTAAGTCCAAATGGATTCCAGCAGAAGTTGTCCACTGCAACGACACGCGCCAAAGCACCTTTGGCAACCGCGCGTGCGGTAAACCCGAAAAGCGTGCCTATTTCAACAAACGACGACACGCCGGAGTCTGTCGTCCACCGAACAAGCGCAGCGGTCTCTTCGTCCGTGAGCCCCCCCATCGCACCATCGCCTCCAAGCCTTGTGCCAAGCCCAGAAAGCGCAAGCCTTAGTTCTCGCGGATGCATCGCGATGCGCCATAATTGTGCTATCTTATTCATGCCTACCGCCTCCATTTGTCAATTCGTTGGCAAGTCGAAGAGTCCGCTTGGCCCATGTTGCACAGTCGTACTTGTCAAGGTCTTCAACTGCGCTCTGGAGTTCCTCGCTTCTTCCCTCGTGTCTATTGTATTTCGCCTCTACATCGATCATCGCCCGCGCCATTGCCTCCACGTTGCCGAACCTGACAACATATACCCCTGGCAGCTCGAAACGGTTTCCGCAACGGTTGCTCATGATTACGTCGCATCCTGCCGTGCGCGCCTCAAGCGCAACGAGCGGCCAAGGATCGAATGCGCTAGCCAGCAGAAGACATGCATGGGAGGCGTATATGCCAGGCATCTCCTCTGGCTGCACAAACCTGCCCCCTTGTCCATAGCAGTCAAGCGACCATGTTCCGCCGAGTTCACGATAGCGGCTATACGCCTTTTCAATGATGTCGATTCGCTTTTCGCTCGAATAGCGCCCAACGTAGAGAAAGCCTTTGCGCGAGCCTGCAGCAGGCACCGAGCGAAGCTTTGAGCTTTCGATACTAAAAAGCCCCGTTTCAATCCATGGAAAGCCTAGCCATCTTGCGTATCTGGCGCAAATCCGACCCGGCACATACGCAGCCGCATATTTGCGAATAAATCCATGCAGCACCCAACGCGCAGCTATGCACCTAACGCTCCACCTCCACGGCATGTCAAAACAGCAAACCTTCGGGATTTCTGACCAGTCCGACCTATGCACAAGCGCCCTGACCACGCGTGAATGCCAGCCAACGGCAAAAACAACGTCTGGTATCCACCCGTGAACAAGCCCGTTCATCGCAGCATTGTCCATTTCAGAACCGCCATCAACAAGAATACAGTCAATGCCACGTAGAACATGCGCAGCATCGAAAGCGCGACCGCTGTGCACATTCTCTACCACAACCTTCAGCGCCACGCCCTCTGCTGCGGCAAGTCTGCGCCAACAGTCGGCCATGTAGCTTGTGACACCAGTCCAGACAAACAATATCTTCATATAGCTCCGTTCGCCCTTCTCTTTGTCGTGACTAGCGTCAAAAGCGTGAGCACATGGAGGACAAAGCCCATAGGCTTGTAAAAACCAAGGTCAAGCGCAAAATCGACGCGAAGCAGAAAGAACGCATTGACTACAAGCAGCAACGGCAGGAGCGTCCTGATTCCAAATGGACGCGTGAGGCACAGCAAAAGCGGAAATGCGAGAGATATCAGATCGTAGCAACGATGATAGAAAGCCATATCTGCCAGTATTGCCAACACCGACAAGTCAACAAGGGAATCTCGCGCGTCTTGCGGCGGGCGAAAGGCCCGCCATGTGGAATAGCCAATGATGGCAAGGCCAAAGACCGCATATCCAGTCATTGCGAACGGCCAAACATCATCAACGCCGAACCACTTCGCCAGCCCCGCAAGATCCGCGTCGCCTCCAGAAGGATTGAGCGCCACGCCAACTTCCATGGACTGACGCACAAGCTCAAGAGGGTTCGTATTCGTCCAGAGTCCCATTGCAACGGTAAGCGCCGCATGTATCGCCGCTGCGACAGCAAGCGCCTTCCACTGACGACGCATGACGAAGATGAATGCAAGTGGGACTGTCACCGTATACTTGAAAAGCGCAGCCGAGATGAGCACTCCCACAATAAGCCAGTGCCGCTTCTGCTCCACGGCCAGCAAAGCGGCGGCGAAAAACGCAAGCGAAAACATCGTGTGCTGTCCACAGCCAAGTCCGACACGCCACGGAGCGCCACAGAGAAAGAGCGCGGCAAAAATCCAGACCCTCGGATCAGCGAAATATCTACCACGCGCATTTCCAAGGAACAGTCTGGCCACGCAAAACAAGAATGACGCGGAAAACGCAAGATTGCAAACCGCCCACAGCGTGTTCGCCACATTGTGGGGAAGGATTCCGAACGGGAGAATGAACGCTATCGTGCTCGGCGCCTGCGTTGCATCAACAACAACCCCGTCATAGAACCTATTATCGAAGAACCATTTATACGGATTCTCTCTGCGAAGGAATAGCGCAGCCGACTCCCAGTGGAAATCGACACACTGCATCGCATTGCGAAATCCCTGAACAACGCTTGAAAGAGCGAGCACGCCCACAGCACAAACCGCAACACGCCATACCCAGCCGCAATCCCACAAAACGTGTTTCATGTCGAGCAGTGCGTCAACCAACCACCTCATGCCATGCCAGCTAAGCCAACGGGCGAGCTTGCGAGACGCCGGCGCCCAGCTCATCGCGTAGTGATGAACACCGACCGTCTGTTTTGATGTGCGAGCAACACCATCGATTCCTATGGGGCAAAACACTTCCGGTGGAAGGACCTTGATGCCAATGCCACCACTGCGAAGGACTTCTCGCAATATCTCGCCCGTCGTCCGGCTAGTGTCAAGCGGCGCTCGTGCATAGAAAGACACCATGGCATTTGCGGCTGAGTTTCCCCTGTCCATGGCCAGCACGGCAGGCTCCATGCCCACGCTACCATCGGGCATCCACTGACCCGCGACAAATTCTCCAAGCTCCGGAAGAGGCGTCAAAAGCTCAACATCGTAGTCAAGGTAGATTCCACCCTCTGAAGCAAGAGCCGCGAATCTGACCCAATCAGCCGCAAACGCCCACTTGCCCCGCTGCACGGCTTCTTCGAAGAAAGGAGGAGGCGCGGGAATTTCACCCTTATCCGCCGCCATGCGCACTTCATCAATCGTCCACTCACGTATTTTCCAATCGGGCGCAAATCTCCGCCAGCTGTCACGGCATCGCTCGGCAAGCTCTGTCTTCGGCTCTTTGCTGAGCCAGCAGCAATGAATGGTTTTTGTCATCATTTTATCCATTCTATTTCAGACAGCGACTTTTCCGATTCGCGCGACATCGCCAGCAGTTCGTTTTGAACAGCTGCAAAACCTATTTCCGGATCGCACGAATGTGCATCCGCCGCATATTCGCGCAGCCCCTCAGTCAATCCTTGCACCGAATCTGGCACGAGCCTTCCGTATCGGCCATTCGACAACGCGTCACGATTCCCCTGGACATCTGTCGCCAACACAGGAGTGCCAATCTCCAATGCCTCTATGGACGACAGCCCAAGACCCTCCGACCTTGAGGCGTTAACCAGAAGTCCAGAACGCGCCACAAACGGCAACGGATCGTCTTGCCAGCCAAGAAAAGTCACACGCCCGCAAAACTGTGGAGCCTCTGCTCGCCGTTCCAATTCACTGCGCATTGGGCCATCGCCGACAAACACCAGAGAAAGATCTTGAACTTTCTCGAAAGCCTCCAGCAGCCTATCCGGCCCCTTCTCCCATGAGAGACGCCCGACAAAAATACAGGTCTTGACATTGCGCACCGCTCCATGTTCGTCAGGCGACAGACTTGCAGCACTGGGCAATCGCATCACGTCACTGTCAATTTCAAGCGCATTCCAAGCAGTCTTCATCGCGCTGGACACCGAGAAAAGCTTTCGACAGCACCGGGCGCTGCAACGCAAGTCTCGCACTATTGGCGAGCGCAAAAATGCAACAGGTCCGGTCATGGGAGCAGAATGCAAAAATCCCCATGTTGGCTTTTTCGAATATCTGCACCACTCCATGCAGCAACTTGCGCCATATACTATGAATGCGTCATGCGGAACGCTCCTGGCAAGAATGAACCGGAAACAACCGCCTGTCATCAGATGAAAGAGACGCAATGCACGCCCCGTCCAGAAGCCGGAGACTTTCCAGCGGAACGCCGGGCCCACCTCATAATGTCTAGGCACACACAACCGTCCGGCATCACCAGCATGAGGGACAAGCACTTTGACCTCATATCCCCTTCGTTCTAGTATTTCAGCAACGGCAGGAAACGACCGCGACAATCCACCACGCCCAAAGCCGACACCGCAGAAAAGGATGCGCCTGCGCGGAGAAGACGGGTGGTGGCGGCCCATCAACTGCTTGAGCACAAATGGCAGGCGACAGAAGAACCATACTGCAACACGACTTCGAGTCATACCTAGAACACGCATAGCGAAACGTTGCCATGGGGCAAAGCCGTGCCTTGACGCCTTCAGCACAGTATCGAACCAACTGGCCTTAAGTTCATTTCTAAGCGCGACATCCGAGACTTCCTGAAGATGGCGCGGTATGTATTCAAGAAAGCAAAGCCCCATAAACCGCCAGAGACGACGGTCCATTGTCTTTCCTACCGCCTCCATGGATTCAATAAACCTGAGTCGCCATATCAGTTCTGCGCTGAAATTCGCATGGTTCCAGTTGGTATGTATTATGCTGCCCTCTCGCTGCCGGTACCCATACACCGGCACGCCGTCCATCAATGCAATACGAGACGCACGCAAAAGCGCGGCTCCCTGAAACAACTTGTCATCGACACGAATGATGTGCTCGAACTCCAGCCCGGAAATCATGTCGCGACGATACGCGAACTGCCAAAGTGCGCGTTCATACGCCTCAAAGCCTACAACATGCGAAACATCAACCTCCCGCGAATCACGAGGAACGACCGGCAGGACGGGCAACGACTCCGTCCTGCCGAAACCTAGCATTTGCGCAGACGGATGACGCTCTGCCATCGTGCGCACGACAGCAAGCCACCCCTTGGCCAAAATGTCGTCGCCGTCAAGGAACATTACCCAGTCGCCCGTTGCAACCGAAAGCGCAGAATTCCGCGCAGCGCCCGCGCCGGCGTTCTTCTGGCGGATAATCTTCATTGCGCATCCATCCGGGCGAATATCGCACAGAACGGCTTTCAGAACATCACCTGAAGAATCAGTGGATCCATCGTCCACGCATATCAGTTCTACGCCGGAATCCGCCTCGTCAATGACACTTCGGACGCATTCGCCGACAAATTCCGCCACGTTGTACACCGGAACAATGACGCTGAGTCTCATCTGGCAACCCTCCTGGCCACAGCGAAATTGGTCGCCGCCATGAACATCGTGGACGCCGCCTTCGCAACGCAAAGACCTTTCAATCCGAAAGGAATGCCGGCAAAGACGAGTCCAAAGCATACCGGCTTTTGAAGAAGTTCAAGTTTCAGCACGACATCTGTGCGCCCTTTCAGATATAGCATGTTCTGGTAAAGGCACATCATAGGCTCGAAAGCAAGCCCAAGCACAAGTATCCTGATGTATGGAACACAGCAAAGCCAATGGGTACCAAGAACAAATCCAACAAGTTGCTCTGCGAACGCCGCCATGAGCCCAAGAGCCGGCACAAGCATGATCAGGGACAAAGCTGCGAGTCTTCCGTATGAGCTACGAAGCGCCTTGTTGTCGCCCTGCAGACGAGCGAGGAGCGGATAGTTTACGCTTGTCATAGCTTCCGTCACAACCTGCGGAGGAAGCGATGCCCATGAATGTGCACGCGCGTAAACTCCGACAGACGCCGATCCCAACGTCCTGCCTATGACAAGTGAGTATGCGTGGTAATAAACAGCATTCACAATGGAAGAGGCGAGGTGCTTCCAGCCAAACGAGAAGAACTCTCGGAACGATGCCCGCGAGAAGGCAAAACCCGGAAGCCAGTGCGCAACGGCATACGTGAGCACAAGGCCAACGACTCCGCCAATCACGCCTTGCAAGACCAAAGCCCATGCACCGAACCCCCTGTACGCAAAGAATATGCCGAGTGCACCAGATACCGCAATCACCGCAATCGATATTGCAGAAAGTTCGCGAAACTTGAGTTGAGCCCTGAGAAGGGCCCGCGGAACAGACGTTAGCGCACCAAACAGTATGCCCGTCGTCACGACACGCGCAACCAATGCAAGGCGGGGCTCGCCAAAAAAGCCCGCGATGGCCGAAGCCCCGAAGAACAGCACGGCATAGCAAACTGCCGCCACGCCCAGAGAGAACCAAAAAACTGTTGAAGCATCCTCGTCGGTGCGATCTACTTTGCGGACCAACGCAAGGGGGAAACCGCAGTCAACAAACATTTCCGAGACCCCTATGAACACCCCAAGCATGCCAACAAGTCCGAAGTCGGCAGGCGTCAGCAGCCTCGCCAGAAATATGCCCACGACAAACTGCATTCCGCGCACAGCGACGCGCCCACCCGCAGTCCAAAGCATTCCGCACACAGAACTTCGAGCAAAACCGGTCATCACCTATCTTATCCCCCAAGCTGCAACCATCTTCGGATTCGCAGATGTTCCAATGCGCACAACCTCGATTTCCGGCGGCAGAGAATCAGCGGCAGATGAGCAAACCGTAACTACGCGGCGCACTTTCACGCCTGCAAGACAGAGCAATTGCATCGGAAGCAAGGTATCAACCAACTTGACATCCGGGAAATGCCTGGTGAAGCAAAATCTGTCACGGGGATGAATCTTCACTGCCATTCCACTGGAGCGATAGCGATCAACAAACGGCGCATACACGGCAGCCGTTTCCTTCTCCGTGAGTCCACAGTCCTCCATGAGAGGTTGAGTAAGAAACAGCGTCTCGCATTGTGCTGCATCAGCATCTGGACGACGCCCTCCGCAGAATACGCGAATTATCGCTGACTGTTTCTCAGGGGATGAGGCAACCCACAACTTGCGAACATCCACAAGCTCGACTCTGCGGTTCGAAAGCGCAGCGGACGCAAGGTCAGCAGGTCGCGTAACCCAACGGCTCACACATTGCGGATTACGCCCACAGGTGTGCCCGAACACTTTGCCATGCACCGTCCTTGACCACAATCTCGAAAAGACGCCCCGCCCGACTTTTCTGCAATGCTCCGAAAGACTGTCTACGCGCGAATATATCCCTGGGCCGTCTTCGATAAGCGTATACGGGCAACCGCCAATTAGTCTAGATGCGCAGGATATATGGTCCTGTGCGAAGATCTGCGTATGGCGAACGGCACGAAAATGCTCTATGAAACACTTGAGCCTAAGGACGTCCGAACGCAGACGCGGCAGAACCCCATCTGCCTGTCGCAGAAGCATCCTCTTCGCGTTCGGCAGGCGGCTGACGATCTCCGACGGCATGAATTGATCAACGTAGAACCTCGTCTCGGCATAATCAGCAAGCTCGGTCTTAAGTAGATAGAGCCCAAGCGCATACGGCGTATCAACTATGCAAGTCCGTGTCAGAGCTCGACCTTTTTGTATCTCGGCACTAGTGCCTTCATGCACGACCATCCTACGATGTAAGCGACGGCGCAATACCCAAAGACGACAAGATAGCCGGCGGGCTTGCCGGTATACCCCATGAACTCCATCGCCGGGCGTGCAAACTGCGCGCCTGCGGCAAGAAGCTCCTTCGTCATCTCAATTTCCTTTCCATCCACAATCGTGGTGCCGGCCGCGTATGTAAACAGCGCCCCCGCGCACTTGTTGACTAAAAAGCTGCCGCAACCGGCGGCAAACTGTGCAATGCCAGTCAATGTTCCAATCGTGGACTTCGGGAACATGTCGCCGACAACGGAATAAACATTCGCGCTCCAAGCCTGATGGCCCGCACACGCAAGACCAATCAATATTGCAGGCCACCATGCCGAGAAAGCGCCAAGCGGCTGAGCGCCAAGCGCAAGCAGCGGGAAACACGCGAATATAAACATCGCCACCATGCGCCCTTCGTAAGCATTCATGCCTCGCCTGTCAACCATGTATGTCGGAATCTTGCAGAGATAAATGGACACAAACGTCACAATCGCATAAAGCGTAAATATGAGAGCCATTCCCATGCCGTCAGAACTCTTGTACCCGAACTGGTCGGAGAGGTAACCAGGCGTCCAAAACAGAAAGAACCACCAGACTCCGTCCGTAAGGAACCGTCCAAGCACAAGCGCCCATGTCTGACGAAGCGAAAACGCCTTTAGATAGCTGATCCTCGGTTCTTCAGAACCCTTCACAGTTTCCTTTCCAGTCTTCGCCGTCTCTTCGTCCGCCGAGATATAGGCCAGCTCCTCTGCGTTGACACGGGCGTTCTCCCCAGGCTTCTTGTAAAGCCACATCCAAAAGCCCATCCAGACAAACCCCAGCGCGCCAATGATTATGAACGACATCTCCCATCCGCAGTATTTCGCGATCAGCGGAATCGAAAGTGGCGCGGCAAGTGCTCCAACCGACGAGCCGGAATTGAAAATAGACGTGGCGAACGCACGATCTTTCTTGGGGAAATATTCGGCTGTCACCTTGATGGCGGCAGGGAAGTTGCCCGCTTCGCCAAGCGCGAGAACGGCACGACAGGCGAGGAAAAGCCACACCGACGTCGTAACGCCCATCATGCCGAGAAAACCTGCGGTCTTCAGCGCTGAGGTGCCAACGCCGCACCCTGCGTGCAGACACGCGCCAAGGGACCAAATGAAAATCGCCCATAGATACCCCTTTCTCGTGCCAAGTCTGTCAATGAACTTGCCGGCGAACAAGTTGCACAGCGCATAAACGATTGAAAAGACTGCGGTGATCGTTCCGTAATCATTGTCAGACCAACCGAACACAGGGGCTATGAAGTCCTTGTATGTAAGCGAAAGCACCTGTCTGTCAAGGTAGTTTACCGTCGTTGCAAAAAACAGCAGCGAACATATTATCCAACGAAAATTGCTCATCTTCTTCATTGATCACCCCTTCCTTGTTGTAGATGCGCCACATACATCCGTCTCTGAGAACGAAAACCTCGTGACGCGAACCCCGGTAGGCTTGAGAATATCACACACGACCTTAAGCCATTCGTCGGGGAATTCGCAGGCTATTACCACGGCGTCGGCATTCGTCTTCTCTATGATTCCCCTTGCCTCGTTTATTGTGCCCATCACACGTATGCCACCAATGTAACGCCCGCGCAGAAAAACGTCATCGTCTATGAGGCCAACTATCATCCGGTTGTTCGCCGCCGTGGTTCGCACCAGCTCACGACGAAATGCACGGTACCTTAGCCCTGAGCCATAGACCAATATGCGCGAGACGCCTTCGTTGCCCTTGAGCCGCGAACAGTCTATTGCGTAGAACAGATCGCGCATGAGACCGCGAACCGAGCGCACCGCAAGCAGAGCAACAAACGACGCGACCGCATATATGAAGGTAGTCGCCTTCAGCTGCAACGACTCGACCGTTGGCCAATAATACACGAACACCGAGCTGGCAACGGACCCCATGAAGCACGCCAGAAGCATTCGCAAGTAATTAGACGCCATCGCGCGCGACCAAATCGTGCGGTATGTACGAAGCAACACGAGGCAGAAGAAGACGGAAATCACACGCACTGGCAGCTCAACGCGCATCACGTGCATGTCTATCTCGCGCCTCAGCACCCAAAAACACAGGCAAAAAACGACAGCAAGCAACACAACGTCTATCAGCACGTAGAATGGAACCGAGAGCACGGCAAGACGCCTGCGCACCTTGTTGTCTTGCGCATGGGCAACCTTGTTCAAAAGCTGTCCTGCATCAAAGAGCTCTATCTTCGAGTCCTTGAAAAGAACAAAAACCGCAACGGAGAACGCCGCAAGCCAAAGGCCGGCCGAACGCGACTCCAGCGTCATCGCGGCGAGCCCAACGGCCACCGCCGCAGAGGCTGCAAAATAAAGTATCCAGGCGGTCTTGCGCTGATTAAGCCCCGTGGCGCGCAATATCCGATGGTGAAGATGATCAGAATCAGCCGTCATCACAGCGCGCGACAAGCCTTCCTTTGTGCCGAACATGGCAAGAAGCCGCCGCAGCAGGCGACGCAAAATAGCAAGCGCCGTATCAAAGATCGGAACACCCATGGCCAACAGCGGAACACCGACGGAAACGAGAAATGAATTGGACGTCTGCAAGGCAAGCGGCATCGAACCTATTAGGAAGCCTATGAACATCGATCCACAATCGCCGAGAAATATGCTCGCAGGATTGTAATTGTATTTCAGGAAGCCTAGAAGCGCGCCAGCGAACGCGACATGAAACATCGTGGCTTGCGGATTGCGCGAGAAAAACAACGTTCCCGCCATGCCAACAGTCGCGATGAACGCAAGTCCTGCCGCAAGACCATCAAGCCCGTCTATGAGGTTGAACGCATTTATCGCGCCAACAATCCAACAGACTGTGAGCAGGCAATCGAACCATGCCGGCAACATCGGCCACAGACTTCTGAAGCCAAGTCCTGCAAGCCACCAAGCGAAAAATGCAACTCCGACCTGAAAAGCAAGCTTAACCTTTGGGCGAAGCGACCACTTGTCATCCGCCAGCCCGACGAGTGACATTGCAACGGCCAGGGCCGACAGAATCATGGCCTTCGAATCGGACAGCCCCTGCAGCAACGGCCTTTTCGTCACAAGATGAAATGCCATATACGGCACAAGCGTACCAAGCACCAGGGCAAGGCCACCTCCACGAGGAATCGGAATCTTGTTGATCCTTCGCGCATCAGGCATGTCCACCATTCCCATACGGCGGCACAACACGCGGACGGCAGGCGTCAGCACTATCGTCGCAACGAGAGTGGAAGCGAAAACAATGACATACGGGATTATGTCGTCAATCATCGCAGGACATCTTTCTCAAGTCTGGCAACGAAAGCCTCCAGCCGTCGCACGTCCGCCGGACAACCCGTTATCGTAACCATCGCCCATCTGTCGATGCGCCCGTTTATGCTGCGATCCCATACATCGCGAAAGATTCGCGAAACATGTGAACTGGTGCGAAAACCTTCCTGGTTTAGAAACGTATACGCAAACGACAGCGGAGGCGCGTCGCGTCGCACAACCGTAAGCACGTGCCAGTCTTCACCCGCAATCTCCAACCTGCGCGGATCCATCATCTGGAATCCTTGTGACGGCAGACACATCTCAGGTCTGTGAATGGAGCTCTTAGAGCGACCGCCAACGACTACCGTAACCGCGTACCACGAACCGTCAGGCGACTCGTACCTGCGCTTGTCTATGGACGTGTCCGCTGGCAGTGTATGCAGTTCGGACTCGCTAGCAGGGAGCGCTTCGGACTCATAGCCCGGCAACTCGACAAGACGCACCGCCGGAGCCTCGCAAAGCGTCGGCTCGCTTTCACGGCCCTGCCAGGCCATCGCCGCCACGACAAGAACAGCTACCGCAGGAGGTATCAACGTCTTCGCGCACATAGCTCCGCCCCCTTCGTTACAAGTTCGCCGCAGGCAACCATAAGCACGATCGCGACCAGAAACACCACATAGCCCGAATAGTCGTGGTAGAAGCCGGTAGCGAAGTCTGGCGAACACGTCGCCGCAATCATCACTATGGAAAGTATACGCGCCACATTGCCAGCAACAGCAATCGGCAGCGCAAGCGCAAACAGCAACCCGCGTCGCAGCCACGTAGTCTGCGTGAAATACGCATAGCCTGCCGTCAGCGCGGCCATTGCAAAAAGCGAGCGAAGGCCACTGCATGGCTCGGCTACGTCAATCGAGAAAGTGCCAGATGGCGAAAGCAACATGGTGCCATGTCGTATGACATCAACACCGACGCCCTTCATTGCGCCGTACGCCACCGATACAGCCAACTGGCGCAGATGAATCGTGACGACATCGAGGAATGAGTGCAACGGCATGCAGAAAAGCAGGAAAAGCGCAGGGAACAGCACACGCTTCGCAGTCGCGCGCCCGAAGAATATCCAAGGCAAAGAAATCAGCATGCCGACAACACCAAGGATCTCGAAACGTATCTGACTCCCACGCACCCCAAGAAAGCCTATGAAAAACGACGGCACAAGCAGCACAAGGCCTGCCAGCGAGGGATCGCCCAGCGAACGCACCAGTTCGCAGCGTTCGCGCCAGAGCACATAGAGCGAAAACAGCGGAACATACCAGCCATAGGAAAGATCTTCCATAACGCCATTGAACACAGTCGGCGCATGGTCAAGGAGAAGAAGTCGATAGCCCCACGCCATCGACAGCACCGCCATGGCAAACAGCACCATGCGGACGCGAATCTCATTGATTCGATTCATTGCCGAGAATTATACCATAAAATCGCGGTCAACGCCATTGCCCGGCGCGATCTTTCCAGACGGCAACAAAGTCATCGCCGGATGTAGCCGACGACGGGGCGGCCTCAGCGGGGTAGACGAACATCGGCACGGACCAAAGCGCCTTGGACCGGAAGTTACGCCATCCTTCAGAGTCCACGCTCTCGCCATGGTCTGAAATGAAAAACAGCTCTGTGCGAGGCGGCAACATGGCAATGAGCCTCGCCAGCACTTCATCAGTGTATCGTACGCTTCTGTCATAGCCATCCAACTCGTCATCGTCGGCAAAACCAGGCGGAACACGGTCTTCGGGCTGGAAATGGCTGCCTATCATGTGCATGAAAAGCGCAAACGGGCGGCCATCGTTCTCGGCCATCATCTCACCTGCGATTGGCAGCAACTGACCATCGTACACGCGCGCCCCATTGTGGACTTCTCCAAGATAGACCTTTCGCTCGCAAGCCGCGAAGATTGCGGATTCGACAGAACAATAACGTCCCCACCTGTCTTGTGCGCCGACAAAGCACGTGCGCCAGCCGGCGAGACGAAACCATACTGGCGCAGACCCTCCATCTGCGACAAGAAGCTTCATCAACGATGTAACTGTATACGGCGACGGAGCGCGTATTGGGCCGATCTTGGCAAGGCTTCCGCCAAGTGCAGAAAGTTTTGGAGCCGTGTTCTTCCCATATCCGAAAAACGGGAGGCGCATTGTTGTAAGGCTCTCGCCAATGACAAACACATAATTCGTGGCGCATTCCGGCGCGTTGCGCACTTTTGCGGCGCGGTCTGCGGTCCAGCGTCCTGCGGCGCCTACACTCTGATAGACATGCGCACTGCGCAACATATCGAACGCGACATAGGCCGGCTTCCATGCACGGAACGACCCGACATGAACAACGCGCAGGCATATGCAGGCAGAAATGATGCCAACGACTGTCATAAAAACACGACGGGACGAGAACGCAGCCATGGCCACCGCTCCGACAAAAGCAGCGGATAGAACCGATACTGCGATCGCTATGGGCAGCGCATACAATCGCGCAAACGCAGCGCATTCGTCCATGGAGCTTCCAGACACGATGAGAATGCAGTCACCGTCAAGCTCCATGCCGAACAGGCTGCCTGCGAAAGCCTCTGCGACCTCGACAAGAATGCACCATACTATGGCTACCGCAATAGCGCAGCGCAAAAAGCACCAAGCAATCCTGCAGAAGCCAGATACCTTCATCTGGTAATGCTTTTGAACATCATTCGGCCAGCCAACCAAGAAACTACTTTACCTGGCTCTTCGCATACCGATCCAGAACTCCGTTGACTATTGAACGCGTCTTGGGGCTTGAAAACCAGTTGGCAAGATCTATGCATTCGTTTATCACAACGGGCTTTGGAACGTCTGTCGATGCCATCTCCCATATCCCCAGGCGAAGAACGGCGCGCTCGACCGTACCAAGACGGTCGAGCGTCCAGCCCACTAGAAGAGAGGAAATCTTCGCATCTAGTTCGTCAAGACGCCCGAGGACGCCTGCGACACGCTCCTCGGCGAACGCCTTGAGCTTGCCGCGAGCCTCCTGCGGACCTCCGTCCTCGCTGTCCAGGTCAGACACTTGATTCCAGAACGCCGCCATGAACGATGGCACATCGTCAGGCGGGTTCAAGTCTGCGGCCGTCAGCATCTGTATAGCCCATTCGCGGGCCTGTCTGCGAGTTGCAGCCATTTTCATCAAGCCGCCATCAGACCACTATATCCCAGCCGCGGTAGTTCGCGCGCTTAAGCCACGCCGGATCGCCAGTGCCGTTCGCGAAAGTGAACGTCTCCGGATCCCAGTCAAAGCCTGTGTCGTAAACGTAGCTCATGTTGAGCAACTGGCAGAGAACCGCACCACGGCCGCCGACCTGCGCCGGCGATATGGTTGGCTCGCGCGACTCGATCGACATGCAGAAGTTGAGGACCTGGTTCGGACTCTTATAGAGCTGAACAGGAGCGGAGTCGAGATGGAAGAACTCCTTGAGCTTGGCTATTGCAGCCTCAAGCGCAGCATCTTTCTTCACCAGAGCATCAGTTCCATAAGCCTTGCCGATGGTCGAGGCAACAATCAGCTCCGGACAATAGGAACAATCTTCAAGGGCCTTGCGGATCTCAAGTGTAGGCCTGACGAGACCAGTGCCCTTCCATACGGCAATCTTTCCGCGTGCAACCGCAACGATGCCGGTCGTGCCGTAGAACACCGTTCCCCAGCCATGTCCTTTGCCAAGCTGGCTGAATGGGCCATGATACAGCTCAATCGTGTCGTCGCCCTTCTTGAAGAAAAGCTTGGCGCCATACTGTCGGCGCCCGCCGTGATAAAGGTCTGTCGAATACGGCTCATCGGAGCGTTCGCAACGATACGGGCCTGACTTGTCCATGTCGAGCCCCCACTGCGCAATGTCAAGATGATGCGCACCCCAATCGCCGTTGTAGCCAGTGCCGATGTCGTCATCGAAGCGCCAGAACATCGGATAGAACTTGTTAACGCCACGCGGAGCGAGCTGGTCGGAATAAGGACGCCACCTGGCCGGACCAAGCCACATGTTCCAATCTACATTCGGGTTTTCCGCACCCTCGGCAGCCGCATTCTTCGGGTCATCGAAGAAGCGAACCGGATGCGACGGACCGCCGAGCTTCTTGCCTGCAATGCCGAAGTTCGCGTCAACGTACTTGACGTCGCCGATGCAACCGTTCCTTACAATCATGCACGCCGTGCGGAAGATGTCCCAGCTGCGCTGCATAGAACCGGTCTGGAACACCCTGCCGTATTTGTCCTGAGCCTCAATGACCTTCTTGGCCTCTTCCGGCGAAAAAGTGAGCGGCTTCTCGCAGTAGACGTCCTTGCCGTGCTTCATGGCCTCGACGCACATGTACGCATGCCAGTGGTCAGGCGTGGCGATCGAGACTGCGTCTATTGTCGGATCGGCGAGCACATCTCGGAAGTCAGCCACCGCCGCACAGACCCCGCTCTCCCCGTATGCCTCGTCTACGGCCTTTGCGCCGGCCTCGCGGCGATCCTTGTCGCAGTCGCACACCGCAACCACCTTGACAAGTTCCTCAGCGCCCTTTGCTCCGGCCTTGCCGAGGAATTGCGGAAGCAGCGCCGTGCGTTGCTGTATGCCATACCCTATGAGTGCGACACGGCGCTTCTCACCAGCCGCAAGAGGACGCTTGCCCATCTTTCGTGTAGCGCAGCCGGCAAGCGTTGCAGCCGCGGCAGATCCGAATAGGAATACTCTTCTGTTCAGGTTCATCGTGTGTTTCTCCTTTTGTGTATCAATGCTTTCAATAAAATACCTTCTCGCTGCCTTTGCTATTTCCAAACTGTAAATGCAGTCTCTCGCATAAATCTAACGCTGCGCGAAAATATCTGGTCCACGTTAGCCGCAGAAGACATGTCAAGCAAGTCGCGTATCTCCTCGCTGGAAAGGAAAAAGCGCGTCTTGAGCACGTGTATGTAGCAGCGCTCCGGGTCTTCGTTCCACATCTTTCTGAGGCACCAGTGCGTCATCCCCCATACTTCGTTGCGCAAACGAGCCATCTTGTCGTCCGCAGGTATCTCCATTACCGTGCATCCATCGTCCGCATCAGGATGCGCACCCTCTATTGAGACATCGCCTCGCGGATTCGGATCGGAATTAAGCACGTATCCGCGAACGTAGCGCCTGAGCCAGCCCTCAAAGCTGCCGTCACCGCGATACAGGTCTATCTTGCGGCGGCCTATCATGTCCTCGTACAACATGCCCATCAAATCGCCGGCGGAAAGCGAATAGCGACGCATCATCTCGGCAGAGCGCATCGACTTTGACTCTGGCTCGACAACACGCTCCCAGACGAGTTTCCAGCCCTCGTCCTTCTCGTCCCTAACCAGGGTATGCCATTCGCCGTCTGTCATTTGTCTGAATTATACCACATTCTGACCCCCTTAGCAACGGCAACCCGTCAGAACTAGGTTCATTCGCCATTGCCTGGAGGCGATTCGTAGGAATACCCAATGCCGCGATGCGAGCGTATGAGCCATCCATCGTCTTGAAGCTTGGCGCGCAGCTTGTGAACTGCGACCGACAGCCCCACATCGGCAACTTCTGCATCCACGCCCCACAGTCGGGCAACAATGTTGTCTCTTCCCAGGACTTCGCCTGGATGCGCGGCAAAAAGCCGCAAAAGCGCAACTTCACGGTCGCTCAGTCCGGCACATTCGCCCGTGCACCGCCTCATGGAAAACTTGACGGGATTAACGCGCCATGCGCCAAAGTCGAAATCTACCGATGGCTCTTCGTTGTTTGCGCGACGTAGCGCCGCTGCGACGCGAGCCAGAAGTACGCGAATTGGCGCGGTCTTGGCAATATAATCGTCGGCTCCAAGGCCAAGTCCGTCCATTTGCGAAGTGTCGTCATCCAACGCCGAAAGAAATATGATCGGGACATGAGCGTTTGTCTCGCGTATCTTGGCACACGCGGACAAACCGTCCATGCGCGGCATCATGACGTCCAACAGCACGAGGTCTGCCCCTGCATCCATGAAAAGACGCACGGCCGACTCACCGTCACGAGCCTGGACTACACAGTATCCAGCCGACTCAAGCGCCGCGGCAAGTCCTGCGCGAATCGGGCGTTCGTCGTCGGCAAGCAGGATTCGCGCCGCTGCCGCTGCACGATCGTCAGTCATCGACGCGATGCTCCAGCGGAACGCTGACGAAGAACCTCATAAAGCGCAACTGCCGCCGCCACGCCTGCGTTAAGCGACTCAAAACCACCTGGCATTGGCAACTCGCCGATGAAGTCGCAAGTCTCCCTGACAAGGCGGGAGATGCCGGCTCCTTCTGCGCCGACAACAATTCCAACACGGCCCTTGTAGTCTATGTCGGTGTACGCACGAGCGCCATCGCCCCAGTCTAGGCCGGTAAGCCACATTCCTGCTTCCTTCAAATCCGCCATGGCCCGTGGCAGGTTGACAACGTGCGCAACCTTTAGGTGCTCCGCGCCGCCCGCAGACGCCCGAACCGCCGCAGGGGTAATGCCGCATGCGCGGTCTTCCGGTATCACAACGCCGGTCGCGCCGACAGCACAGGCGGTGCGCAGGATGGACCCTACGTTCTGCGGGTCCTCCAGATGGTCAAGAACCACTACAATTGCATTCTCATCTGCCTCAACAGCAGACAACATCTCGTTAAAGCCAACATACGGATACCCCGTCGACTTCAACGCGCATCCCTGGTGGTGCCCAAAGCGCGTAAGCCGATCAAGCGCGTCACGATCCATCGTGCGCACCACGAGACGACGTGCGTGCGCCTCATCGCGAATGCGCTGTATCTGCTCGTCTTCCGTTGGCGAAACCGGCGGAAGCACAATCTCCGAGAATGTGCGGCGGCCTGCTGCAAGAGCCTCTTCAACTGGATTGCGCCCGTAGAGCCATTCTCCCCCGGACACCATCTCCCTCGGACCTCTGTGCCGACGCTTGCTGTCTAGCGAACCCATTGCGCACCTATTATTTAAGTTCATCCTCAAGAAGCCTGCGAGCGGAGCCTGGGCCACCAAGCAACCTCACAAAATAAGACTCGATGCGATCTGCAAGCGACGTCTGCGTATAGTCAACATGAAACACCGACTCGTTCGCGAGAAGCGGGCGCAACTGCCCTCTGTATGACGCCGGGTCGTTCCAGACAATGCCACTGAGCCTCGACTGGAACTCGTCTTTCAACGGATCGGGCGAGACTTCGAACGGCTCTCCCTTGTCGTTGACGGCCAGCAGATAGCGGAACCAACCCGCAATTGCCAGCGGTATGGACACAAGGTCATCAAGGTTCTTCCCTGCGGCAACATAGCTCTTGACTGTCTCCCCGAATCGGATGCCGAGCTTCTGCGACGTGTCGGTTGCTATTCTACGCGGATCGTCCGGCATGAACGGATTGGGCAGACGCTCGTTAACAACCTCGTCAATGAACGCCTTTGGCGAGATTATCTTCGGATCCACGACTACCGGCAAACCCTCTGCATATCCAAGGCGCTTCACGAGACGCACAATGTCATTGTCCTTCATTTCGTCACAGATGAGCGTGTACCCCAGAAGGCAGCCGTACATCGACATCGCCGTGTGAAGCGGGTTCAGGCATGTCGTGACCTTCATCCGCTCAGTCATGTTCACCGTCTCACGGTCGCAGAAATAGACACCGGCCCTTTCAAGCGGAGGCCGTCCGTTTGGAAACTTGTCCTCGACGACCAGATACTGCGGCCTCTCTGCGTTGACGAATGCTGCGATAAACGTTTTCTTGTCCGTTACGATGGGCTCCATGCCCTCGAAGCCATCTTCCGCAAGCGACTTCTCCACCCTGGGATGTGGACGCGGCGTGATCTTGTCAATCATCGACCATGGAAACGAAATCTTGGACTCATCGCTTATGTATTCAAGAAACCCGTCGTCAACAAAGCCACGATCCCTCCACGCCGTTGCAACTTCAACGACGGAATTCATGAGCTTCTCTCCGTTGTGCGAGCAGTTGTCCATCGACACAACTGCCATTGGCAATGCACCGGCACAGTACCGTTCGTACAGCAGCGCGGCAACGACCGCCATCGCATGGCGCGGCGCCGCAGGGCCGTTGGACATGTCGGACTCGACCACCTGCAGGAGGGAACCGTCTGGTCGGCGAAGCGCATAGCCCTTCTCGGTAATCGTAAACGACAGCATCTTAAGCGACTGCGAGCGGAAAATGTCACGAAGACGCGAGGCAGAGGATGGATTGGAGAAATCAACCTTTAGTCCCTCTGCCACGCCGGCGAGGACCTCGCGAGTCGTCGTGCCATCTGGATTGAGCAGGACATTCAGCGTCAGCGAATCGTGCGCCGCATATATCTTGTCTATCACTTCGTAGTCATACGTGTCGCAGGCTATTATGCCGGTCTTGGAAAGGCCGGCCTCCAGAAGTCTCTGGCTGAGCGATCCTATGAAGCCGCGGAATATGTTGCCCGCGCCGAAATGCACCCACTCCGGCGTCGCGCGGGTCTGCGCCCGCATGGCCGCCACGTCAAACTGCGGCAGCGCAACGCCTTTCGCCGCCCATGCGGCGGCATCCTTCGTTATCGACTCAAGATTCAGTTTCATTTGCCATCCCCTGTTTCGGGTTTTGTTTTCGTTATGTATATCCGCGCCATGTCGGTCTTGAAAGCCGACTTCTCGGACACGTCAAGCTCCTCGAAGAGTTTCTCGCCAGGTCTTATTCCCGTGAACACTATCGGTATGTCAACATACGGCCTGTACCCGGCCTGTCGAATCATCTGCTCGGCGAGATCCAGTATCCTGACAGGCTCGCCCATGTCAAGTGTGTATATCGCCTTTTCGCTGCGGCTGGCCGCCTGCAGCACAAGGCCGACTGCCTCCTGAACCGTCATGAAGTAGCGCTTCATGTCCGGATGGGTTACCGTCACGGGAAGGCGCTTCGCTATCTGCTCCCTGAAGAGCGGAACGACCGAGCCGGACGAGCCTAGCACATTGCCGAATCGAACAGCGCAGAAACTCGTCGACCTCTCGCCGCCGTCAGGCTCGTTGAGCGCAAGTATCGCCTTTTCCGCGGCGAGCTTGGTCTTGCCCATTACGGAAACGGGGTTCACGGCCTTGTCCGTCGAAATCATCACGAAACGCGCCACCCCGAATCGCTTTGACAGCTCCGCAATTGAGCGAGTCGCCTCGGTATTGTTGCGTGCGCCCTCCCGTGGGTTCATCTCGACCATTGGCACGTGCTTGTATGCCGCAGCATGCAAAACGACGTCCGGACGATAAAAGTTGAAAACATCCTCCATCCTCGCACGGTCGTTGATGTCGACCATGAGAGGCTTGACCGGACACAGGCTCCTCGCCATCGTCCGCATCTCCCGGTCAATTTCATACAGCGCGTTCTCGCCGCGCTCCACAAGCAGCAGGAGCTTGGGGCCGGCTGTCGCGACCTGCCTGACAAGTTCCGAGCCTATCGAACCCCCTGCGCCTGTCACCATCACGGTCTTTCCCCCGAGAAACCTTGCCGCCGCAGTTCCATCCATTCTCCTGACGCTGCGCTCCAGAAGCAGGTCCGCGCTCTTGCGCGACATTGCCACCCAACTCCACACAATGCGCCATGACACAAGCGCAAGCGAGGCCAGCGCAAAAGTAATCAGCGTAACGGAATACGGCGGTCGGACATGCGAGAAGTCATCAATCGGCGTGGAGAACCTCAGCGCGGTCAACGCCGCACACGCCAAGAACGTGGACAAGAGATAGCGAGGGAGCTCACCAAGCGAAATTCGCCGCCACGAAAGTCGATAGCATCCGCATGCCACTAAAGAAGCGATGTGCACGAATGCGACAGTGGCGAAGCTCACGGCGACGCCGCGCCATCCCCACCGCGGCGGATTGAAATCGAACCGAAGGGCCACTGCGCACCAATACGCCACTGCAAGCGCGGCGGAATCAAGCACAATCCCGGCAATGCGCGTGGCGAAAAACAGCACCCAGCTAATACCACTTCGCGTCATCGATTCGTATCTCGCTTTGTTGAGGGCTTCCGAGTGCGCATTCAGTTGGCGAAGAGACGCTCCTGCCCGGTCGCGTCCATGACGCAGCGCCACAGGTCCCCGGAGAGGTTCAGCTTCTGCCGCTCTATTGTAGCAAGCGCCATCGGCACGGCGGTGTACAGCTCGCCGACGTTGCCGATGACGCAGTCGGTGCGTCCGGCCATGGCGGCGTGCACGGCATTTCGCGCAAGCATGTAGCAGCGAATCGCGTCCGTGCCCCTCGCGGGAACGGAACGCACCGTGTAACTCGGATCGAAGTACTTCACGGTATGGTCAACGCCTTTTGCCGTGAAATGATCCACGATGCGGCGCTTCAAGTACTTGCCTATGTCCTTCTTCAATACGTTTCCAGATGCGTCGCGCTCATCGGCTCCGTCGAAGAAGCGCTGCCCCGCCCCCTCTGCGACAACTATCACTGCATGATCCTTGCCGGAGGCGAATCGGCGCTCAAGCGCTGCAAGCAGGCCGTTCTGCCCGTCAACCTCAAAGTCCATCTCGGGAACAAGGCAGAAGTTCACGACGGGATTGGCCATTGCCGAATACGCCGCGATAAAGCCGGAGTCACGACCCATCAGCTTCACGAGGCCAATGCCTCGGAACGCGCCCTTGGCCTCGATGTGGGCGCTTCTGATCACCTGCGTGGCCTCTGCCACCGCCGTCTCGAATCCAAAGGACCGACCGACGAAGTTGAGGTCGTTGTCGATCGTCTTTGGAATTCCAACGACCGAAATGGAAAGATGCCGCCTCAACGCCTCCTCAGCAACCTCGTGCGCACACCTAAGCGACCCGTCTCCGCCTATGCAGAACAGAATGTTTATGTTCATCCGCTCAAGCGTGTCTACAATCGTCTTCGTGGGCTGCTGTCCACGCGACGAGCCAAGCACTGTTCCGCCAAGCTCATGGATCGTGTCTACGGAATCTGCATCAAGCTGAATTGGCGAGAATCCATGTTCAGGCGCAAGCCCCGCGTAGCCATAGCGTATGCCGAATATGGTGCGAATTCCATAATCCGCCGAAAGTATTTCGACAAGGCCCTTTATGACGTTGTTCAGCCCTGGGCAGAGCCCGCCAGCCGTCACGATCGCTGCGCGAGTCCATGCGGGGTCGTGGAATATCTTCTCGTGAGGGCCGGCGCGCTCGAAAGACGGCTTGTGCCCGAGCCGCTTCTCCCACTCGTCCAGCATTTCTATGTCCCCAGTGAGAAGAACGCGCTGGCCGTCCTTCACAAAGTCATGGTGGCGTATCGGCGACACTATGCTGGCCGTTCCAAGCGTCTTGACGTTGCAGCTGTACTTTTCCCTGTCCGCGACTATCTTGTCCAAAAGCGCATTCATGTGCATTCTCTATGGTTTGCTAATTTGTGAATTTCTTTGCGGACAGAAAATCCCAGACTCTGTCCAGCCATGTATAACTGCCAGTTCCCGGCGAGCACCTCATCTGAAAGCAATGCCCGCGCAGTGCATACGTATGCAGGTCGCATTGTATGCCCATCATGCGGAGCTTCTCCCATGCCTTTACGGAATTCATCGCCGACCACGAATCCGCGTCGCCGTGCAGGAAGCACATCGGAGGGGTGTCCGAATCGAACGAGAACTCGTGGACAAGCACAGCATCGTCGTAGTTGCCACCGCGGGCGTTTGGGCTGTCCGCTCCGTCGGTAAGCGAATACGCAGGATATACAGGCACCGCCCACTGCAGCTTCGCCGAGGTCTTGTCGATGTCGTCGACTGGCTCGTATGCCGGAGTACGCGCATTGGTCGCCGTCATGAGCGTCAGGTGCCCTCCGGCCGAAAAACCCATCAGACCGATGCGGTCAGGGTCAAGCCCTCGCCCAGCCGCCTCGTGACGCACGATCCGCACCGCGCGCTGCGCATCCTGCCAGGCGCTCCAGTGCTTCGGGCGACCGATAGGCCGCGGGCAGCGGTACATGACCACGACCGCCGTCATGCCCCTCCCGTTCAGATAGTGCGCGACAGGCGTGCCCTCGCCGTTGAAGTTGCAGAAGTCGTAGCCACCTCCCGGAACTATTACCTGCACTGCCTTTGTCCTGATCTTCTCCGGAATGAACCACACAAGGTACGGGCGGTACATGCTGTTGGCAGAGACATCCGGCTCGCGACCCTCTGGCCATAGGTATTCCTTCTCCGTCCGAATCGTGTCGCCAGGCATCATCCTGTGGTCAAGCGGAACTGCACGCGGCAACTTCGAGGCGAACTCTATCTGGGCGAGGAATTCGACGGCACGTTCGAGTCCGTACGCTCCGTGCGGCTTGTCGGCATAGAGGTGCAGCTCCGAGGGAATTTTCCTCTTGCGCAGTTCGCGGTAGCATAGCGTAGATCCGTTCGGCGTGTACTTGTCGTCGCCGCCATGGTGAAAGCTTATCGGGCAGGTCTTTGCATCGAATTGGAAGCACGGGTTTATGGAAGGTACCTCCGTCGTGCCGTCCTGCGGTCGCGCCGTGCCACCTGCGCCGCCCAGCGTGTTGTACGCAGGCGCATTCGCGATGCAGACATTCACGTGGCACGGCACGTCATCGACAGCGTCTATCTTCGCGTACGCCGGCGTGAGCGCACTCGTGGCAAGCATTGTGGCAAGATGCCCACCCGCCGACATCCCGATCAAGCCGATCTTCTCTGGATCAAATCCGCGCGCCATGGCCTGGGAGCGCACAAGCCTCACGGCGCGCTGACCGTCCTCCCATGCGCTCTGGTAGCACGGCAGGCCTTTCGCGCGCGGCGTGCGATACACAAGGTTCACCGTCTGATAGCCAAGCTCAGTGAAGCGGTCACGCCACGTCTTTATCAGCCCGACATCGCAGCAGTTCATGTACGACCCGCCTGAAATCAGGATCATGCACGCGCCATTTGGGGTCTTCGGCTTGTCGAACCATTCAAGATACGGCATGCGATGATACTCAGGCCTGAAGCCCGGAGACCTTGAGACATCGGTCATTTCGGCAATCTGATGCTCCTGGAAATCCGGAATTCTTCCATCCGGCCAAATGTTCTGCCGCTCTCCGTGTCGCCACTCCTCCGCAGCAAGCGAGCTTGCCGCAAGCAAGGCGGCCGCAAGCGCTGCCAAGCAGCGTCTCGCGCCCGCCGTCCATAGATCATGTTTCTTCATCGCATTCATTGTGTGCCCCATCCATTCCCTATGCCAAGTCAACGCAGACGGCTGTCTATCGCCCGTTCGCCATGCCATGCCGCCGCCGCCTCGTTGTCAGCCGCAGCGGAAGCAAGTGAAAGCCTGAAGAACCCTTCGTACGCCTTCGCGCCATTCAGCCCCTTCATCGAGAAAGCGACTTCGGCAGTTCTCGCGGGAACACGCCCGGATACCTCCAGGGTCTCTCCACGGTAGAGGTTCTTCAAGCGGCGAGGATAGGCCTCGGCTGCCGTTGCCGACGAAAACACTATCTTGATGTCGCTCAGCACGGGATCGCGGAATCGCTCCGAGAGGCCCTCTATCCCGCTCCCGGCGCTCCACCGCCAGCCGTCGAATATGAAGCTCTCGCCCCGATTGCCGCGCGTCAGCACATCGATCAGCTCGCGGTTGGCCGAAGACTTGACCCCGTACATGTACACGGAAACGAGCCCATCGTTCAGAGCCGTGAACTTCGAAAGTATCTCGGCGGTGTCGCTCACGCCCGCATTCGCGTCGCCGTCAGTGACGACAAGCGCTATCAGCGGACGCGTCGGGTCTCGCGGCAGGGTTAGCACAGAGGCTATTGTCGCGAAAACGTCCGTCCGGCCATGTGGCACAACCCTGTCAAGCCACTTGTCGGAACTGTCAAACGACTCAACGGTGCACTCCTGCCAGCGGCGAAATGCGTAGGAAAAGCGGTCTCGAAACGCAACTAGATTGAACCTGTCGCCGGTGTTCGTGGCCGATCTAAGTATCTGCTTTGCCGCCGCCCGGATTGACCGCATCCTGTCTTTGCCGATCGATCCAGAGGCGTCAATTAGAACGACAACATCTTTTGGCACTACCTGGAGGCTCTTCTTTGGCATGATGCGCAGCCGGAAATAAGTCCATTCGCCGTCAGTTGTAGACGAAACGACCGTCGAGACATGCTTCACAAGCTCGTTCGCGTCTTCCACGTCCACAAGTCCGCGCACTGCGGCTTTCTCCTGCTCTACAACCTTCTCGTCCACCTCCGGCATGACCTCAGCCGCAGGTTCGAACTTCTTCTCTGCCTTTTTGCCCTCGGCGTTCTGCCGCCCATCGTCCGCCGCCTTGACCACATCGCCGATTCGCGGCACAGGCTCGTCACGAGGCCCTGCGGCCTCGATGTCTGGCGCATCGAACGCAGGAGCCGTGGGCAGGTCGAAAACCGGTGAGAGCGCAAACGTGTCAATGCTACCCGGATTCGCCATCGAGACCGCATCGGACGGCATTCTCGGAGCTTCTCTTGGCGCAGGAACGTCGCGTTCCGCCTCTGGCATTGGAGTAGCAGCGTCGTCTGCGGCAAGCCGCGTTATGACCTCCGGCGCAGACAGCTCCGGTATCTTCACATCCGTCGCAGTCGGCGGTTCCACAACGTCTGAAACCGGAGCCACCGTGACGATGGGTGCCACCTCGGGGGCATCCTTCTCGGCTTTTACGTCCTTGATTATGTCGATCTTGACCGGCTCTGGGCGCTCTGTGGCCTTCGCCACCTGCATCGGCCCTCTGCGAGCAACACGCGCCGCGCCCGCCGCGACAGTGGTCATAACCTTCGGGCGCACCCAGAACATGGCAGCCACGTGCACGGCAAGCGAAACGACAAGCGCGCAAATGATTATGTCGTTGCGTGCCTCCCTCGTCATTTAAGCAGCTCCTTGGCCTCTGCCGCAGAAGAGGTCCTCTCGAACAGGGTAACGACCACCGTGGCGTAGCCGCGCACTGCTTCTTCGTCGTCGCGGGCGCGCGCCGCCTTCGCAAGCCCGAGATACGCCGCCGCGCGCGCCTCGTCGTTTGACGCGTTCAGCTCGACGGCGCGCTTGTATGCAGCCTCGGCTTCGCGAGGACGGCCGTCACGCAGCATGTAGCCGCCAAGCTTCACCGCCGCAGAGGCCGCAGCCTCCGTCGAGCACTTCTCGGCAAGGCACTTTTCGTACGCATCGCCGGCAACGACATAATTCTCTTCCGCCTCGGCCACATCGCCCATGAGCGCCCACCCTGCCTGTCTCCATTCCGCAGATTCGTTCTCGGCAAGGGCCTTTGCGCACATCTTGGCCTCCTCGCCGGAAAGGAGCCTGCCGACGGCAAGCGTCTTCGCCGCGCTCATTCGGGCAAGCGCCCCCTGGCGGACAAGCTCCGAATAGGCCCTCACGGCCTCTTCGCGATGGCCGGCGTTGAAGTCCGCGTCGGCGATTATGAGCCTCGCCTCGCGCGACTCGTCCAGGGGGATGCCGCCGTCAAGCGCCTTCCTGAGGAACTCCACGCCCTCGATTTCATGCCCGACGCGCATAGCAGCTATTCCACGCCAATACCAGGCAAGAGCGGCGCGATCTGCGGCGAGGCGGCCGGACGATATGGCCTCCGCAAGCGAAAGCTCCGCCGCCGCCCACTTCTCTTTGCGCAGCTGCGCCATCGCCCTGCGGTAGAGCGCGTCTGCCGCCGCATCGCTCTTCGGGAAGTCCTTCGCTATGCCGGCGTACTCCGCGTCCGCCAGCTCCGACTCCCCCGCCTTCTCGTAAGCCCAGCCGAGCCGCAGCCTGTCCGCCGCGTTCTTGCCTTTCGAAAGCGCCACCGTGCGCTTTCCTGCCGCCACCGCCAGCGCAAGTCCGTTTGTCTTGACGGCCTCGTCGAACTCGGCGCGGGCGAGCATGAGTTCCATGGCGGGCCTGTACGAACCCTGCGGAAAGCTGTCCAGATACCTTCCTGCGCATGCAACTGCGCCGGAGCGGTTTCCTAGGCGGTCGCTGGCAGTCGCTTTGACGTAAAGGAGCGTTTCGTCGGAATCGTCGGTGCAGAACGCGGCAGCCGCAGCGTACTTGCCGGCCATGAGGTCGCTAAGGGCCTGCATGCGGCGCACGTCCTTGGCGCGCGCGTCTCCGGGGTACTTCTGCGCATAGCGCCTTAGGAGCGTTGCGCACTCGCCGTACTTTCCCTCGGCATAGCTGTACGTAGACGCAAGGAACAGCGCGTCGCGGGCGTACTGCGTGTCGCTGCCGTACACCAGCTCCATTAGCTCCTGCACGGCAAGCCTGCGTTCCTTCTCGTCTTTGCTGCCGTGAAGCTGCATCGCGTGCATAAGGCGCGCGTAAGACGCAAAGCGGCCCTTCGGGTCGACCCTGAGCGCACGCGAATACAGCGCGGCGTCGCCTGTAGCCTGCGCCAGTCGAACAAGCGCCTCGGCGCGCACCGCCGGAGCGACGTCGTCGCGATCGAGAAGCGGCAGTTCCGCCCTGCGCTCGGCGTCCGTGCCGGCCATGGCCTTCATGAGCCGCACGGAGTCGGCAAGCTTGTGCCCTGGATTCGCGGCGAGAAACGCCTCGGCGTCCGCGCGCGTCGCCGCGTCGTCCTTCAGCGCGCGCGCGCTGGCAGCGAGGCGGTACCCAAGCTCCGCCGCGTCGATTGACTTCTCGCCGCGCAGGGCCACGTACTCCTCCCGCGCCGTCTTGAAGTCGCCGCGGTTGAACAGACGATCGGCCATGGCCAGCCTGTCGGACGGCGTGACCGCAAGCGCGGCCGCAAAAGCTGCCGCCAGAACCATCACTTTGACGCCTCCGCGTCGTTGCGCGTGGCCAGCGAGAAGTTCCACACATCGCCCGCCCTGCACGCGTCGATGACGCTGACAAGGTGGTCGTACTTGGTTTCCTTGTCGGCGCGTATTATGACCGGCTGCCCCGGATAGAACTTGGATATCCTCGCAAGGCGCGTCTGCAGGTCGGCAAGCGTCATGTCAGCGCCGTTCACCTTGACAGAGCCGTCTTTTGCGAGGTTTACTATGATTTCGCCAGGCAGCCGCTCGGGTGCCTCGGCGGTCTTCGCATTGGGCAGGCGTATCGAGATCTCGCTCTCCCACTGCGAGAACACGCTAACCGTGACGAAAAAGCAGAGCAGCAGGAATATGACGTCAAGCATCGACGTCAGGGCGAGCGCCGGCGCGCGCGACTTGCTCTCCGGCGCGAACGTCACAGCCTTCCCCCGCCTGTTATCTGCTCCACCGCCTCCTCAAGCTCGGAAACGCGCTTCGAGGCGCGACGGCGCATGAACGCCTGGCACACGAGGCACGGAATGGCCACTATCAGTCCGAAGATCGTGGTCACGATGGCCTGCGACACGCCCTGCGCAAGGACGACCGGCTTGGCGCCGGCCGAGACGTCGGCCGCGATGCCGCCGAAAGCCTGGAACATGCCGAGCACGGTTCCAAGCAGCCCGACGAGCGGCGCAATCGCCGCGACGTCGGAAAGCCAGTCGACTGCGGCGAAAGCGCGCGCGGCGATGCGACGCCCCTCGGCCTCGCGGTCGCGCGCCGCGCTTATCCGCTTGAGCGCGCCAGGCAGGAACAGCCACCTGGCCTGCGCCACCCAGAGGTAAAGAAACACCGCGAGCGCGAAAACAGAGAGCCCGGCCAGCACCCACATCAACGGGCCGCCATAGCTCCACGCCTGTTCAAATGTTATGTCGTTCATTTCCCTGCCTCCATGCCATTGAGCGTTTTATGCCGCCATCAGACGGCGAGCGCCGTCTGCGACCACGGTTCCTTGCCAGCGAGAAGCGACGGAGTCGTCATCTCCGGAGGAACGGGGATGCCGAGCATCTGGAGCGCGGTCGGCGCAACCGCAGAGAGCTTCGCAAGCGGCGTGAGCCTCACGCCCGCCGCGTCGTTCGCGACGTAGAAGCAGTCCACTAGGTTGAGCGTGTGCGACGTCTTGGCGAGGCCGCTCTTGTAGTCGACCATCTGTTCGGCGTTGCCGTGGTCCGCAAAGATGAGCACGTGGGCGTCAAGCTCAAGGAGCCGCGGGAGGATCTTCCCTATGCACTCGTCCGTGACCTCCACGGCCTTGGTGGCCGCCGCCTGGTCGCCTGTGTGCCCCACCATGTCGCAGTTCGCGTAGTTGACGACGATGAAGCCGTATGGATTGTCGTCGAGACGCTTCAGAAGCTCGTCCGTCACGTTGTACGCATCCATTTCGGGATGCGAGGCGAACGTGGCCGGATCGAAGCGCGACTTGACCTCCACCTGGTCCTCGCCTTCGCTCGGCGTGGTTGACTTGCCGTTGAAGAAGCTCGTGACATGGCGAAACTTCTGCGTCTCCGCAAGGCGGAGCTGGCGGATTCCAGCCTTCGAGACGACTTCGCCGAGAAGATTGTCCATGCCGCCGCCCGCGCCCATCGCGCCGAGCAGATAGTCTTCGAACTCGTCCCAGTAGCGCGTGAAGCCGAGGAACGCAACCTTCGGGCGCGCCGAGCGCTCGCCCGGATAGTCATCTGCCACGAACGCCTGCGTGAGCTGTATGGCGCGATCCTGGCGATAGTTGGTGTGCATCACCACGTCGCCGTCCTTCATGCCTGCGTAGCCGCCGATCACGTAGCACGGTATGTATTCGTCCGTCATGGGCGTTCCGTCGGGAGTCTTGCCGGTGTCGTACTCGGCCTTCACGGCCTCCTCGACCGTGGCAGCCTTCTTGCCAGCGCACGACACGATGCAGTCGTAAGCCTCGCTCGTGAGCTTCCAGTTCTTCACGCGGTCCATGCCATAGTAGCGGCCCATGGCCGTGCCAATCGTGGCGTTGCCGACTGCGGCGAGCTCGGCCTTGAGGCGCGCTATGTACTCAAGCGTAGACCTGGGCGGCGTGTCGCGCCCGTCCAGGAATGGATGCACCACTATGCGCCCTTCCGGAAACTCCTGGCGCGCCCGCTTCATGAGCTTGAAGAGATGCTCCTGATGGGCGTGGACGCCTTCGTCCTGAAGCAGCCCGAAGAAGTGGAACTGCGAGTTGTTCTTCTTCCACTGCGCTATGAGACTCTGCCATTTCGGGCTCTTGAAGAGCTCGCCAGAAGAAAGCCCGTCGTCGATGCGCTTGAGCTCCTGCACGACGATGCGCCCCGCGCCCATGTTGAGGTGACCGACCTCCGAACTGCCCTGATAACCATCGGGAAGGCCGACAGCCTCTCCGCAGCAATCCAGCAGGCAATGGGGATACCTGGCCCTGATCTGGTCGATTACGGGCGTCTTCGCCCCATACACGGAGTTACCATCCTTGCGAGGGTTTACGCCCCATCCATCACGTATGATGAAAACTACAGGTCTCATCTTGTTTTTCTGCTCCACTCTTGTTTTTGACATTGAACCTGCCGACGCACTGCGGCAATGTGGTGAATTATAGCAAATTTCCGCCTTAGCGTATAGTAAGCTCCAGGGTGTACGGTCCTTCAGCCACGATGTCGCGCGCAAGCGGCAGAGGCCCGCAGGAGTTTCCACCAAGCCCGCGGCTCTTCGCAAACACTCCGAAATACGTTCCGTCGCTCTGCGGCAGCTCCGCAGGGTGAGCGTACTTGACAAGCACTTCGGGCGCGTAAGGGTTGACCTCGAACGCGAACGGCGTTGCTGACTCTACCGTGAGATCGTCGAAGACCCCCGGCGAAAGCGTCACGCGGTACGTTCCCTCGCGGTTGCCGCAGTCCTGCGGAACGTCGTACGGAAAGAAGAAATCGTCGGAATTCAGCCTCCACAGCCCAAGGAATGCGCCGCTCATGCGGTCGGCGTAGTTCTCGAACGGACCACGCCCAAGCCACTCGACTGGCATCGACCGCCCGCGCAGCACTGTCCTGAAGCCGATGTGCGCAGGCTCCTTCCTCTCGCCCGACTGCGTAAACACGGCCTTTACCTTCGCCGCCCCGTCAGCTATGACCCAGTCGCTCTCCACTCTGAAAACCGTGCCTGTCACGGAATAATCCACGACGCTCTTCACACGCCGCACTCCGTCCGCCCCGGTCCTGTCGGCAAACGACACAAGCCGACGCACCGGCCTGCTGAAGCCGCATCTCTCCCAAATGACCTTCTCGCGATTGTACTCGTTCTGCGACGGCGCACGCCAAATGTCGATGGTAAGCGGCTCCTTCAGAAGCTCGGTCTTGAACAGTCTGCCAGATTTTACAGACACAAGTTCGCCTGTCTCCGGCGAAAAGCCGAACTCAAGCCTGCCATTCGCCGTCTGGCAGACGGCCGGCGCGGTGAAGTCTATCTGGTCGTCTGCGATCACCCAGCCCCTGGGCCAGAAGCCCTCGTCGCACTTCTGCGCGAACAGAATGCGATATGAGCCTGTCGCATCGGCGACGGGAATGGCCGTCTCGGCGCGCGGCGCCAGGCTTACGTCAACAGTGCGCCTCGACACCTCGCGTCCGTCGACGACGTGGACGAGCGTGCAGTCGTAGGCGGAGAGGTCGCGGAAGTAGTGGCGGTTCGTGACCTTGATCGACTTGCCGTCCGCTCCCTTCTCTGCCACGATTGGCTGGAACACGTGCTTTATCTCCCAGTACCCCGGCTCCGGCGTACGATCCGAGAGTACGCAGCCGTTCATCACGAAGGCGCCTGCAGTCGGGCGGTCGCCGAAGTCGCCGCCATAGGCCAGAATGCTGCATTCTGCATTCTTGTAAAGCCCCTGGTCGACCCAGTCCCAGATCGCCGCGCCCATGATTCGCGTGGTCGATTCTATCGCGTCCTGGTAGTCTTTCAGGTTGCCCATCGCGTTGCCCATGTTGTGGGCGTACTCGTTGATGTGGAACGGATACTTGAGCGGCCTGTCGGCCGGCATGGCGGAAAGCCCGTCGCCGCCCTGCGCGCACTTCCACACCCAGTCGACGGAAGGATACTGCCGCGAGCCCATGTCGGTTATCCAGTTGTTGCGCTCGTACTGAACTGGGCGCGACGTGTCGCGGGCCTTTATCGCAGCGACGCACGCCTTGAAGTTGTCGCCAGGGCCTGCCTCGTTTCCCAGCGACCAGATCACGACCGATGGATGGCACTTGTTGCGCTCGACCATGTTCATCGCGCGGTATACGTGCGCGGCCTCCCAGCTCTTGAAGTGCGAAATGGACTCCTTGCCGTAGAAGAAGCCGTGAGACTCGATGTTGGCTTCGTCCATGACGTATATGCCGTACTTGTTGCAAAGGTAGTAGAAGTAGTCGGGCTGCGGGTAGTGCGAGTTGCGAACGTGGTTGCAGTTCGCCCGCTTCAGCATCTTTACATCAAGTTCGATAAGCTCGTCTGGCGTGTAGTGGCCGTAGACCGGAGACGTCTCGTGGCGGTTCGCGCCGCGCATCTTTATCGGCTTGCCGTTGAGCAGGAACGTGCGGTCGCGCTGGTCGGCAGCGTCGCGAATCTCGACTTCTCGGAAGCCCAGCTGGAAGCCTGCGGCCTCAAGCGTCCTGCCGTTCTGCACTAGTTCCAGGACGAGCGTGTAGAGATTCGGGCATTCCGCGCTCCACAGCTTTGGCGAGCGAAACACCAAACCGTCGCTTTGGACCTCCCTGCCATCCTCGTCGAAGACATGCGCCCTCACGTCTGCGCTCCCGCCTGCGACGTCAGTCTTGAGGTCAAGCTTCCAGTCGCCGTCGTACGCTCCCTTCTTGACCGGTTTCGTCGTGAATGCGACATCGCGGATGTGCGTCTTGGGAACATGAAACGCCCACACGCTGCGCGTGATGCCAGAAAGCAGGAACATGTCCTGCGCCTCAAGGTAGCTGCCGTCGGAGAACCTGTAAACCTCCAGCGCCACGGTGTTGCGCCCGGTCTTTGCCCACTTCGTAACGTTGAAGCGCGCCGGGTCGCGGCTTGACTTGGAAAAGCCGACGTATTCGCCGTTCAGCCAGAGGTAGAAAAACGAATCGACCGCGCCGAACTCAAGGAATATCTCGTCGCCAGCCCAGTCAGACGGTATGTCGAAGTCGCGCCGGTAGCTGCCGACGGGGTTCTCGTCGTTCTTGAGCGTGAAGCTCTCGGGCAGCTTGTGGCCCCTCACACGCGGCCAGCAGTTCGTGTTGTCCGGGAACTTCGGAACGAACGGCCAATGCTGGTTGAGGTAGTAAGGGCGGTCATAAGGCTTGCGCGCCGCGTTTATGCCGATGGCCTGCCATGAACACGGCACCTTGACCACGTCCCAGCCCGACACGTCGTAGTCCGGCCTGTAGAAGCCCACAGGCCGTTCCTCCGGCTTGCGGCACCAGTTGAAGCGCCATTCCGTCTCGGAATCGAGAAGCTGTCGCCGAGCACAGAACTCAGGGCGGATTGCCTTCGCCTCTTCCACCGTGCCAAACGACGCAAACGCCGTGCAAGGACGCTCCTTGCCGCTGCAAATGGCGGTTTCGTCTTCCCATTCGCGCCCCGTAGGTTCTGCCTTCGCCACAAAGGCCGACAATGACAACGCGGCCAACACCAACGATCTTTCCATGATACCTCCTTGCCAGCTCAGGTGAAAAGCACCTCTCGCCCGGCAAACGCGAAGTTGCCTGCGACCAGATACTGCACGGCTGTCGGCGAGAAACGCTCCTCGACCGTTATGTGCTGATGACCCGCCAATATGCCCTTCAGCAGCTTTTCGCCCTTCAGGTACTTGACGAACTCCTGCCCGCGCTTGCCGAACGTGATTGGCTTCGGCGGCTCGTTGCGGAACTTCGTGTTCCATGCCCAGTACTTGCGCGTCGCCTCCATGATGCGCGGCGTCGGGAACGGAACGTGCATGAGCAGTATTATCGGAAGCCCCTTCTTCACCTCCCTGGCGAACGCCTCCACCTGACCCTGCGTCACGTCGTTGTGCGCATCGTCAATAGAAACGAAGTTCACGCCGTTGATTACCTGCGAACCGAAGTCGAGCTTGTACGGATACGCCTTCGAGCACTTCGCAAAGCACTCGGCGCGCCCGGGCTTGCGGTCCTTGAGCGGCCAAAAGTATTCGTGGTTGCCGATCGAGCCGAAGATGTTGCCTGCCTCCGGGCCGAAAGCCTCCTGCACGGCGAGCATGTTGCCCTCCGAAACCCAGTCGACCAAGTCGCCTGTGTGCACAAGGTAGTCGGCGTTCAGCTTCGCCCAGCGAATTGAATCCTTCAGCGCCTCGTACTGGCGGCAGCCGAACAGCTCCGTGCGGCGGCGGCGGTAGTCCTGCGTCTTCTCATCCTCGTCGGGGTTCGCGAACGTCAGGTGCGTGTCGGATATGTGCAGCACCGAGAACGGCTTCTCCGCCCCTGCGGTGATGTGCGCGTACGCGAGCGAAAGCTGCTCGAAGTTGCCTCGCGCATGAAGCGGAAGGCGCGACGTGGCCACTATTCCGCCGGCGGCAAGCGCGCCCTTCAGGAAATCGCGCCGCGAAGTAGATGAAATCGAATCACTCATTTCCCTTTCTCCATTTTTCAGTTCTCAATCTTCCCGAACCATACGCCCAGCGACGGCAGCGACACGGAGCGCCTCTGTCCGAAGCCCTCGAGAGCGAACTCCACCACCTTCGGCCTGTACGTGGGATTGACCGCGAGCAGCCAGACCTCGCCGTCCTTGCGCCATGCGCGCACGCAGCCGTCGTCCGTCAGGCGCGCAACCGCCGGCGCGGGCTCGTCGGACAGGAACACTGGAATCTTCGCCTTTACCTCTTCGCCGACGCGGCAGACGCGCTTCCACATCTCCTCCGGCGGCGTGCGCCACTTCATCTTCTCCCACGAGCTGTACGAGTAGAATATCAGCCCGTTCGAGCCCTCTGCGATGAACTGCCACGCCATGTTGCGCATTTCGTCGTACGTAGGCGGGCGCGTCTTGTCCTTGTCCTTCACGCGGTAGCCGCCCCAGTCGAACGCCTGCGGTATCTGCCACATGGCGCGCGCCCCGAACACGCCCTTGCGCGTGATGCGCGTGTGCTCCATCACCTGCGAAATAGGCGGGTCGCCGGTCTGGCAGATCGGGTAGGGATCGGAGCCGATCACGTCGAAGCCTGGCAGGTGGCTGCGGATGTCCTCCACCATGTAGTGCGCAACCCACGTCGGGTGGTCCGGGTCCAGCCGCTCGAAGAGGTCGCGGTGCGCGGTGAGCTGCTTTATCCAGTCCAGCCCCAGCTCGTCGTTGATGTACCAGGCGAGAAGCGCGGGATGGTCCTTGAACTCGGCGACATGCCGCGTGATGTACGCCTCTTCGCTCGCCCTGTCGGTGATGCCGCGAGCCTTCGCGCCGCCGAGTCCGTCGTAGCAGTCCTTAAGCGTGTAGATCATCTTGAGGCCCTTGGAGTGCACGTAGTCCATCTCGGCCTTCGTCGGCTCGGCATACGGCATAAGGCAGTTGAACGGACCCTTGGCGTAGTGGTCTATCTTCTCCGGAGAAGCCTTCCACATGAACATGCCGAGCGGGAAGAACGGCTTGCCGTCGATGCGCGCTATGCCGCGCGCGTCGATGCGCACGCCCTTGGTCTCGGGCGCCTCGGTGCGCGTGAACTCAATCGACTTCTCGGCGATCTTCTTGCCCTTGCCGTCCAGAAGCTCGAACTTCACAATGCTCTTGCCGAGCGGCAGCGACAGCGCCTCAACCGTGGCGGAAAGCTCCCTCGGGTCGTCGGCGCTCGGAACGGCCGCCAAATACGCCGTCTTCGGCTTTCCGGCGAGCACCTTGGTCACCGCAAAACGCCCGTGGTAGCCCCGCGAGGCGATCTCGGCCTTCTGCGCATTCAGCGCCACGTGGAACGTTACGGGCCCCTCTGCTGCGCGGTTGCGGTACGCGCCCGATATGAACTGGCCTATCGGCGGCAGATCGACCGGGACTATGCGCAGGTCGTCGAACCACGCCTTGCCCTTCGCGTTGCCCGTGACGGGCATTCCGAGAAGGCAGCGCTTCGCGGCGGACGGCGGCACGAACGCCTCAAGCTCGACCTTCGTCCATGGCGCAGTGCCCTTCACGCGAGGCTGGGTCGCCGCTGTTCCGATGCGCGTGCCGTAGGCATCGTGCCACGAGAAGTCAAAGCACACGCCCGAACCGTCAACGTCCTCGGTGCGTATCCAGCCCTCGACGCGATACGCCTTGCCAGGCTCCAGCTCGACCCACTGAGTGGTCCAGCCGCCCTTGCCGACGTCTGCGCACTGCACGGCGCTCGTGCCGTTGCGCCCGACTCCGCGCATTACGCTCCATTCGCCGTTGTTGTAGAGGCTCCAGTTCGCCGCGCCCTTGCCGTTCGCGCCCGGCGTCTCGAACCCCGCGTTCTTCGGCAGCGGCTCTGCGGCGAATGAGGACGCCGCGCAGACCGCCACGCACATCGACAGCCAATTCTTTCCGTCCATGGTGATGCTCCCCTGTTCTGTGTCAGACAAACCTGAAATGGTATGCGTTGCCTTTGAAGGTGGCGCCGCAGACGTACTGCGTGACGTTCTCGCAGAACTGCGTCTGGTACTCGAAGTGCTTGTGCCCGCACAGAAGCGCCTTCAGGTTCTTCTGCTTCGGAAGCCACTCGACAAGCGCCTTGTTGATCGGGCGGTCGCCCTTGCCCGGACACGCCGCAAGCCACCCGCTGTGCAGGTCTGCCACGGTCTTGACCGAGTTGCGCGCCCAGTGGTTTGGCGTCGTCTGAATCTCGTTCACCGAATACTCGGCGAGATCCTGCGTGTAGAACGGGATGTGGTACGCCAGCACCGTTGGCAGCCCCTTCGCGAACTCCCTCTTGATCGCCGCGAACTGCGCGTCGAACACGTCGGCGCTCATGCCAACGTTGTCGATCGCCACGAAGTTGACTCCGTTCACGACCCTTGATGCGCAAGCTATCGCGTTCGGGAACGTCTTCTCCATCCGGCCTCTCGCCGGCTTGAGCCACTCGCGCTTCGGGCTGGGCTTTGCGCTGCCGCTGTATTCGTGGTTGCCGATGGCGTAGAACCAGTCCATCCCGGCCATGTCACGGCGGACCTGGGCGAGGCCGCCGTCTGTAACGAAGTCGAGCAGGTCGCCCGTGTGGAGTATCGGGAGCTTCTTCGCCTTCGCATACGATAGCGCGGCGGCGAATCGTATCACGTTCTCCGGGTGGCCGAACTCCTTGAGCCGCTTGCGGAAGTAGTCGAGGTCGGCCTTGTCCGCCTTGGCCACGTCGTCCGAGCCAAGCGTCACGAGGTGGGAATCGGAGATGTGCAGCATCTCGAACGGCTTCTTCGCGCCAACTTTCAGCTCGATGAAAGTCGGCTTGAAGCCCTCCATCATCGGCATGTCGAGAAGCGCGTCGCCGAAGACCTCCTCTTCATACCATGGCTGCCTGTCCTTCGCAGCGAAAAGCGGCAGAATCCCCGCCGACGCGAACGCACCCGCGCCAAATGCAATAAACGACCTCCTGTTCATGTTAGCCATTTGCCATGCCCTTCTTGTTTGTTTTTCGTTCATTTACTGAGGCAAAAGATTTCCATCGCCCCTGGATCCATCCAATATTCACCAGAATAGAGCGAAGCGTTCACGACCGTGCCGTCCGGGCGAACGTATTTCACGCCGGGCGCAAGGTCGATCTTCAGCCATGGACTTTACCTTTCTTTGATTGTGTTACGTATTATGCCATTTTATAACGGCAAAACTACTATCGCACGAACAAGAACGCCCCCTTGATGCGGGAAAGGTACAGCTTCTTGCCGTCGCTGGACACTTTGACTCTCCAATGCTGCGCACTGTCGCCAGCTAGACGCGGCTGCCCGCTTATTACGCCCGTGCCGCTCGTGTCCATGAGCGTATACCTGTCTTGCGTAAGCGAGTCGATTCCATCGATCGAAACCACACAGCCTTCGCGAATGACAAACTTGCCGCCCTCGCACATTATGCTGCGCCCTGCCTCAAGATCAGACGCAAGAAAGGCGATCTCCTCGGTAATGGCGAAAGAGTTGTCGTTCCAGCTGGCAAACGAACCATACCCGCTCAAACGCGCACGGATGGGGTTGAACGTCCGCGTGGCTAGGTGTCCGCCAGCCAGCCGAACATTGCTCTTCGGTGGAACTGCCGACGCATTCTGCATGTAGAACGTGCCGCCCGCGACAACCGTGTCGCCTGTGTATGAGTTGGCCGCATAGACATACATCAAACCTGCGCCCTTCTTCGTGAGTCCGCCGTCCTCCTGCTCGCCCTCCGTAAGCTCCACGCTGCAGGCAACCGCCGTCTTCATGTCAGGCGCCGTGATCGTGACAGTCGGCTCGGCAATAAAGCCCCAGCCAGGCGAAGTCACCTCTATGTCTCGGCTGATCGTGCCTGTTTTGGGGTCGAAGACAACGTGCGCCGTCGCGCCCTCTCCGCCGCCGCCGGAAATGGCGACGACCGGCGGAATGGCATATCCGGTAACTGCGGCCTCCGCCGGGACTGTGATCGACTTTATGCCGCGTCCTTCCGGGCGCAGGAACGGCACGTACCAATCCGCTTTGCTGCCGCTGTAGTCGATGGTCGCGCCCTTTTCGAATACCGTCACGCGCGTCGGCGCAACGTCCGTTGAGGAAAGAGCTGTCGTGGCGGTAGGCTTGTATGTGCCGCCGTTAAAGTTGAGATACGACCTGCAGCCCTTTCGCACATCATTACGCCATGCTGGCACCTGAATCGACGATGCAGTGACCGTGCCAGCGTTCAGGTTCACTACGCTTGTGTAGCTGTTCGTGCGCTCGCACATCTGGAGCTGCCCTGCGAGCGTAAGCGAGGGATTGTTCGTGCCTGCGAGCGTCAGAACGGCCATTCCGCCCTCAACCTCTGGATCTGGCGCATAGTCCAGCCCGCCCATGACAATGCTGTTCGCCAATGTCATCGTGCCGCCGCCCATGTAGAGTTCGGCGTGTCCGGCGCTGCGCCCGACGACAAGAGGGCAGGAGCCGTGAGTAACCTTGAACGTTCCGCCCTCGACCTCCATCATGCCGACGCCGGTCTTGTCCCCCGCCAGGCCCAGCCATCCCTCGACCTCGAAATCGCCGCCGTAAAGCCCATAGAACCCCTTGCCGAATTTCGAGAACCAACTGTCCCTGCCAGACGCAGAAAGATGCTTGAACACACCGCCATATTGGTACACTGCGCCTTTGGAATTCGCGCTGTGTGCTATATGGACAATGCCTGTCACGGCACTGCCGTTGTGGATTTCAAGTACCGACGGCTTCGATCCAGTGTCTTCTACATATACCTTTTCGCAGCTGCTTCCAGAGTTCGGGAAATAGAGTCCACCGCCCTTTAGACGCATCCGTGCATTGGACACGTCGTTGCTGCCACCGACCCTGTACGTACGCTTGCCGTCATAGAATGCACGATAGAACTGGCCGCCCGACACGTCCATCGTTCCGCTGTACACCTGAAAAGACCACAGATTGCGGCTGTAGTTGCCAGAGAACTCGACCGTTCCAGCCCTGTTGAGCAGCATTGCGCCCGACACAACCTCACCGGCGATATTCGCCTTGCCGTCACCCTTGTGGCAGAAACTGATGCTCGGATGCTGCCTGGAGAACTTGGCAAAGGTCGAAGCGTCCGTGCCGGCGGAGGTGTATACGGTCAACGTACCGCTTCTGGACACGTTGTTGTCCAACGTGTTTAGGAGCGTGTCAATATATGCATCCGTGCAGCCGCCCGCGTCAAGCGAAAACTGCAATTCGCCGTCGCCGCTCATGACAAGCGCCCCCGTTCCGCCGCTTGTCGGCACGGCTCCGTCAACGCATGCACGAAGCGTAGAACCCTGAACAGTAGTTCCGCCAGTGTAGGTGTTAACGCCCTTGAACTGGAAGATCGCTCCGTTCGCGTTGGACGGGATGCTAACCTTGCCTGCGCCAGATATTACGCCGCCAACCGTCAGATAGTCGCCCGTTCTCTCGATACGCCCCTGAAACGTCAGAGTCTTGCCTGATGCGATTTCAATGTCGCCGTTCCAGATGTTCGCCAAAGGCGTTGCGCCCACACTGCTTATGATTCCGCTCCCCATCTGGATTGTGGTGTTTTCCGTTGCCAGCAGCTTGCAGGGAACTGGCGTTGCACGATTCCACATGTTGAATATGCTTCCGGCCACCGCATTCTCGAACGTGACGCTGTCGTCGAAAGTAGACGTGCCCATGAACGTAACCGTGGACTTGACGGCGTTGCGAATCTTTCCAGGTCCCTTCACAACAGCCGTCGAATCAGCTGTGCCGTTGCCGGTGAACATAAACTCTACATCTGCGCCTATGCGCGTCAGCGTGTGCCCGCCCAGGTCTAGCGTCTTGCCGAAACCGCGCCGGCTCTGAAGGTTGATGGTTGCGTCGCCCTCCAGCGTTACGTTCCCAAGAAAGTTGTCCTGCGTGCCACCGCCCGCGAGATAAAGCGTGGAACCGCCTTGCAGCACGATGTCGTTGTTCTGCCCGCCTTTCGCAGTGTTGTAGACCATGCGGAACGTGGCTTTGTCTGCCACTGTCACGGTGTTTCCGCTGCCGAGGGCGTTGGCGTTCTGTATCTCAATCGCGCCGCCGCTGACCGTAATCGGCTTGCCGCCTGTGAATGATGTGGACGAGCCGGTGAGGATGACCGTGCCGCCGCCTGTTTTCACAATGCCAGCTATGGACGAGGTAAGTTGCGCTGAATACGTCTCTGTTCCACTTTCCACATTGAACGTAAGGATGTTGGTATCTGAATCAAGACTCCAGAAATCGTCCGCTCTTAACGATGCCGCAGCAAACACAACCGCAACGACTGACACTACCATAGCTCTTCGCATGTTCATCTTACGTCTCCTTCGCTCAATTGTTTCCCTCCTCTACGGTAACCCCGTTGGGGATTGGCGTTTATGATACCAAATCTCACCGCCGTTTTCAAGGGGGGGGCTTGCCGCCCTTGAAGAACGCCTTGCCTGTCAAGGGTAGCGTGACCCTCAGGGCAAAGGTAGCGTGACCCTTGGGGCTAGGGTAGCGTGACCCTCGGCGCAAAGGTAGCGTGACCCTACTTCATAATGTTTAAGAAGGAGCGTAAACAGGCTGAGTAGTGCGAAGCCAGACTTTTCGCAGCCACTTCAGTGCCGCACGGAGTGCGCTTCCGTGCCTTCAGTGGTAAAAAATTCAGCACGGGGGTTTCGGACCACGGAATACACGGAAGCCGCCGCTTGGCGGTCACGGAAATGGTTGGCGAAAGAGAGTCCTCCGGCGCAGAGAAACCCCGTTGCCGCCGTCTTCAATTATGATGTTTAAGGCAAGCAACCATAATTTTTGAATTTCTTTTTTGCGCGTCAGCGCAGGGAGAAGATAGCAAGGAGAAAAAGGGGTGCGGGGGAAAGGAGGA
>CACYCL010000116.1 GCA_902772905.1 uncultured bacterium | reverse complement strand
GCCTGCTGCGAGAACGCCATCGCGCCGACGCCATAGTCGCCGGACCACTCGTCCTTCGGGGCGCACGGGTTGAAGTCGACCGGCGCAAACGCCAACTCGCAGATGCGACCCGTCATGCGGCGTTTCGGATCGACGTAGCCAACCGCCTCGGAGGAGCCCATGGCGACACCGAGTATACCGTTCTTGCCCATCGAAATCATGCCGGCGAGAGCGGTCACGTCGCCGTCGTTGTACACGGCGAACGGAACGCCCCAGTCCTTCTCGATGCGGTAGAACATGTTCTGCGCCTCGGGGAACTTGGACGGGTTCTTCTCCTTGACCGCGCGGAAGAGCGAGGCAAGGCCCATCTTCTGTCCCACGAGCACACCGGCCGTGGATCCGCCGATCGCGTCCACGCGCGGCAGAGACGCGGCAGCCTCCTTGAGACCCACCGTGAGCTTCGAGTAGTGGTATTCGGGGTCGGCGTTGTTGCGCGGATCCCACGGGAACTCCTTCGAGAACACCACCTTGCCGTTCTTGAGGGCGGATATCTTGAAGTCGCTCGCGCCGAGGTCGAAGCCGATGCGGCAGCCGTCCGCGACGGTCTTGACCTGCTGAAGCTTCTCGGAGAACTCAGGCATCTTGTCCTGCGGCACCACGACGGCCTCCACTGGACGGCCGTATATGGAGCTGAAGAAGTCGAAGTCGAATGCGCGCGATCCCTTCTTTGTGTATGCCTTTGCCACAGGCTTGACGACCGCGTCGGGGCCGGCGAGATACAGCTTCCAGCCGCCGGCCGCCCATAGCGCGAACTTGGCTATGCGGTCGACTACATGAGAGACGAACTTGGTCGCCTTCGGGTCGAGACGCGTCGGAATCGGCAGGTCATAGCGAAAAACCTTGCCGTCCTCGCGCTCCCACGCGACAGACACTACATCAGCTTCAGTCTCTGACTCGATTCCGTCGTATATCTGCCAGAGCGCGCCCATCGGCGCGATGAACTCGGTTTCGCAGGGTTTGCACTTTCCACATTTGCATGCCATGGTTTGTTCCTCCTTGTTACTTCTTTGTTTTCGCGATGGTATCAGAGCGGATGTCGTCCTCGGTGCCAAACTGGGCGTCGGGGCCGGCGGAGATTACGACAAATTTCTTCCCCTTGACCTCGAGCTTGTAGTCGGTGTCCCAGGGATCGACAAGCGCGCCTTCGCCGCCATCGAGGAACGGCTCGTCATCGCCGCTAGAGTCGATGAGCACCTTGAGGTCGTTTGGCGGCGTCGACTTCTTCTTGTCGATCATGTAGTTAGTGATCGCGCCCTTGATCGTGTCGACTCCCGTCTTCGCGGCGGTCTTGCGCGTTGTCTCGATGTGGCCGGTAACGCCCTGCATGCCGATTGCGCCTAGAATGCCGAGGATGGCCACTACGACCAGCAGCTCGACGAGAGTGAAGCCTCTCTTGGCGGCTTCGGCAAACTTGTTTTTTTTACTTTCCATGATTCAACCTCTCCTTTTGTTTAGTAAGACTCATGAATTCGCGGGCGTCGCAGCGCAGGCCGCTGCTGGCGCATCCTGGCACGGCCTGTCGGCCGCATCCTTGCCGCAGCAGCCGAACGTCCACACCGTGTAGCCCAGAAGCCCGACGAGCATTACAAGCAGAATGGCGTAGAGCCACCACTCAGACGTGCGGGCACACTTAGTGAATGCGCGCGCGCGCTTCATCGAGAAGCGCATCTGGCGGTTCACGGCCCAGCCACCGGCGTTGAGAATCGCCCCAAGGTCGCGCCTGCGCAGCTTGAACCACGTGAGTATCACGCTCGGAAGCGAGACGACGAGGATTATGGCGACGACAGACGCAACCGCCTGCCACGGCCCCATGCCCTTCACTGCGGCCATCAGGCTCGCTGCAGCCGCGCCGACCATGCCAACGCCGATGCCAATCGCCGCGACGGAGCTTGCAAGCGCCGCGCCGCCCGCGCCGGACGTTCCGTCCTTCTTGCCTGCCGTAACATTCTGCGCACCTGCCGTGAGCTTCGCGTCTGCGGCGGCCTCCCTGTCGCCTAGGAACTTCTTGACTGCTCCTGATATCGCCGCGCCGAGTTTCTTCCACGGCGCCCAGAACGCCTCGGCGAGAGAAACCTGCGATTCAACGACCTTGGTAATCGTCGCATTCCAGTCGCGACCGTCGCGGTCGTAGAACACGCCATTCCTGCCCACGTAGAGCCCGCCCACCGTGCCAGCCGTGACGACGGCGCAGATGGTTCTCTTCGCGCCCTCTTCAGGACGCGAAAGGCCCACGTATATGACGCAGCACTCCGAACGCCCAGAGAGCGCGGAGTGCGCCGCCTCGGAATCGACGTGGAAGCAGAGGTTCAGCTCCTTGCCGTCGATGCGCAGAACGCCCGTCTGGAAGATCGCCGACCCCTCGCCGCTGTATAGACGATCCATAGAAACGTAGTTCACAAGGAACTCGCCGAGATTCATCTTGTAGCGGATTAGCCTCTCCTCCTCCAGGAGCCCAGCCTTCTCGGGCGCGCTCGCAACGGGCTTCGCGGCCTTCCACGCACGGTACGGGGCGAAAGCGGCCTTGACCTTCTTCCAATCGAGACGCCCGATGCAGTCGCGCTCGCCGAGGATCGGCGTCACGCACCTGGCGGCGAATTCGATGATCGCCTCTAGATGCTTCGGGTTGAGATGATCCTTGAGAGGAAGCGTCTTGTCCGGCTCGTCGGTGACGAGCGGCATGTCTTCCGGCGGAGTGAAGAACGCATCCACAATCGGCTCGACTGCCGCGAGAGCCGCTTCGGCGGCTGCCGTATCGCCGCCGCACACAGCTATCTCCGGCTTGCTCCCGTCTGCCTCCCAATCGGCGAGCGCCTTCTTGTCGGCTTCGGAAGGTTCGGCGTTGGCAAGAGCGTCAATGCGCTTCAAGACGTCGACGAGCTTCGCCTCCGCATCTTGATCCGGCTCGGCGAGCTGGCCCGGCTCGACGCCGTGTTCCTTGAGGAACGCCAGCGCCGCCTGCACCTCCTCGGAACGTATGTGACCATCATGGTTTGAGTCGAGCAGTTCAAGCGTACGCGCATCAAAGCGCAGCCCGCCTGTAGGGCACGAAATCGCGTACCAGCTCTTGAGATCCTGTGGAATGTCTATTTTCATCTGCTTGTTGTTCCTTGATTCCTAATTGTTCTCCATCGTCGACTGGATCGCCGCAGCGAGAGTGTACGCCTCGCCCGGTGCCAGCGTACGCCCGCCCGGCCAGTCGCTCACAGGCTCGACGCACACGAACTTGCGCCAGTCCTCATTGCCATGGTCGCATGGCGTGTCTTCGCCGCTGTTCCAGACAACCTCTCGCGTGTTGCCAGTCGACACAACGGCTATCGCGCGCCTGAGGCCCGGATCGATCACGGCGAACTCGTGCTTCGGCGCGTCCGGAAGAACCAGCACGTCGTCTGGCGCGTGGTCGAGCCTTAAGTCGCCGTTCCTGACGCCAAGATCGCCATCTCGATTGGCGAGGATGCACTCGCATCCGTCCACGCCGCGCACATACGCCGCGTCGCGGTCGCGCAGCATCAGATAAGGATGAAACCCGCAGCTGAAGTCAAACGGCTCAGCGCCCGTGTTGGTCGTCGTGAGCGAAAGGTTGAGCTTCATCGTGACGGAAACCTTGAGCTCAAGGTCGAAGTCATGGGGCCATGTCGCGCGAGTGTCGTCGCATGACCTCAGCCCAAGCGTAATCTCGGTCTTCTCCTCGGTGTACTCTGTCCCGCGCACGTCGAACACCATCTTCGAGGCGAAGCCGTGCTGCGGCAGCTCCTTGGAAAATCTGTTGCCGAACTGCGGCCAGCAAACCGGCACGCCACCGTGGAACTTGTCGCCGCGATTGTACTCCTCGTCTTTCTTCGCCGGACGAAACACCACTGGCGCATGACCAGTCGGACGGTACGAAAGAACGTTCCCACCGAGAAGAGCGACCTCGGCCGAACCGTACTTATTGGCGAGAACGACCGTCGGATAGCCAGCGAACCCGCCACGGAAGACGATTCTCCCAGGTGCGCCGAACTTCTGGTTTAACAGGACGATATCCATGGGCGTATTATACCATTATTTTTATTTTCTTGCGATGCGCTCGCGCATTCTCTGGAAAAGCGAATACAGCGACGGCACAAACACAATGCCGACGACGGTTGCAACGAGCATGCCGCTGGCCGTGCAAATCCCGATGGCTCGCATCGAGGCCGCACCGGCGGAATTCGCAAATATGAGCGGCGCAACGCCGATTATGAAGCTCCATGCCGTCATCTGGACGGCGCGGAACCTGAGCGACGCGCCGTCGCACGCGGCATCGTAAATCGTCGCACCTGCCGCGCGGCGCTGCTTTGAGAACTCAACCATGAGGATGGCATTCTTCGCCGAAAGGCCAATCAGCATCACGCAGCCGAGCTGCGCGTAGACCGAAAGCGGCGTGTCCGTGAGCCACAGGCCTGCGAACGCGCCAGCCACGGCAAACAGGACCGACATCATGACCGGCAGGGGAATCGTCCAGCTTTCGTACTGCGCGACGAGAAACAGGTACGCGAATATCAGCGCTGCGGCCATAAGCCATGCAAGCTTGCCGTCGTTTTCCTTTTCCTGCAGCTGAACAGGACCCCACTCTATGTCAAAGCCCTTCGGCTTTGCGGCAGTCTCGACGAGCTTCATTATCTCGGAGGACGTGACGCCAGGAGCGGGCGTCACGTCGCACCAGGCCGCAAGCATCTTGTTGTAGCTCATAGTCTCGCGCGTGCCAACAACGTACTCAAGCGTGCCTAGCGACGAAATCGGCACCGAGTCGCCGTTGGCCGTAGGGATGCGAATCGCAAGCACGTCCGCCACTCCGCCGCGATAGTCGGGATCGTTCTGAAGCTTCACCTGGTAAACGCCTCCCTTCAGGTTGAAGTCGTTCACATAGTACGATGCCAGCTTGTTCTGAAGCGTTGAGAACACCGTCTTCGGCGTAAGCCCAAGCAGCTCCGCCTTGCGCCTGTCGAGCTTCAGCTCAATCTGCGGAGTGGAGCACGTGTAGCCGTGCACGGCGGTCTTTACTCGCGGATCCGCCTTGAGGGTAGCTATGAAATCGTCCACAGCCGTAAGCAGCTCGGCCGGTTCGCAGCCCATTATGGAACAGAAGTTAAAGCCCACACCCGACGAGCCGCCCAGTCCGCGGATCGCCGGCGGCTGCGAAAAGTAGAACTCGCCGGCGTACAGGCGAGACGCCACCTTGCGCACTTCCTCGAGAATGCTGTCGATGCGCTTTTCTGGCGTCTTGCGACTGTCCCAGTGCTCAAGGCGGATCAGTCCGCCGCCGAGGTTTTCGCCGGAACCCCACATTCCATTGGCGCCGCAGCGCGACGAAATCGACTGTACGCCAGGTATCTTCGCGACGAGGTCGTGGAACTCGTCAACTACTGCGATGGTGCGCTCCAGCGACTGTCCTTCCGCAAGTCGCACGTACCACGATATGTAGCCTCTGTCCTCCTTCGGCAGAAACGTAGTAGGCACTTTCTTCGACATGTACCAGAGCGACGCGGCGACAGCCGCGAGGACGGCAAGAGAGAGTACGCCATGGCGGACGAAGAACCGAACGAACTTCAGGTATGCGCGGCGCGACAGGTCAAGCGCGGCATTGAACGGGGCGAACACCAAGGGCGAACGCTCCCTCGGCGTCTTCAACATGTACGCGCACAGAACAGGCGACAGCACGAGGGCGACGACCGACGAAAGGCAGAGTGCCATGCACATCGTGACCGCGAACTGCACATACATCATGCCGGTCATGCCGGAGTAGAACGCGAGTGGCATGTAGCACGACAGCGTCACGAGCGTCGTCGCGACGATCGCGCTCGTTATCTGCGTCATCGACTTGGACGCCGCCGCCTTTGCCGACAACCCCTCGCGCAGCATCAACGACTGCGAATTCTCCACGACGACGATGGCGTCGTCGACAAGCGAGCCTATGACGAGTATCAGCCCGAACATCGTAAGCACGTTCAGCGTGTATCCAAGCGGATAGAGAAACGCAAACGTGCCTAGAAGCGCAATGGGGATCGCTATCGCCGGAACGAACGTGGCCCGCCAGTCCTGAAGGAACAGGTATGTGATCGCGACTACCAGCACGAGCGCGATCACAAGCGTGCGGAATGTCTCCTTGAGGAACACGAGCGTGAACGCGGTTGTGTCGTCGCCGAGAACGCCCTCGACGCCGGGAGGAAGTCGCGCGATCCATTTATCGACCTCCTTCTTGACGCGCTCGGCGGTCTCAACGGCGTTCGCGTCGGGAGACTTGTAGACTTCAAGATAAACAGCAGGGCTCTCGTTGAAGCGGCTTCGTATCGTATAGCCCTTGCAGCCGAGCTCCACGCGCGCAACGTCCTTTACGAGCACCTGCGCCCCGGTCTTTGGGTTGTTCCTTACGACTATGTTCTCAAACTCCTCCTTGGTCTTGAGGCGGCCTTTCACGTTCAGTTTGAAGTTCAGGTACTTATTCGCGTATTCGCCGCCAACCGTGCCAGCCGCAGCCTGGATGTTCTGCGATTCAATCGCCGACTTTATCTCCGATATCTGAACGTTCAGGCCTGCCAGCTTCACTGGGTCAAGCCACACGCGCATGGCGTACGAGCGCCCTGACGTCTCGACTTGCCCGACGCCGTCCAGGCGCGCTATGGCGTCTGCCATCTGCTTCTCTACGAAGTTGGACAGCTCCATGAGGTCCATTTCGCGCCCATCCGTCGTGAAGCAATACATGACCATGCGGTCTTCTGGACGCTTCTTGACGACGATGCCGTTCTGCGTAACCTCCGTCGGCAGCTTCGGCTCTGCGCGCTTCACGGCGTTCTGCACGTTCATGAGCGCCACGTTCGACGGCGTACCGGGCCTGAACGTGCAATAGCAGTTGTACAGCCCCTTCATCGAGCAATTGGACTTGTAGTACCAGATGTTCTCAACTCCGTTTATCTGGTCTTCGAGTATCTGCCCCACCGAGTCCGACAGGTCCTGCGCGCCGGCGCCTGTGTACGTGCACGACACGGTGATCGTGACGGGCGTTATCTGCGGGTACTCCGCAACCGCCATCCGCGTCAGGCATATCGCGCCGCAGAGGGCGATGACAATGGCCACGACCCACGCGGCGCGCGGATGGGCTATGAATATCTGTGATGGGCCTTTCATTCCGCCGCCTTGACGGTATCGCCGCGACGAACCTTGTGCGCGCCGTCCGCTACAATCTTTTCGCCGACCTTGAGGCCCTTTTCGACAAACAGCCAGTCTCCGTTGGCGTCGCCGCGCGCAATGGTGCGCCGCTCGACGCGGCCATCTTCCCCAACCGCCCATACGTACGGGCCCTGCGTGTCCTGCAGAACGGCCGTGGGCGGAATCGCCGGGCGCATGATGCCGCGCTTCGAGGCGATCGTCACCGCCACGGTGCCGCCCGGCACCAGCTTCAGGTCGCCGTTCGCGAACTGCGCATATACGGTCATCGTATCGGTCAATTCGTCGGCAAGGTTGTCGGCATACTCCACCCTGCCGTCGTCGCCGTAAGGAGAGCCGTTCGCGAGCGTGAGGGCGACCGACACGTCTTCGCGGCGCCTGCGTCCTTCGGAACCTGCAATGTCGAGCAGCTCGCGGTTTGACACGGAGAACTTAACGCGGATCGGGGCGAGCTGCACAATCGTGACGAGCGTGAGCGAGCCGGACGTGACGTAGTTGCCAGCGGTCTTCGTCGTCGAGCCGAGCTTGCCCGCTATCGGAGCCGTTATCGTGCAGTGCTTCAAGTCGTCGCGCGCGGCCACAAGCTCTGCCTGCGCCGCCGCAAACGCCGCGCGCGAGCTGTCGCGCTGCGAAAGCGCATTGTCAACGTCATCGAGCGACACGGCCCGGGTCTCAAGGAGTTTCTTGTGACGCGCATACGAAAGCTCCGCATAGCGGGCCTTTGCCTTGCATTCAGCAAGCTTGGACTCGGCGTTCTTGACCGCCGCCTCGTACTTGACGGGATCAAGCCTGTACAGCACATCGCCGACCTTCACGGTCTGGCCGTTCGAGAAGCAGACCTCGAGGATCTCGCCCGAGACCTGCGGCACCACGTCCACAAGCGCAATCGGCGTGACGCGCCCTGGATAAGTGCTCGCTTGAAAATCGGCAACCTCCTTGACCTCCGCGACAGGCAGGGTGACTACCGCCGACAGAACCAGCGTAAATGCAGAAATAGACATCATGGCTGCTGCAACCTCCTTATGCGCATGCTGCGAAAATACGTATGCGACTTGCCGTTCTTGCAGCCAAAGCCCATCCTTCCCTTCGTCGGCTGCCGCCCAGACGACAGGCCGCGCAGCCACGGCTGGTCGGCGGGTTGAATCTTCTCCCCGTTGACCACGACCTGAACGGACTTGCCGCGCGCGAACACCGTCATGCGATTCCATTCACCTGCCGGGCGCGCGTTCCGGTTCAGCGGTATCGCAACAGAGTTGGCAGCGCCGCCGACCACGTCGGGGCAGTACAAGGAGACAACAGCATCCGCGCCCTGTCCGATCTTGTACTCGAAGTCCAGCGCGAAGTTCTCGTATTCGGCCTTCGTCCAGAGCATGGCATCGCCTTTCGCGGCAATTTCGCCGCGCCTGCCCTTTTTCTCCCATGCGCCTTGAACCGCCTCAAACTGCTCGCCTATGCCGCGCTTGCCGTCGTAGAGAGCTTCCCACGGGGCAACGCGCGAACATGGATGCCCAGAGACGATGTCCATCTTGACTGCCCACTCCCACACGCGGTCCTTCCATGTGTCGGCAGGCGTTCCAGGCGTCGGCTCGTTCATGAAGCAGTGCGGCTCAAGGGCCATGACGTGCAGCTCCGCCGGTATGCCCATCGTGCGGAGCTTGTGGTAGACGCGCACGCTGTTCATCGGGGACCAGCCGTCCGCGTCGCCGTGCACGAGGCACATCGGCGGGGTCTTCGCGTCGAACGCGAACTCCGTGGCGAGCGCGTCGGAGAGGTCGTTGCCCTTTTTCGTGTTGTTCTGGTCGAGTCCGTCGGCGAGCGCGTACGCGGGGTAGACCGGCACCGCCCAGTTCACGTGGCAGGGCAACGCGTCAATCTCGTCAACGGGCTCGTACGCCGGCGTCTGCGACGACGTCGCAACCATGAGCGCGAGATGCCCGCCCGCGCTGCAGCCGGTGAAGCCGATGTTCTCGGGGTCGAGCCCTCGCTTCTCGGCCTCTGCGCGGACAAGCCGCACCGTGCGCTGGGCGTCCTGCCAGGCCGTGACGTGCTTCGGCATGCCCTTGGGTCGCGGCACGCGGTACTTCATTGTCACCACGGTGACGCCGCGCTCCAGGAAGTAGTCGCGTATCGGCGCGACCTCAAAGCCGGTGATGCCGTTGCCCTTGTAGCTCCCGCCCGAAACAGAGATGAGTATCGCCGTCGACTTCAGCGTCTTGGGCGTGTGCCACACCAGGAACGGAACGCACTGGCCTTCCTGGCGCGACGGAATGCGCTCCTCCGGCCACAGCGGAACTTCCGTCCCGCCAAACACGGCACCGCACAGCAACGCACACAGCAACGACATTTTCGTCTTCATCTTCATTTCCCCTTTTTCCGTTTTGCTATCCTGGCCACGATACGCGACGCACCGAGGTTCTTGAACCCAAGCGCCAGCAGAATCCTGCCGGCAAGATGCCGCGACTCCGCGCGCACCTCAAGGATGTCGATGCCCTCCCTTTCGCAGAGGCGGCGGAAGTCCTTGAGCGTCACGCAGTGGATGTTCGGCGTGTCATACCACTCGAACGGCAGCTGCTTCGAGACCGGCAGCCTGCCCTTGAGAGCAAGCGTCAAGCGTATGCGGTACGCCGCGAAGTTCGGGAAAGTCACAATCGCCTCGTCCGCTATCCGCAGCGCTTCGTGCAGAAGCCCACGCGGATTCTTCACCTCCTGAAGCGTGTCGGACACTATCGCGACGTCGTACTGCCCGTCCGGCACGACCGAAAGGCCCTCGTCCACGTCCTCCCAGATTATGTCGTGCCCGTCGGCAATGGCCTCTTCGTACCGCTCGACATCGATCTCGACGCCGTCGCCCGATGTGCCGCGCCTCTCGCGCAAGACGTCAAGCAACGTGCCGTCTCCGCAGCCGATGTCTATGACGCGCGCACCTTCCTTTACCATCGCGACAGACGCGGCGTGCAGCCGCTCCTGCCATTTCATGACCTTTACAGGCCGCTCCGACAGGAATCCGCCAACCACCTTTGAAAGATGCTCGATGTCAGTCAGGAACGAGTCATGGCCCGTGCCGCTTTCAAGGTGGCAGTAGCTCACTGGCTTGCCGGAGGCCTTGAGCGACCGCACGATCTCCTTCGACTGCCAGGCGGGGAAGAGTATGTCGTTTTCGTACGAGACGACGAGAGTGCGAGCCTTCACGCGCGCGAACGCCGCGTCAAGCGTGCCGAAGCTGCCGCACGGATCGGCGAGGTCCATGGACCGCGTTATGTGCAGGTAGCTGTTGGCGTCAAACCTGCGCACGAACTTCATGGCCTGGTAGTCGAGGTAGCTCTCGATCTGGAAGTACGTCTTGAAGAGCCTGTCGCGCTCTGCCCGGTCCTCCGCCGAGGCCTCCACGAAGTTCTGCTGCAGGCGGCGGCCGAACTTGTGCTGCAGAAGTTCGCGCGAAAGGTACGTTATGTGCGCGAGCTGCCGGGCGCTGGCTAGGCCTGCCCTCGGCCCCTTGCCGTCGCCTTCGAGATAGTAGTCGCCGCCGTTCCACTTCGGGTCGTCCGTTATCGACGTGCGGCTCATGACGCTGAATGCAATCGCCTGCGTGTTCAGGTTCGCGCTCGTCGCGATAAGACACGCCTTGTCAACTTCGTCTGGATACCTTGTAATCCAGTTGACGACCTGCAGCCCGCCGAAGCTGCCGCCTATGAGCGCCGCGAGCCTGCCGATGCCAAGCTCCTTCAGAAGCATGCGGAACACGTCCACGGCGTCGTCAAACGTGTACTGTGGGAAGCTCGAGCCGTAAGGCTTGCCGGTGTCGGGGTTGATGGACATCGGGCCGGTCGTGCCGCTGCAGCCGCCGAGTACGTTCGCGCATATCACGTGGAAGCGGTTCGTGTCGATTGCGCGGCCGGGGCCAACCATGCCCTCCCACCATCCACTTGGCTCGCTTTCGCCAGGCTTCACGCCGGCGACGTGCGAATCTCCTGTGAGCGCATGGCAAATGTACACGGCGTTATTGCCGTCAAACGGCGCTCCGCATTCCTCGTACGCAACTTCGACTTCTTTCAGTACGCCGCCATACGCGAGCCTGAGCCCGCCCTCTGGCAGCGCAAGCCTGCGCTTCTTCAGCTCTATTGTGCCAACACCTTCCATGATTCCGCGTATTATACCAAAATCGCAGGCCCACCGCTGAAAAGTAAGCGCGCCGGAGCCGATCCGACGCGCCTTGCGTTGTCCACTATAGTGGATTCTGCTTATTTGAAGTAGCGGTTGTAGAGACCCTGGAAGGCCTTGCCGTGACGAGCCTCGTCCTTGGCCATTTCGTGCACGGTGTCGTGGATGGCGTCATAGCCGAGTTCCTTCGCGCGCTTGGCAATCGCAAGCTTGCCGGCGGTCGCGCCGCATTCGGCCTCCATGCGACGGCGGAGATTCTCCTTCGTCGAATCGGTCACGATGTCGATCGTCTTGCCGAGAAGCTCTGCGAACTTGGCCGCATGCTCCGCCTCCTCGAACGCGATGCGCTTGTACGCCTCGGCAACCTCAGGATAGCCCTCGCGATCCGCCTGGCGCGACATTGCGAGGTACATTCCGACTTCGCAGCACTCGCCGTTGAAGTGGTCCTTGAGACCCTGCGTGACCTCGGCATCGTCAACGATGCCGTCACCGACATGATGCTCCGCCACGAAGTCAAGCCCACCGCCCTGCTTCAGGAACTTAGAGCCTGGAACGCCGCACTGCGGGCACTTCTCCGGAGCCGCGTCACCTTCGTAAACATACCCGCAAACCGGGCAAACCCACTTTGACATGTTATTTGGTCCTTTCTTGTTTTACACCTTACATTTCCTCGAACTGATCCTTGCCGACGCCACACATCGGGCAAGTCCAGTCATCGGGCAAATCCTCGAATGCGATATTGTTGTTATTAGCCGGATCGTAGACATATCCGCACACTTTGCAGACATATTTCTTCATGTTGCCGTTCTTCCTTTCCTTAAGAGGGTGATTCATGCGTATTGTACCATAGCCGCACTCGCCATGCAAGTGGGTATTGTTTCCTCACCTTTGGGAACGCTGTCTGGCCCTCGCCCTGCCGCCAGATTCGCACGTCGGTCAAGGTTCAATGCGTTTCTCAAACACCGCCACAATCCCACCCTCACGCGCAAGGTCAAACTCGGCGCTACCGTCTCTGCTCACGTCCAGCTTCCGCACATCGATCGCCTTGGCATCGGACAATGAACGAGCGACGTCATCGCAATACACCGTCGCCGTCCAACGTCCCGGCGGCAGAAAGCCAATCGGCAGCGAAATCCTGCGCGGCTCGACGGTGAAAGCGGCAAAATAGAACCGACCGTCGAACGCCTCCCTTGCGACGGCATAGTGCGAGCCGATTGCACCGCCAATCGGAATCGTGTTCTTCCAGACCGACGGCAGATTGCGCAGCGCCGCGATGCCAGCCGCGCCGCGATAACGTTCCGGCCAGTCGCAAAGCGTCATAAGCGGACTGTCGAAAGCAATGCACAGGGCAATGGCATGCGCACGAGTGCCAGGCTCCTCTGCCCATACGGAAGGACGCTCCGGGCCGTCGCCATAGGCAAGTCCGCGTTCGTACTGGCAGAGGAAGTCCTTCATGTGCACGTTGCCGAAGGAGCCGGGCGTATAGTCCCCAGGTCCAAGCAGAAAGCGCGTGAAAGGGAGCGTCGCCACGTGCTCTGGAGTGATCATGTTCCCGCCCTTGCAACCCTCGTTGCCGTATATCCCTTCGCGTGTCAGCACGTTGGGCCACGTGCGCTCCGTACCCGTCGGCTTGAACGCGCCATGGAAATTCACCATCATTCGGTGCTTCGCGCAAATGCGGGCAACTTTCTCGTACCATCGCACCATCCATTGGTCCTGACGGTCCATGAAGTCGATCTTGACCCCCTTTACGCCCATGCGCGAAAGTCGCGAAATCGTCTCTTCGACGCCGTCTCCCTCAAGCGCCTCCCAATGCACCCATACCCAGATGCCGACACCCTTGGACTTCGCATGGGAAACGATGCGCGCCAGGTCGAACCCCTTGCGGCTCTCGACTTTTATTTCAGGGCCATGGCATGGCATACCGGAGAATCCGTACCAGCCAGAGTCTATCAAATGGTACGGCCAGCCCATTTCGGACGCAAAATCTACCATGCGAATCTCGGACTCGGTAGTCTGGCAGTATTTCTTGATTACCCCCTTTGCAAAAGCGCGCCGCAGATTCCCGGCAAGCTGCCTGGCCAGAGTCTCGCTTCCTGCCGGGTCGAGACTGTACACGGACTGATCTGGCTGCTTCACAAAGGGGCTCCTGCAACTACCAGCTAATCGCCCCAAGAGCGTCTTCAAGCAGCCTCGCCGCGTTGTCGTCGCGTTCGTTCGACGTTGACGAGCCAAGAACAATCACTATTGCGCGCTTGCCATTTCGCCTGCCCGTGAGCACCACCGACGAGCCTCCGGCATCGATATAGCCCGTCTTGAGGCCGTCGACCGCCTCTGTGCCATCCGGGTTTATGACCTTGCGCTTGTTCTTGACCATCACGTTGTTGTGGTTCACGAACCTGAGCTTGTTTCCGTAGCCGTCTGTCACTTCGCCGATCTTGGTTGACGTGTAGCGCAGTATGCTCGGCATCGTCAGAATGCGGCGAGCGAGCAGAAGCTGGTCGCGGCAGGTCGTTACGTTGAAGGCCGTAGTGCCGTACTTCTTCTTCGGCGGAAGGCCGTTCGGGTTGTAGTAGCGGGTATGCTCCATGCCTAGCTCCCTTGCACGGGCGTTCATCCTCGCCACAAACGCGTCAAGCGAACCTGCCGAGTTAACGCCAAGCGCTATGGCGGCGTCGTTCGCGCTCTTGACCATCAGCGACATGAGAAGATCGTCCACCGTCATGGACTGGCCGGCCTTCAGGCCCACTATGCTCGGCTCCGACTTGTAGACCTCGTCGGTCGCCGTCACACGCGTCTCAAACGTGTACTTCTTCGCCTCTATGTCCTCCAGGACCAGAAGCGCCGTCATCAGCTTGGTGACACTCGCAGGGTAGGCCTCGGCGTCGGCGTTGTCGGCAAACAGTATCTCGCCGGTTGCCGCGTTCGCCGAAAGCGCCCCGACATACGGCGAACGGCGATGCGCACTCTGCATCGGCTGCGGTGCACGCGCGGGTTTCGCCACGGCGCGCGCAGCCGGCCTTGCGGCGCCCCGCGACGCAGACTTCGCCGCCTGGCGCGGCGCGGCAACTCCGGTGGACGCAACAGCGGCAAGAGCTGCACAAAGCGCTGTGGCGGCAAGTTTCATCACTTTACGGTAGTGCGCGTGGCCCTCTGGAGCGCCTTCCACAGGGCGGCGGAGTCATTGGCCTCGACTACTGCCTTGCGGTTGGAGTCCTTCGAGAACGACTGCGAAAGCCCAGCCATGAGCCGGAGGTAGAACGCCGACACCGCCACCGGTATGGCAGAGAGAAACACCATGTTCACCTTCTCGCCGTCCCAGTCGATGCCCTTTCTGGACACGCCCATCGCAAGCGTCAGGCCGCCGCCTTCAACTCCACGGACGTGCGGAAACGCAATGCCGCCCTCTATCGCGGTGGACAGGACGCTTTCGCGCTCAAGGGCTGCGGCGACAAGGTTGCCGGCGCTCGAGATGAAGCCGTGCTTCTCCATCGCCTCGGCGAGCTGCGATATGGCGTCCTCCCTCGTCTTTGCCGAAAGGTTCGCCAGCATGAGCTCCTCTGCGCTGAAGCGCGAGATGCCGGTCTTGGGGTTGTCGCGGTCAGGCGCCTCGGACGTGTTCATCACGGCGTCCTCGTCGGCAGCGAACAGGATGCGGCCGCAGCTTGAGCACGTAACGAGATGGCGGCCCAGCCGGACCTGCTGCACCTGCGCAATCGGCACCTGCATCCCGCATACGGCGCAGCAGTTGTTCGTCATCGCGGAAATGACAATGTGGTTCTTCTTGTAGAGTCGGTCGTACAGCCCGGCTACCTGCGGAATGAGCTTCTGCTGCAGGGCTACTATCGAGTCGTTCAGCGAGTCGAGATGACTGCCGTCGCCCGTCTGGTTGTGTTCATCACGTGTGAGAACCAGCTCCTGGAGCTGGCGTAGCGTATTGATCTGGCTTTTCATCTATTGTCTTTCGGTGTACGTGCGGATCTTGTCCAATGTCTCCGCAGAAAGGATATGCTCCATGAGGCACGCATCGCGGTCGGCCGTCTTCTTCGAGACTCCGAGCTTGATGAGGAACGCCCTTAGGAGCGTGTGGCGGCTTCGAACCAGCCTGGCGAGCCGGCGCCCCTTGGCCGTAAGCTCGATCGGAGCGTATGGCTGCTGCGTCACAAGCTCGAGGTTCTTCAGTTCGTGAAGGGCCTTCACGACAGACGGCATCTTGACCGACAGGAGCCTGGCCACGTCGCGCACCTGCGCGGGCCGGCCATCGTCAATCAAGACGAATATCGCCTCAAGATAGTCTTCAAGACTCTGCGTCATTGCTCCTGCGCGCCTTGCGTCCATGCCTGTCTCCTTCACTTGCTGCCGTAAGGGCTGGTCTTCTTCATGAGATGCGAGAACTTGACTGCCTCTATCGACTCGTCCAGCGTCAGCGGGAATGGCGCGGCCGTGCGGACGGTGTCGTAGATGCACTTCCAGAAGGCCGTCGGGCCGTACGCAACGTTACTTGGCAGCGAAACCGTATCGGTCACAATCGGAAACTCCTCGTGCATGTCGCGAATGGGAGGTGTGCGAACCGACGAGCGCCTGCGCGGGAAGTGGAAATTCGGGTCTATTGTCGTAAGCGTGCCCTGCGCAGCGCCAGGCTGCGCCTTGAACACCCCTCGCTCGCCGCGTATCTCGAACGACGGCGAGTGCTCGCATGGCAGCGCGCCGCCGTTGAACTCGATGTCGGCCGATATCTGCTCGCGAGTCTTCAGATTCACGTGCACGTAGTCCTCGGCGTCGCCAAGCGACGCTATTCGCTTGAGCTCGCTCCACATCTGTATCGGCGGCGTGGGCAGGAGCCTGAGCGCCTGAAGAACCAAGTCGGTCATGGCGTAGTACGCCGCGCCGCCGCCAAGCCGCTTTACGCATTGCCAGTCGTCGCGGCGGACAAAGTCCTCGCGGCGGATGCGTATCTGGTAGATCGGGCCAAGCCTAGGATCCGTCATCATCTGCCTCGCCAGCATGAAGTCTGGCGCGAAAAGGCCGCGCTGAAGCACGATGAGCCTGTTCTTCGACTTCTGCGCCTGCCCCCTAAGAACCTGCGCTTCGTCTGGCGTGAGCGCCATCGGCGTTTCCAGAAGGGTCCAGCAGCCGCGCTTCAGCGACATGAGCGCGTGCTTGACGTGCATGTTCGTGCATGTCGCGATGTCCACTATGTCTATGTCGCGCTCGTCGAGCATGTCGGCGAACTGGCGGAACATGCGGCACTCCGGGAAGTCCTTGGCCACGATGTCCCGGCGCTCCTTTACAAGGTCGCACGCGGCTACCACCTTGAACAACGACGGATGGGCCTTGAACACTGGATAATGCTCGGAGAACATCGCGCGCCCAAGGCCCATGAGCGCTATCTTGATCGGCGGACGCTGGTATTCGGCGGTCATTTCTTCACTATCTCCGTTATGGCGGCAAGAAACTGAGCAACATCCTTGAACTGGCGATACACGCTTGCAAAGCGGATGTAGGCGACTTCATCGACCTTGTGGAGTTCGCTCATCACCAGTTCTGCAATCGTCGCGGACTGCACTTCTTCTCCTTCTATGTTCGCAACGACACGGTCGATTATCGTTCTGATCTGCTCGTCGGATATCTTGCGCTTGCCGCAGGCCTGGCGAATCGCGCGGTCGAGCTTCGCGCGCTCGAACATCTGCCTGGTTCCGTCGCGCTTGACAACCAGCACCTCGTCGCGGTCGATTTCCTCGTACGTAGTGAAACGGTATCCGCAAGAGGCGCATTCGCGGCGCCTGCGTATGGCCGCGCCGTCTCGCGCACCGCGAGAATCAAGCACCTTGTCGTCGTCAACTCCGCACTTGGGGCACTTCATGATGCAAGACTCCTCAGCCCTTGCCATTGCCGCACATCGTGCAGTGGCGACAGTCGAGATTCACCGGCATCGGCGCGGGGGCGCCATGGCGGCGCGCATTCCACTCGCCTATCCGGTTTATGAGGGCAAGCAGAAGCCCAAGCGTTATGAACCCGCCCGCCGGAAGAATCGCCAGCGTCATTGGACCGGGATTAAGCCCCTTGAACGCAACATCGCCCCAGACCGTGAGTGAACCCGCGCCGCATATCTCGCGAACGGTCGCCACAAGCGCCAAGGCGAGAGTAAAGCCGATTCCGGAGCCAAGGCCATCGGCCAGAGAATCGACGACTCCGTTGCGGCTTGCAAACGCCTCAGCCCTGCCAAGAATCACGCAGTTTACGACGATGAGCGGAATGAAGATGCCGAGGGAAGCGGAAAGGTCCGGCAGATACGCTTGCATCAGAAGGTCTACCGCCGTCACGAACGTGGCGATGATCACAATGTAGCATGGAATGTGCACTGCGGCTGGAATAACCTTTCGGAGCGCTGACACCAAGACATTTGAACAGACCAGCACAAACGTCGCCGCAAGCCCCATGCCAAGCGCGTTCTCAAGCGATGTCGTAACCGCCAGCGTCGGACAGAGCCCCAGTACCAGACGGAACGTCGGGTTGTTCTTGAAGATGCCGTACCAAAATGCCAAGAATGTCTTCATGCCTCGTATTATATCATGAACACTGGGTTATGACAAGTCCACATAAATTTTCGGGAAAGGCAGGGCGGCTTGGGTGAAGCCGCCCTTGCGTACGCCTGCCCGGTTTGATATAATTGGCGGCGGAAAGGCGAAGACGAGGATAAGGGGGTCATACCGTCGTCGCCGTGGTTGACCCAGTGGCGCATCGTCAGCCCGCGGTATATGCGCAGAAGGTCCTGGGCATCTAATCCCCCGTTGCGGCGCGCCGTCGCAGCGAAACCGCCGCGAGACCCAGCAGCAGCAGCACCCCCGCCGACGGTTCGGGGATGGCTAGACCGCCCCCGACGACGAGCGGACTATACGAGAACGCCGAGCCAATAAGGCTAAGCTCCGTCTGCCCCGCCTCCAGCTCGACCCATCCGTAGAAATCCGCGAGGTCAGGAATCGGTAGCGGATTAACGGTTTGGTCCACGTCTTCATACCAATAGCCGATCAAAGCAAGATAGAACCTGTCTCCTGTATGTACGTCAATGGAGTCGCCAACAGAGTTGATGGCTATAGGAGTCGGCTGCGGAAGGTCAGAGGACTGATCTATCATTGGATTGTAGTCATCTTTAAGCACGACGTGCGGTTGCGAAAAATACCCCTTGCTGAGCACATCGCCTTCAGTTGCCAGCACCCACAATGCGACATTCCAACCAACATTTACACCGCCTCCCTTTCCGTCAATTCTCATCAGACGGTTGCCTGCCGGATTGTAAAAATAGCGTAGGCCGATTTCTGGAGAAGAATGGCCAGGGTCGTAGTAGCCACATATTGCGCCTTCTTCCTGACTAGACAGAAAATGGAATACATTCCACCTGACCTCTGCGGCATCAGCCGTATAAATGGCAAGGCAGAACATTGCGGACACTATCGACTTCATGGCATTCCTCCGTTGAAGACCGAGTATGCTTCTAAATTGACGAACTGCAGGGAGTAGTTCCCGTTAGGCGCGAGCAAGTCAAGCGCGGATTGTATTTCATCTGCGTAGTCAGACAACATGGTTCCACCAAATTCTGGCCCTGTCCAAGTTGTATTTGTTAGTACCATCTGATCATTAAGCAAAAGGAAACATGGATTTCCAGAATCACCGCAAAAACACCATTCGCCGCATTGCTCTTGTAGTTGACAAACTTTGGCTTGCGCAATTCCGCACCTCCTCCACGAATCCTTTCGTCCACCGAGCGCGCCATGACGGAAAGCGCCGTGTTCGTGCCGTCGTATGTCAGCGGATCGCAGTCGGCCCAGTGCTCGTGCAGGTTCATGAGCCCGTCGCCGTCGGGGTCGAGGTACGCGTCAGCCGAGTTCGTGGCCGAAAGCCCCGCGTCGGCGTGAAGCGACTCCCACCAGTCAAGAATCCCGTCGCGGTCGCGGTCGAACGCGGCGGTCTGGAACGTGTTCGTGACCGCGTTCTCGTGCCCCCTGACCGGAATTGTGCGCGAAGTGAACGCCTCGCCGGCGTCGCGCACGCCGTTCGAGTTCGCGTCGTCCCAGAAATACGCCACGACGGGCTCGCCGTTCGTGGCGACGAGAACAGCCCTTGTCCAGATGTCAATCATGTCCTGCGTCGGCAGTATACCATAAATTCAACTGTCGCGCTATGGCGACAACAATCTCGGCAACAAAAAAGTCGTTTTTATTGAAAAATGAACCGTATTTTCCACGTTGCAAAACCCCTCCAGACAGCAGGCCGGAGCATAGGCTATGCAAAGCCCGACCATAGCCTATGTGATCTCGGACTCCAGGCTAT
>CACYCL010000115.1 GCA_902772905.1 uncultured bacterium | reverse complement strand
CTGGAGCATGAGGCCGCTTGGCGGGCACAAGGACTCCGCCTACGACATAGACGCGTTTATCCATTCCGATGCCGTGGACGTCATCGTTCCACAGCCGACGTATGGGCTGCGTCTCCCTGCGCTTGCACAGGGCGTGAGACTTCCTTGCCAGACGCTGCATCGTCATGGCAAGATGATGTGGTACGAGTTCGACTTGCGCACGTACGGTGCATTGGAGAGGTGGGCGAAGAGCGCCATGTCCGCAAAGGGCCTTGGCACGGCTGAAGATTTTCCGATGTGGCAGACCATGTTCCGCAAGCACGCTGGCATCATGCTGGCGCAGCGCATGGGCTGGTGGCTCTACGACATGGCGGGTGGATGGTTCTATCCAGAGGAGATTGCCGCCGATTGTGGAGAAGTGCTGTCGTTCTGCCGCGAGATGCTCGCTTTGAAGCCTGATCCATGGCACCCCGACGTCGCACTTGTTGCAGATGAACGAATGATGGCGGCCTTTACGCAGAAGAATCCCGCGCACGCGCCAAATATAGTCATGAAAGCGTGGCCGCATATCGCCGCATCGGGCGTTCCGTACGACTTCTACCTCGCCGAGGACGTTTACGGCGAGCCTGATGTGCTGAGGAGTTACAAGGCCGTCGCTCTCTGCGCGTTCCTGAACCCCGATTCCAAGCAGACGGCTTTTATGGATGCGCTTGCCTCGTTTGGCGCAAAGACGTTTGTTGTGCCGGAAAGCGGATACTCGCCGCAGGAGTTTCACGACATCGCCGTCGGGGCCGGTGGGTATGCGGCGATGCGTCCGGGTGTCGCGCAGGTGGACATGAACGGCGACTTTGCATCCGTACACTGCATAGTGCCGGGGCGGCACGTTTTCCGGCTGCCTTTCAAGGCGAAGGTCGTGAATGTGAAGAACGGACGTGATGAGGCCGTGCGAGACGGCGTGATGGCGCTTGAGATGTCGGCTGGTGAAACGTGCTGGTTTCGAATCTTTCGAAGGGAGCCGAGGTGAAGTTTAGTTCTCTGTTGTTGGCGATAGCTGTTTCCTGTTCAGTTGTCGCGTTTGCGTCTGACGATCTTGAGCCACGGTTCCTGCGCGTAAGAAACGTCAAGGACGATGTGATGACGTCGATAAAGGTTACATTCCATGCCAAGGCGGACGACGAGGGGGCTGATCCTCTCGAAATGTGGCGAGCGGAGGCCAAGGAAAACGTCAAGCTCAAGGACGCGTTCGTTCGCGTTGACTTCTCCCTGTCGCCGGAGAAGGGCAGCGACATCAGATGCCGAGCCGAGCTGCCGTTGCCGGAGAGATGGGATGGTCGCATGTGGGGGCAGGGCAACAGCGGAAGGGCCGGAACGATTCGCGCACTGGTCGGGTACGTGGTCGCAGGCACGGCGGCCGTGACAACCGACTTGGGCACAAGCTCCGTCGCTGGTCGTGGCGTGCAGATTGACGACATAACATGGCCGCCAGCCGTCCTACGCGACTTCCACTGGCGAGCGACGCATCTGATGACAGTCTACGGCAAGCGCATAGTGGAGGCGTTCTACGGTCGTCCGCCGAGCATGGCTTATTTCGCAGGCGGCTCCACTGGCGGACGCCAGGCGATGAGCGAGGCGATCCGCTATCCCGAGGATTACGACGGGCTTCTGGTGAGCCTTCCGGACAACAACGCCGCTGCTAATGAAATAGCGGCATGGCATCTCTGGCGGCAGACGCATGATGCCGAAGGCAGGTTGCTGTTCACGACAAATGAGATGCGATGCCTGTCAGACGCGGCGGTTGCATACAGGGCGAAGAGAGACCCGAGACCATACGCGGGCAAGGTTCTGGCCGACGCACGTTTTGATGAATCAGAGATAGACGGCTTTCTGGGCCTCGCCGCGAAGAAGATGCCGTCGCTTGCAGAGGGCGACAAGCTCCAGCGGCTCAGATCGCTCTATTTGCCTCTTGTACACGATGGAAAATGCTACTTCAACGGCTATGCCCCAGGTTCCTATCTCGGCAGGAACATGGAATGGTATGGACTTGTTTCCCTTCGCCAGTACATGATGGAGAAAGGCGTTCCGGCAGCGAAGTGGACTGATGTCGGCTGGAGCGAAATCGATGCCTACCTGCGAGAGCGTGCGCCTGAATTCAACGCGTGTTCGCCTGATCTCGACGCGTTCAAGGCGCGCGGCGGAAAGATAATCATGTCGCTCGGATGGGAGGACCAGACCGTTCCGCCAAATCCGATAATCGACTACTACGAGCGTGTCTGCGAGCGATACGATGGAATCGACGCCGTAAAGGGATGGTTCCGTCTCTTCTGCATACCTGGTTGTGCGCATGGCGGCGGGAAAGGGCGCATCATGACCGGTACGCCGAGCGGCGGACAGGCCCGCAGGCTTTTGATTGCCTGGCGCGAGAAAGGCATTGCGCCAGATGTACTTCAGGCCGGGTGGAAAAAGAAGAAACTCGATATGCCAATAGCGGCATATCCGGGAATCTACGTGAAGGATGAGTCTGGGAAATGGCGAGTGGAGCAGACTAAGCGCGGCGTTCGCAAGATTGATGAACCTTGCTTGACCAGAGTGTCGCATTGAATCCACGGATATATACTGCGGTCTGAATCGGAGGATGTAGAATAGGTGATTTTGGGCCTCAGGAGGGGGCGTTTCAATCCATTGAATATTTTTCGGCCTTTTTGGCATGTTTTTTGGCCCAAAGGGCAAAGTCGATGCCAATATATAACGCGCGCGCGCGGTCATTATATAACTAATTCCGTGACCGCCAGGCGGCGGCTTCCGTGTATTCTGTGGTTAGACTTTTTTACCACGGAAGGCACCGAAACGCACTCCGTGCGGCCACGGGGTTTCCTTGCGCCTGCGACAGCTACGACCCAATCGGCGAGGAGCATTTCCGCGGTGTTCATGGCATATCCGTCCATGATTCCACGAACTGCGTGTTCAGCGGCTACACGATCCGCAATGCTGGCAACTGGGCGCACAACGTTTGGCGTTGCGCAGATCTGAAGTTCGAGCGTCTGACGATTCTTGGAGGGCACGATGGCATTCACTTCTCCATTTGCGACCGCGTTGGCATTTCGGACTGCACGATGAATACTGGCGACGACTGTGTTGCTGGCTTTGACAACGAGGATGTCACGGTGCGGGGGTGCTCCTTCAACACGGCATGCAGTGCGTTCCGTTTTGGCGGTCGTCGTGTGCTTGTTGAGAAGTGCCGCTGCTGGGGTCCTGCGGAGTATCCGATCCGCAATTCTCTGCCAAAGGCCGACCGTGTATCCGGTTCGCACGGCAAGCCCGGAGCCGGTAGGCGGGCGATGCTCGCTCTTTTCACTTACTATTCCGACTTCACCATCAATGTCAGGCACGATCCTGGCGAGATCACGGTCAGGGATTGCGTTGTCGAGAACGCCCAGCGCTTCCTACACTATAACTTCTCGGGAAACGAGACTTGGCAGAAGAACCGTCCGCTTCGGAGCATACGCTTTGAGGGTGTGACGGCTACTGGGCTGGTGCTAAGCCTGTGCGCATACGGTGACAAGTGCGCACCGCTTTCACTCGCGCTGAAGAACTGCCGTCTTTCCTTTAAGAAGCCGCAGACCGAGCTTGTCAGGGCTGCGCACGTGGAATCGCTTTCGCTGGAAGACGTGTCGGCGGAGGGCGTGGCCGGCCCGTGTGCAAGGAGCTGGGGTGGCGTAGCCGAGCCGTCCGTCCGCAATCTGAGTGGAGTAGAACCGAAGGTGGTTGACGCTGATGTGCCATTTCGCGTCAATCCGATCTGACTCAACTTGATTGTACAACTTTCCTCCGAAATGGCAATACGCGGAAACAACGCGATGATATTTTGATATAATACACCCCAAACGTGAAACGCATTGTCATCCTAGGGGCGACGGGGTCGATCGGCACTAGCGCCGTTGACGTCGTTCGAACTCATCCACACGACTTTCGCGTCGTGGCGCTGTCGGCGTTCTCCTCCAGGGAGAAGGTCGATTCGCTTGCGCTTGAATTCGGCGCGCGTGCGTATGTTGGCGAGGATGCGGCCGTTCGTGCAGTCGAGGAGAGCGAGGCGGATATCTGCCTTGTCGCGACTGTTGGCTTGTCGGGCTTGAAGCCAACGCTCGCCGCGATAGAGAAAGGCATGGATATTGCGCTTGCGACGAAGGAAGTTCTCGTGATGGCGGGAGAGTTGGTGATGGCGCGCGCGACGGCGCGCGGCGTTCGCGTGCTTCCGGTTGACAGTGAACATTCCGCCGTGTTTCAATGCTTGCAGGGGGCGACGCGCGGTTCTGTGGCGTCAATCACGCTCACGGCATCTGGCGGACCTTTTCTTGACGGTCCGAAGGATCTCGCAGCTGTAACGCCGTCGGACGCGCTGAACCATCCACGGTGGAAAATGGGTCCTAAGGTGAGTGTCGACTCTGCGACCATGATGAACAAGGGCTTTGAGGTGATTGAGGCCAGGTGGCTTTTCGACATCCCCTACGACCGCATTGGCGTGGTGGTGCATCCGGAGTCGGTTGTTCATTCGCTGGTGACGTTTTGCGATGGTGCGACGCTTGCCCAGCTTTCTCCGCCGGACATGCGGGTTGCCATCCAGTATGCGCTTTCCTGGCCTGCTCGTCTGCCTGCCGAGCGAGCAGGGCTTGATCTTGCTGCGCTTGCTGAGCTTACATTTCGTGCGCTGGATTCGGCGAGATTTCCGTGCGTTGGGCTTGTAAAGGAGGCGCTTGCCAAAGGAGGCTGCGCCACTGCTGTGCTTGCGGCGGCTGACGAGTTGGCTGTCGGGCGCTTTCTTCGCGGAGAGATTGGCTTTACTGACATAGAAAAAACGGTCGAGCGGGCGCTTCGGCAAGCGCCGGAAGGCCCGTGCGACTCATTGGAGGCGGTATTGTCCGCAAGTGAATGGGTATGGAAATCATTGTGACGGCATTATACATCGTCGCCTGCGTGCTGATGTTCGCCTTGGCGATATTGATCCACGAGTTTGGTCACTTCATAGTTGCGCGCAAGCTTGGGCTTCGCGTTGATGCGTTCTCGATAGGCTTTGGTCCGGTGTTGTGGAAAAAGAAGGTCAACGGCGTGGAGTATCGCCTTAGTGCGCTTCCGCTTGGCGGCTACGTGCTGATCCCAGACATGGATCCAGAAGGAACTAAGGTGCTTGAAGGCGGAGGGAAGAATAAGGAGGAAAGCACAGGGGCGGGCGGAAATTCGGATGGTACGCGGATACCAGCCTGGAAAGACATTCTAGTTTCCGTCGCGGGCCCGATGATGAACATAGTGCTTGCCGTCGTGTTGGCAGTGTTGCTTTCCTGCGTGCCGTCGGCCAAGTTCGGAACGATTCTCCTTGATGTGGAAGAGGTTTTGCCCGACGGCCCTGGCGCTGCAGCCGGGATGTTGCCTGGCGACCGCATCGTGTCAATAAACGGCAACAACGTCCGCTCGAAGAGCGACATGCAGACGGAGTTCATCCTTGCGAAGGGCCGGGCGTCAGAATTGAAGCTTTTGCGAGGCGGCACAAACGTTGTCACAATGGTCGAGCCAAAGTTCGAAAAGGTCGGTCCGGTCTTTGAGCTTCCCCTTCTGTACGTCGTGCTGAAGCAGACCGAGGGCGCGGGTGCGGCATCCTGGATGCCGGAGCGCAGTCCGCTTGGTCAGCTCGCCTGGGATGCGGGGGGGATATTCCGCGTTCTCAGGGGATTGGTCACGCCGAAAGAGGCGAAGGCAACTGCGAACGCGATTGGAGGTCCGGTCAGCATTGCAGAGGGGCTATATCGTCAGGTGCGGCGTGATCCTTGGGATGGGATTGGCTTTCTCCGCTTCTTGAACGTAAACCTTGCGGTGCTGAACCTTCTGCCCATACCTGTTCTTGACGGTGGGCTGATATTGTTTTCTCTGATTGCGCTCATATTTCGCCGCCGAGTGCCGGACGTAGTTGTGCGCTACACGTCGATGTTTTTCATGTTCCTGCTGATAGGCCTTATGGGAATTCTCATTCTCAGGGACAGCTGGCGCAGCTACAAAATCCACACATACAAGCCTGACGACGAAGCGGGTGCAGTAACGAATGTTCTCGAGAAAACAGACCAGAAGCCTTAAGGTCGGCAGCCTACCCGTTGGTGGCGGCGCTCCGGTTAGCGTTCAGACCATGTGCAACGCTGATCCGCATGATGCGGTGGCGTGTCGTGCGCAGCTGGAAAGCTGCGCGGTGCGTGGCTGCGACGTTTTCAGGATGGCTGTGCCCGATGTGGAAGCTGCGCATGTTCTCGGCGTGGTGCGAAAGGATTCGCCTATACCTATTGTCGCCGACATACACTTCGACTACGAATGTGCGCTGGCTGCGCTGGCGGCTGGTGCCGACGCGCTCAGGCTCAACCCAGGCAATATAGGCGCGCGCGAACGAGTGCAGGCTGTGGCGCGGGCAGCAAAGGAGCGCGGTGCGCCGATCCGAATAGGCGTGAACCTAGGTTCGCTTGAGCGTGATCTTGGAGCAGAGCTTGACGCAGGAAAGGACGATGTGCCCGGCGTGCTGGTGCGTTCCGCGGTTAGGCACCTGAAGATGCTGGAGGACGAGGGCCTTGGAGATGTCGTGATATCAGCCAAAGCGTCGAATGTGTCTGACACGATAGCGGTCTACCGCCGCCTTGCCGAGGCAACGGATTGTCCATTGCACATTGGCGTCACAGAGGCCGGTACGCTTATTCCCGGCACAGTGCGCAGCTCGGTTGCCTTGGGAGTGCTTCTTTCGGACGGCATCGGCGACACCATTCGCGTGTCGCTCACGAGCAAACCCGAGAAGGAGGTGAAGGTCGGACTGGAGATTCTGCGTTCGCTTGGACTACGTGAACGCGGTCCGGCCGTTACGTCATGTCCGACGTGTGGGCGTACGAGGGTTGACTTGATGCGAATCACGTCACAGGTGGAGGACGCGCTGGATACGCTTTGGAGCGACAGCCGAAAGGCTCTGCCGAAGGTCGCGATCATGGGATGTGCAGTCAATGGACCAGGCGAGGCCAAGGACGCCGATGTTGCGCTGTGCGGCGGCGATGGCAAGTTTCTTTTGTATGTACATGGCGCCTTTGTGGAAAAGGTGGCAGAAGAGGATGCGGTGAGAAAGGTTCTGGAATATGTCGTTTCTATGCAATAATGCGGCGGTGTTGGCGGTTGCGGCGGTTGCGTCGCTCATGGCGTGGATGTTCGGCGGTACTCGAGGAGGTATGCTGATACCGGTTGTGCCGTGGATATTCGTGATGATGATTGAAGTTATATTATGCTTTCCGCAGCGGCACAGCTATGAAACTACATATGACGCTCGCGAACGCGTGTGGTATGATCTGAAGCGAGATCCGCTTGTATGGGTCGCGATAGGATTTATGGTGATGCTGCTGATACCGTTCGTGAACAAAGGTCTTTGCTCGATATGCGATGCACGGCTCATCGCAGACGGGTTTGATCCCAAACCGCCCGTGCCGATAATCCCGTTTTGCGTAGACCGCATTGACCATCTCAACGTGGTGCTCTGGTTCGCGACGGCCCTGTCTGCGATGATCGCCGTGAAGCACTGCCTCACAAGACGCGGCAAGCGGCTTGTCATCAGCCTAATCGTGTGGAATGGCGTGCTTCTCGCCGCTCTGGGCTTTGTGCAGCACGCTATGGAGGCGCCAGGGCCGCTTTGGAGCGAGATGAGCGGACTGAAGAACAAAGCTCCCATTGGAGACTTCTTTTCGACTTTCGGCTACCCAAACATGGCAGGCGACTATTTTACAACGCTGTTTGGCCTTGCCATCGCGCTTTGGCGTGATTGCTATGAGCAGTTTGTGCAGAGGCAGAAGGCATTGACCAAGGAGGGCAAGTCTGGGCATGTGAGGCGTACGTTTTGGAGGCGCAACTATTACCTCATACCTGCCGTGATATTCTTCTATGCTGCGCTGAATACGCTGTCGCGGGCAGCGATAATGCTGGTTACCGTAACTGCTGTCGTGTATTTCTTCCATGCGTTTGTATCATTCCTGTCGCGCATGCGCCGTGCCAAGCGCGCATGGGCTGCAGTCTGGAGCCTGCTTGGACTTGCCCTCGTTGTGTTCTTTGCCGTGACATTCGCCCCTGACGACGTTCGCAGGGAGGTTGACACGCTTAGCACGGAGGCGGTTCTTGATCGTGTCACAGGCAAGGGGCATTATCATACGCGCGTTGCCACCGAGGTGTGGAAGGACCATCCGCTCTTCGGAGTTGGAGGCTGGGGCTACATACACTTCTGCATTCCGAAGATGACTCCGAGCGAATACAAGAACATCCAGACTGTCGGCGGCATAAACGTGCACAACGACTTCCTGCAGTTCCTGGCAGAGCATGGCTTGGTCGGCTTCGGTGCAATTCTGGCCATGATTCTCATGCTTGTCTGGCCGGTATTTCGCACATGGGCGTGGCTTGTCAAGGGCGTTCGTTTCATGAAGAAGTCAGATCAGCCACCGCAGCCGGTGCAGATATTTGCGCTTCCTGCACCTGCGTTCTGCATACTGACCACCGCTGTCGCCACCATCATACACTCGTTTGGAGACTGCCCGCTGCGTTCGCCGGCGGTGCTGACGCTTTTCTTTGTGTCTCTCGCTGCAATCCCGGGCTTCCTGCCCAAGAAGACGAAGGCATAAATCGCAAACCCACAGACAGAAACGGACAACAATACCATGCTGCACGTAAACGAAAACTACGCAAGAATCAAGCCCACTTATCTTTTCGCGGAAATCGCACATCGCGTTGCCGCGCACCAGAAGGCGAATCCTGACGCCAAGATCATTCGTCTTGGCATTGGCGATGTCACAGAGCCGCTTGCGCCGTCGGTGATTGCCGCGATGCACAGGGCTGTCGATGAAGAGGCCGGACGCGAAAACTTCCATGGCTACGGTCCGGAGCAGGGCTATGCGTTCTTGCGTGAGAAGATCGCAGCCGTGGATTACGCGGCTCGTGGCGCTGACATAAAGGCTGACGAGATATTTGTGTCAGACGGCGCCAAGTGCGACTGCGGCAACATTCAGGAGCTGTTCGGACCTGATGTCGCTGTGGCTGTAGGCGACCCGGTATATCCTGTCTACGTGGACACGAACGTAATGGCGGGTCGCGGCGACATCCGCCTTCTTCCCTGCAACGCCGCAAACGGCTTTGTTCCAGGGCCAGATGGATGCACGGCCGACATCGTGTACCTTTGCTACCCAAACAATCCTACTGGGGCTGTTGCGACAAAGGAGCAGTTGCAGGCGTGGGTTGACTGGGCCAACGAGCGCAAGGCTCTGATACTCTTCGATTCGGCGTACGAGGCTTTCATTCGCACGCCTGGCATCCCACATTCCATATTTGAGTGCACAGGAGCGCGCACGTGCGCGATAGAGTTCCGCAGTTTCTCCAAGACGGCTGGATTCACTGGCGTAAGGTGCGGCTACACCGTTGTGCCGGAGGAAGTCGCCGCCTATGCTGCAGACGGCTCGCGTGTTTCTCTTAAGCCCATGTGGATGCGTCGCCAGACAACGAAGTTCAACGGAGCGAGCTACATAACGCAGCGAGGAGCCGAGGCTGTCTACTCGCCGGAAGGACAGTCAGAGACCAAGGCGACCGTCGACTTCTACCTTGAGAACGCGCGTTTGGTGCGCGAGGCTCTTGCTGCGCGTGGATACACGGTTGCCGGCGGCGTCGATTCACCCTACGTCTGGGTTGACGTAAAAGGCGACAGCTGGGCGTTCTTCGACAAACTGCTGAAGGAGTCCAACATAGTGACTACGCCTGGCGCCGGCTTTGGCAAGGCGGGTGAGGGCTATATTCGAATATCGGCGTTCAACTCTCGAGAGAACGTCCTTGAGGCGATAGACCGCCTCTAAGCAATGGAATACGCTGAGTTACCGTTTTTGCTGTCGGTCGCTTTCATGGTAGGCGGTCTTGCGGCGATAGCATGGTCAAGCGACGTGTTTGTCGCTGGCGCGGCGTCGCTCGCCAGGTCGCTTGGCGTGTCGCCGTTCGTGATAGGCATGGTCGTCATAGGCTTCGGCACAAGTGCGCCGGAGCTTTGCGTGAGCGTCATGTCTGGTCTTTCGGGACACGCCAACCTTTCGCTGGGCAATGCCTATGGCAGCTGCGTGTTCAATGTGGCCGTCATTCTAGGCGTGGCAGCGCTGATGATGCCTCTTGTGGTGCGCCCTACCGTTGCGTTTGTAGCAGGGCCAGTCCTTGGCGCTATATCCGTAGGTTCGTATGCGCTTCTGCGCGATGGAGTTTGCGGACGCTTCGAGGCGACGATACTGCTTGTGGCGTTCATTCTGCTTTTGCCGCTTTACTGTTGGTTTGACCAGAAGACCAAGCCGTCGGCTTCCGATGGGAATGCGACTGATGACGGCGAGAAGTCTGGGGTGCTGGTGCCGTTGGTAAAGGTTGTTGCAGGGCTTGCAGGACTTGTCGTGTCGTCGCACATCCTCGTCTGGGGTGCTGTGGACATGGCTCGCAGTCTCGGCGTAAGCGATCTTGTGATAGGGCTTACGATTGTTGCTGCCGGTACGTCTTTACCGGAGCTGGCAAGCGCAATAGCGTCGGCGCGTCGCGGAGAGAATGAATTCGTGCTTGGCAACATCGTAGGCTCAAACCTATTCAACGCGTTGGCGGTCGTTGGACTTGCAACTGTCATTCAACCGCTGGAGCCAGGCGCGGACGGCTCGCCAGCTTTCTCCTCGTACATTCTAAGCCGAGACTTGCCGTTTATGACTGCGCTGTCCTTCTCGATACTTCTGTTTGGACTAAACTGGCGCAGTTGGCGCACACCAGGCGTCGTTACGCGATGGAAGGCCGTTTTGTGGATTCTCTCGTTCGTTGTGTACACCGCTCTGGCGATCATGCAGGAGCTGAAGCCCTGAGGATTGACGGCACATGAAGACGTTTGTGTTAAATGGATGGGCCGCAAGCGCTGATGCATGGAGTCTTTGCCGGTTTCCTCGAGACCGCGTGTTCAGCTACGTCGAGCAGCTTGACGGTGCGCCGGAGGCCGCGATGCGCGAGGTTGACGGCGTGATTCTTGTTGGCTGGTCTATGGGCGGCAGCACTGCGCTCAGACTTGCGATTGCCGAACCTGAGAAGGTGAGGGGGCTTGTGCTCATTGCGGCTACGGCGCGGATGATGAAGGCGCCAGGCTGGGATGGCATGTCGGAACGGCGGCTTGCGGCGCTTGAGCTTGGACTTAAGATGACAAACGGCGAGGGATTCTTCGGCACCGCGCCAGGCAGTCCAAATCCGTACATGCTGGATAGTGACGAGAATCTTGAAAGGGGGCTTGCCTATCTGCGCGAAACTGATGTAAGGCAGGGGCTAGAGGAGCTCAAGGCGTCGGGAAGGCTTCGCTGCCCAGTGTTCATATTCCAGAGCGAACACGACGGAATCGTCCGCCCGGCGAACGCCGAGTATCTCAATTCGATGTTTCCGGGTTCGTCGCTTGAGATGGTTCCTGGCGTGGAACATGCGCTTCCAATCGTGATTTCAAAGCGAATCGACGCGGCACTTGAAAGCGTGAGAGGAAATTTGGTATAATACGCGAACATTTCAGTTGAAAGGAATAGAACTCATGAAAATGACATGGCAGCCGTCGAAGATCAAGCGGAAAAGGAAAATCGGCTTTCGCGCCCGTAAGGCGACGAAGGGCGGTCGTGGCGTCCTCGCCGCGCGTCGCGCCAAAGGGCGCAAGCGCCTTACACAGGTTTGAGGGACAGAGAATGTCCACGCGACTCCCCGGTGCGAGATACAAGCGTGTCTTCGACCGGGGGCGTTCCATAAAGGGGCGTCTCCTTGTCGCATGGCGCCTTGGCTCACCCGATGCCGACCGTCAGGCCGGCGTTGTTGTTTCAAAGAAGAGCTTTCACGACGCTATTGACCGCAACAGGGCAAAGCGCCTGATGCGCGAGGCGTTTCGCTTGCTTGCGAAGGAAGGTGCAGTGCCGGAGAGCACTGAATGGGTGTTGATAGGCCGTGCGGCATTGCGCGGCAAGACGTGCGCCGATGTCGAGAGGGAATTAAGATGGGTGTTCCGGCAAGGCTCCTGACGTTGCTCGTTAGGGCGTACCAGATGGTGCTGAGTCCGGTTATGGGGGGTGCCTGCCGGTTTGAGCCGTCGTGCTCGAACTACATGATTGGGGCGTTGCGTGTGCATGGTGCAGTGAAAGGTACCCTTCTGGGCCTCTGGAGAATATTGCGGTGTCATCCGTTTGGTTCGCATGGGTACGATCCAGTGCCGCCACTCGGAAAGTGGAAGAACGAACTGGGATTTCAGAACGCAGAACATGGAGCTTGAAATATGAACAAGACAGAGAAGATCATAAGCCTTTTGCTGGGTGTTGTGCTTGCATGGTACATTTTCGTCGAGATGCCGCGCGAGACTCAGAAGACCGCCGACAGGGCGAAAGCCGTGGCCGAGGCGCAGCCCGCTGCGGTCGTTCAGTCCGTTGAACATGCGACGAACGCGGTTTCGCAGGCGGCTTCCGCCGCGAAAGATGCCCTTGCGAAGGCGATCAAGCAACCGTCCGTTCCCGAGAAGACGCTCGTTCTCGAAAACGACGAGTTGAGGCTTGAGCTTTCGACGTGGGGGGCTGTCGTCAAGAAGGCAACGCTTAAGAAGTACGCGCAGGGTCTGGGGCCGATTGACGAGAGGAACCCCGCAGTAGAGTTCGACTTCTCGTCATCTCCTCTCGGCGCGCTCGGCGGAGTGGATGGTCTTGTGCCGAATTCAGCGTATGAGGTTAGGTCGTCGGCTTCTAACGAAGTCGTCTTCGCGAACGACGTGGCTACGAGGACGGTGACTCTTTCGTCTGGCTACAAGGTCAGCTACCGCGAGGAGTTCCGCAGCGAGGGCGGAGCGTCTCCGCTCAAAGGACTCGATAATTCCATCTCGCTTGGCGTGATGACGATGGGAATATCAAAGAACGATCTTCTTTCGGTCGACTCGCTGGACGCGTACAACGAGAAGGGCAAGGAGGAGGTGGTCCACCACTGCGAAGGCGATTCACCGCTCAAGGCGTATCTTGTGGGAGGACTGTCTGGCGGATGCAGCGGTTCTCAGAGCGCGGCAGGGCTGCCTGCGATGGTTCGTACGGGCATAACCGACGAGCAGAAGTGGATTGCAGTCAAGAACAGGTTTTTCGTGACGGCCCTCGCGTCGTCCGATGCGGTAATTTCGGGCTTCGACGCGGACATCGCGCGCGATGTGAACCTTGCGACGTACCGCCCCGTGTCGGTGGCCGTGAAGGCGCGGTTCCGCGACGCGGCGGTCTCCCGTTCCACGACGTTTTACATAGGGCCGAAAAAGCAGGCGCTTCTGTGGGATCTCGGAATGAAGGACGTTATGGAGTTTGGCATGTGGCGCTGGCTGTGCTATCCGCTCGTGTGGGTCTTGAACTTCTTCAACGCCTGGATTCCCAACTACGGCGTTGCGATTATCCTATTGACCATCCTTGTCAGGCTTGTCTTCTGGCCGCTCACGCACAAGTCCACCGTTGGCATGAAGAAGATGCAGGAACTCCAGCCGCTGATGAAGGAAATCCAGACGAAATTCAAGGACAATCCGCAGCGCATGCAGCAGGAAACATGGGCGCTCTACCGCGAGAAGAAGGTAAACCCCATGAGTTCGTGCCTTCCTATGCTGATTCAGATACCCGTGTTCATCGCGCTCTTCAATGTGCTGAGGTCGGCTGTTGAGCTGAGGTACGCGTCGTTTTTGTGGATTGCAGACCTCTCCGAGCCAGAAGGACTGTTTGCGAGTTGGTTCCCGTTCGGCGGGCTTAACATCCTTCCGATACTGATGGCCGTGTCGACGGGGCTTCAGAGCGCGTTTACGCCATCGGCGGGCGACAAGTCGCAGCAACGCATGATGATGGTGTTCATGCCGTTGATGATGCTTGTGATGTTCTATTCGTTCCCGTCGGCGCTGTCGCTTTACTGGTTCCTCTCGAACCTGTTCTCGATAGTGCAGATGTGGATCATCCGCCGACAGGCCGCTGCGAAGCAGGATGTGCTCGTTCCAGAGGTGATTGACCCACCTGTTACGCGCCAGATGCGCCGCCACGGCTGATTTGCCGGCCATTGGCGGCGCTCTTGCGCCAAATGCGCGCAAGTCTAGCCGCGCGCCTTGATTACGTCGGCCATTTGGGCTACGGCCTGCATGGATTTCTCCTCGTGGATGGCGAAAGTGCGCGTCCACGGAGCCATCATATAGCCCTTAAGCAGGCTGGGATTGCACTTCGTGTCGCAGAACTTGACGGTTTCTGCGAAGTTGACGTCGTTGCTGAAGTTTGACCCTGTAGGAACTTGATCGAAGCCGGCCTTGTCGAGCCATTCGTATGCCTCTACATACGGGCGGCGGTTCTCCGCCAGCTTGGATGCGTCAAATTCTGCCCCGTAGTACCAGTTGGACTGCAGTACGCTTTTTGGCATGCGTTTCATGAATTCGTCTTTGTGCTTCCAGCAGTAGTCGCTCCATATCCACGGACGGCAGCCGGTTTTCTCTGTAACGTTCACGAACCAGAGGAAGTCGTGCCACCACAGGTCGCCCTGTCTGCAGACGGCGAAGAGGTGCTTTGCTTGGTGGGCTGCGGTTTCCTCGTCGTATCCAAGGTGGAAGAGCCGGGGATGGTCGAATATTTCAACTACGTCCTTGATGAGATCTTCACAAACTTGATAGTACTTCTTCGTGGACACCATGCGATGGTAGTCCTTTAGCCATGTGTCGTGGCAGGCGGAGAAGTTCATCTTGGGAATCACCTCGAATCCCATGCCGCGCAGACGCGCGATTTCGGCGCGTAGTTTTTCGACGCTCCAGCTGCCCTTGACCGCAAGCTCTGGGTGGCTCGGATAGACGACGATTTCGGCAAGGTCGATTATGATCTGGTTGCAGCCGGCCTTTGCGAGGGCGTCTGAAATCCTGCGCCATGATGGTTCGTCAAAACGTACGTGGTCTGCGCAGCAGCGTGTGAGCCATTTTTCAGGAAGGGAAGGATCCTGTGTCTCAAGCGGCACATCCTTCCACGAGTTGACGCCGAAATGGGCGAGATACGACCAGATGAACTTTGGTTCCGGTCTAGTGGCCGCGCTGGCGATTGCCGGGCATGCGCTTAAGGCGATCGCTCCAGTTGCCTTGGCTATGAAGTCACGTCTGTTTAGTGTCATTGTTTACTCCTGTCTGATTGAACGGTTTGCAATCTAGCATTAATTATACCATATTCGTTCGCAGAATTGCGCCCAAAACTTGCCGGCAGAATTGTCCACAATATCGATGCCCTTTATGGTATAATACGCGCCTGTTATGAACGCACTTGCCAAGAAACTAAACGAAACGCTGGGTTCGGCTGCCGCATTCCTATCTGCTGAAGGTCGTAGGATGTACTTTCCTTACGGCGGAATACTGGGTCAGGGCGCAGAGGCCAAGGGCTGCGAATTGAATGCCACAATAGGCATGGCTTTCGAGGAGGACGGCTCTCCGCTCGTGATGCCCTGCTTCGCCGACAAAGTGACGCTGGACAAGAAGGCTTTCCTTTATGCTGGCAGTTTCGGGCTGCCAAGGCTTCGCGAGGCTTGGAAGGCCATGGAGCTCAAGAAGAATCCGTCCATGAAGGGCGTGAAGTTCTCCAATCCAGTGGTTACGAACGCGCTCACGCACGGCTTGCGGATAACTGCCGAGCTTTTCGCCGACCGCTCCGCAGAGCTGGTCGCGCCTGATCTCTTCTGGGACAACTACGAGCTTATCTTCCAAGAGGCGGTTGGCTGCCGTGTGCGCCACTTCAACACGTTCCGCAACGGAGCGTTTGACGCGGCGGCTATGAAGGCGGTGCTTCTTGCGCCGGGCGACAAGAAGATTCTCGTTCTCAACTTCCCCAACAACCCTACCGGCTACACGGCAACGGTCGAAGATGCCAAGCGCATCGTGGCGGCCGTGAAGGCTGCGGCCCGTGCCGGCAAGCGCATAGTCGTAGTTCTGGACGATGCATACTTCGGGCTTGTGTACGAAAAGGGCGTGCATGGCGAGTCGCTTTTCGCGGAGTTCGCCGAGCTTGACGAAAACGTGCTTGCCGTGAAGCTTGACGGCACGACAAAGGAGGACTACGTCTGGGGGCTTCGCGTCGGCTTCATATCGTTTGCGTTCAAGGGCGCTACCGACGAACAGCTCAAGGCTTTGGAGGCCAAGGCCGCTGGCGACGTGAGGAGCGGCATTTCCAACGCTTCGTCAATCGGCCAGCACATGGCCATTGCCGCATACGCCGACAAGAACTACAGTCGGCAGAAGCGCGAGAAGTACACAGTGCTCAAGGCGCGCTATGCCGAGATACGCCGCATCCTGAAGGCTCATCCGGAGTACGAGCGCAACTTTACGGCCATGCCGTTCAATTCCGGCTATTTCATGTGCGTAAAGCCGATAGGAGTTGACGCGGAGAAGGTGCGCAGGCATCTTGTCGAGAAGTATTCCACAGGCACGATTGTGCTTTCCGGGCTGATACGCCTCGCCTTCTCGACGATTCCGAAAGCGAAGCTGGCTACGCTCTTCGCGAACGTCAATTCCGCAATAGCAGATCTCAGGAAGTGACAGTAGCGGCAAATGCCAAAGTCAACCTTACGCTTGAGGTCTACGGTCGCCGAGCCGATGGTTACCACGAGCTGCGTTCTGTCGTACTTCCTGTCGCCCTTGCCGACGTGCTTGCGATAGAGCCGGCTGCGAATGGCGAGATTTCCTCTGACACGGGCTATGGCGAGAAGGATCTGGTCGTTCGCGCCGCCCGTGCAATTCATCATGCGTGTCCAGCTGCCGCGTCGAAGGGCGCGAAGGTTCATGTCGAGAAGAGGATTCCTGTCGGCGGCGGGCTTGGCGGCGGCAGCGCCGACGCGGCTGCGACACTTCGCGCCCTGAACGACATCTGGGGGCTTGGCCTTTCGCCGGTGGCTCTTGCAGAGATAGGGGCACACGTGGGCAGCGATGTGCCGGCGCTTGTGCTTGCGCAGCATTACCGCGCTCCTGTTCTGATGGAAGGTCGCGGCGAACGCGTCAGGCTGCTTGATGCGGCGGAGCGCGCAAAACTGGCGTCTAATGGTCTTGGCGAGTGGATTGTTCTTGCCAATCCGGGAGTCGTGAGCTCTACTGCCGAGGTATATGCGCGGAGCACACCGCGCGGCAAGGTGGATTCTGGCGATGTTGACTTGTCCGCCGCGCCGCCAGTCAACGACCTGCAGGCCGCAGCGTGTGCGCTGCACCCGGAGATATCCACTGCCCTCGCGGTGCTAATGGTCGCGGGCTCTAGTGTCGTAATGATGAGCGGAAGTGGGTCTACGGTCTTTGGTTTCACTGAGGATTACAATGACGCTGTGCGCATTGCCGCAACAATGAAGTCTGTCGGCTGCAAGACCTGGATTACCCGCCCTTTAAACTCATGGTGACGAGACATGAAAAGCAATTTGAACTGGACCGAAAGTCGGGTGTTCCGCTTTCGGACCAGCTTGTGTCGCGGCTGAAGGCCGCTATTGTGCGCGGCGTGTATGCGCCCGGTGAGACGTTGCCGGGAATCGTCGAGTTGGCGGAGGCGGCGGGGGCGAGCGAGAAGGTGTCGCGCAAGGCTCTTCGCCGTCTTTCCGACGAGGGATGGATAAGTACACGGCGGCATGTCGGGTCGGTGGTTTT
>CACYCL010000114.1 GCA_902772905.1 uncultured bacterium | reverse complement strand
CGGAGGCACGCACGTGGTCTTTCCGCTGCCGGGCGGCGCACGCAGAACCACGTCGCGGTTTGCCTCCAGCGACGCGCGTATCTGCGGAATCACCATCTCGACGGGAAACGTCACTTTAGCCTACCCGTGTATTCTTTCTCGCCGGTGGTATCGAGCGTCGCATTGAAAAACTCGTTTGCCGCCTTATTGCGGGCGCCGTCCCACGGACGCGGACCGCCCGTCAGTTGTACCACCCAAAGTTTAAGCTGCCTCTTGTGCCAGTTGACCATGCAGCTCGTGCCCCACGCACCGCCGTGGCCAAACCAGGCATCGTCGTTGTCCATTTCAGGAGCGGAAAGGCCGAGCGAATAGCCGCCAAGGCCCTTCGGGCGCGTCGATACGGCGAGAATCGACTTGACTGTCTCCTCCTTGAGGATGCGCACGCCGTTCTCGCCCACGCCGAGATTCATCAGCATCTTGTAGAACTTGAGCTGGTCGCGCGCTGTCGTCCAGAGGCCCGCGCCGGCGGAGGGGAACACACGGACGTCGGAATACGGACGCTGCATCGACGGGTTGTAGCTCTGCCACACGGCCGGTTGACCTTTGCGGCAGCCGTAGAGATGAATCTGAGTCGCTAGGCGCACGTCGCCCGGCCAAAAGCCCGTGTCCTTCATGCCAAGCGGGTCCAAAACGCGCACTTTGAGAAAGTTCTCCCACTTCTCGCCCGTGACAACCTCGACCACAACAGCGCCGATATCAACGCCCAAGTTGGAGTACGATTGTTTCGTGCCAGGCTCAAACTTGATGGGCAACTTAGCAACTTGTTGTGCAACAGAAGCAAGCGGCATCCTACGCGACCACCCGCCCATCGCCTGGAAGTTCGGCAGCTCGAACTCAAAGCCACCTGTGTGATTCAGGCACATGCGAATGGTGAGCACGTTCTTCGCCTTTGTAAGCGTGCGCTTGCCGTCCTCCTCCGACGTCTTCACCCAAAGCGTATCGAACGCGGGCAGGTACTTGGAGACGGGGTCGTCGAGCGAAATCTTGCCCTCCTCAACGAGGATCGCAATCGTCACGCCGCAGAAGCCCTTCGTCTGCGAGCACTGCATGAAGACGTCGTCCATTGTGATCGGACGCTTCTTGCCCACGTCCGCGTAGCCCACGCACGCGACCTCCTGCTTGCCGTCCTGGTAGAACACGCTGATGGCACCTGGCAGCTCGCCGCTTTCAATGTACGGCTTGAGCGCATCGGCAGCGAATGATGTTTTAGAATCAATCGCCTCATGCGAATACAAATGAGAATACCTCTTAACCTCACCTGACGAAGTGTCGCTATTCATGTCCCTAACCGAGGTAGAGAGATTCGCACTTTGCCCCTTTCTATCCTCCTCAATAACCGTGAGTTGTTGTTTTGTGCGTTCCAATTCTTCCGCCTTACGTTGCAATTCATCGGTAAGACGTTTCTGTTTCTCAAGCTCCTCTCCTAAGCGGCGTACTGATTGTATCTCCTCAATACATTTTGCAAACTGGGCTGAGGCATCCGTAAAAAATGCGGTCGCGACAGTAAAATCCATCGTGGCCATGGAGCTTTCTGCTTGTTCCTTCAGTTTGCACGCCTCATCCCAATGTGTCTGTACATATTCATATTGTTTCGCCCCAGCCTGCTCTGCACGCCTCTGAGCGTCAATTGCGTCTTTTCGTTTTCCCAGCGCAACGCACCGCTCACTGCTGAGTTCCATCACTTGTACACATTTGTTGGTGTATGCGATGAACAGGGCGAATGATTCTCTCCAACGGCATGCCGAGTATTCCAAGTCAGCGCGTGAGAAAATCTTCTCAAGCTCTACCTTGAGATTCGCGAATCCCTCTCCGTCCGACAGTTTTCCAATGTTCCTACGAAAGTTCATCACCTCACCACGTAGAGTCTGGGCTCGGTTTTTCCTTTTCCGTTCCACTTCCTCAATACATTGGTTTAACAGGACTGCCGCAGACGAAAATTTGGTTGAGGCACTGGTAAACACCATCTCAGCAAGACATTTATCACCCTGCCGCACCAGGCTTAACGCCTCATCAAATTTGGCCTTCGTGTCTAATTCTGCCCCGGCATCCTTCGCACGTTCTAACGTCTCCCCCATAGATGCGCGTTGCTTCAATGCATCACGCCTTTCACCGTCAAGAACTATCAAACGTGCGCATTCGTTAGTGTAGGCCACGAAACCATCAACGGCCTCTCGCCAACGTTTTGCGGCATACCATGCCTTCACCCGCACGAGCTGATCTTGAAGCTTTTTCTTCTCGGCGGCGAAACCCTCACCATCAGAAAAGGTCGCAATACGCTCACAGAATACCACAGTTTCGTTCTGCAAATCGGTCGCGGCCTTCCTCTCTGCATCCCAATCTGTCTCATCGCCCAGTTGCTTGGGAAGGTCTGGCACTTCTGTTTTCCCGCGCCACAAGAGGGTACCACCTACAATGAAGGCAAGAAAACAAGCAATGACGAATGCAGCTTTCGCTCTGCCACCCGATTCCCTGCTTTTCGATTTTACGTGTCCGGCCAATGCGTCAACGAACTCACAACAACTCGCAAAACGTTTATCAGGTTCCTTGGCAAGCGCTTTCAATAACGCAGAACAAACATACCTAGGTAGTCCGTCCGGAATTGCGGGAATGCGTGTAGTCACCGCGTTTCCCATTATGGCTGGATCGTTCGTATCAAATGCCGAAGCGAACGGAACCTTCCCCGTCACCAGTTCGTAGAAGAGGACCGCCAACGCATACTGATCTGTAGTCGCACGCTGATCTGCCCCTAACCACTGTTCTGGTGCCATGTACGGACGAGTACCGGAGGTGTCATGAATTTCCCGAGACACACGCCCCAGCGATGAACGGATCTCCGCAGCAAGCCCGAAGTCCAGGACACGAACGACTACAGTCTCATCCTGCTTCGTCTCAACCATGATGTTAGACGGCTTTATGTCACGGTGAATGATCTTCTGTCCATGGGCATAGTCTAGCGCAAGCGCCACCTGCCGTGTAATATCAATAGCACGTTCAACTGGCACCTTCTTGTTCGGAAACTGGTTACGCCACTGAGAAAGTGTAACACCAGGAGCGTACTCCATAACCATAAGGGCATCACCGGAATCGACGCGTAACTTATTGCGGACTTCATCAGTAGCGTATACGACGCTTTTCGCAGGATGAAGGACAAGTGCTTTAGCGATGTTCGTGTGCGTAAGGCGCGAAACGAGTGCAAAATTCGAACGAATACACTCCAATTCTTCACGGTTATTCTTCACTAACGGTGGTAATCCCTTCACCGCCACCTCAATACCGGAAACAGTATCCTTTGCAAGATACACCGTACCAAACCCACCGCCACCGAGTTCCCTCAAGAGGTCATACTGGTCGATACGTCCCAATACAGAATCATGGTCACCACGTACCGTTATGGCATCGTTCATTGAATTGTCAAGTGCAACCATCAAACTTTCCCTTACAAGTAATCTTAATGCTTAAGCAATTGAGTAACGGCATGTGCAAACAGAGATTACATTTCCGGATTCATCAACGCGATCAGAAGAAATCGTAAAGTTTTTCCGTGAGCGTCACAAGTACAAGGCCGCCGAGGCCCTCAGCATGATACGTCACTTCAACCTGCCAGTGTATTCCTTCTCATTAGTGGTATCAAGTGTCGTCTTGAAGAACTCGTTCGCCGCCTTCTCCCGGGCCTTTTCCCACGGACGCGGATTGTCCGTCAGTTGCACAACCCAGAGCTTGAGCTGTTTCTTGTGCCAGTTGACCATGCAGTTCGTGCCCCATGCGCCGCCGTGGCCGAACCAAGCGCCGTCATTGTCCGTCTCTGGCGCGTTGAGTCCAAGCGAATAACCGCCGAGGCCCTTCCCCTTTGGGCGCGTCGATACGGCGAGGATTGACTTGACAGTCTCCTCCTTGAGAATACGCACGCCGTTTTCACCCACGCCGAGGTTCATCAGCATCTTGTAGAACTTGAGCTGGTCGCGCGCCGTCGTCCAGAGGCCCGCGCCTGCGGACGAGAACACGCGGTCGTCGGAATACGGACGCTGCATCGACGGGTTGCAGCTCTGCCACACGGCCGGCTTGCCCTTGCGGCAGCCGTAGAGGTGAATCTGCTTCGCAAGGCGCGCGTCGCCCGGCCAGAAGCCAGAGTCCTTCATGCCAAGCGGATCCAGCACGCGCTCCTTGAGAAAATCCTCCCAGCGCTTGCCGGAGACCTTCTCGACCACCGCCGCGCCGATGTCAATTCCGACATTAGAATATTTCATTTTTGTACCTGGTTCAAACAAAAGCGGAATCGCCGCCGCTGTCGCCGCCACGGAGCGCAGCGGCATGCGGCGCGACCACCCGCCCATTTCCTTGAAGTTCGGCAGCTCAAAATCGAAGCCTCCCGTGTGGTTCAGGCACATGCGAACGGTGAGCACGTTCTTAGCCTTCGTGAGCGTGCGCACGCCGCCCTTCTCCGACGTCTTCACCCACAGCGTGCCGAACTCCGGCAGATACTTGGCAACGGGGTCGTCGAGCGATATCTTGCCCTCCTCAACGAGGATCGCGATCGTCACGCCGCAGAAACCCTTCGTCTGCGAGCACTGCATATAGACGTCGTCCATCGTGATCGGACGCTTCTTGGCGACGTCCGCGTAGCCCACGCACGCCACTTCCTGTTTGCCGTCCTGGTAGAACACGCTGATCGCGCCGGGGAGCTGCCCGTTATCCACGAACGGTTTGAGCGCGTCGGCCGCGAAGTGCGTGCCGGAATCGACCGGTTCAGACACACAGCCCGCGAACGCGAGCGCGGCGACGATGATCATCGACTTAAGTTTCATCTAGTTTTCCTTATATGCAGTTGCAGAACCACCTTTCGCG
>CACYCL010000113.1 GCA_902772905.1 uncultured bacterium | reverse complement strand
TTCCAGTCGCGCATCGACACGGCCTTGTCAAGGACAACGAACCACTCGGCCACGTCCTTCCGCCGCTTTTGAAGAAGCGTCTGGTAGAGGGCAAAGTCCTCCGAGTCAAGCGCCGTGCGCTCCTCGCGGATAGATGACAGCAACGTAAGCACCTCGCGATAATGCTTAAGAGCAGGCAGGAGCGCCGCGTCAGGCTCGGCCTCGGCCCTGGCGGCGAAGAGCCGCCAGAGCGCCAGCTCGCGGCCTATCTTGAGGTGGGTCTCGGCGTTGATGTCGGCTGTGAATTCCGCAGAGTTGACAACTGGGCGGTCGATGTGCTCGCGCATCGGCGGCATGTCGAAACGCTCGAACAGGCTGCGGAAGAATGCCCTTACGTCCGCAGTCGTCTCAGCGTCATCGTCGTCGTATATAGCCCACATGAAATACCGCACGTTGCCGGCGTAGAACACACAACCCTCGCCGTCGAATTCCCCGGTGTCGAACAAAAACCGCACGGCCGTGACCCCCGGCTTCACAGTCAGGCGCTCGGAGCCAACGGCCTCGAACACGGAGTCAGGCGCAATGCCGTCGAGGCTCTCAGCCTTGACGCTTGCGTCAAGACGCCGCAATATCGCCATTGGGTTCTCGTCGAGCGCGCGGTACGAAAAGCCCGGATCGCTCTGCGCAGAGATGTGCAGCGCCGGAATGGTCTTGCCCTTGGTCTTGAAGACTGTAAGGGAGTCGCCGTTGACGGAGTACTCAGCCCAGCCGTCAGGAAGCATCACGGAGTAGAGCGAAGTCTCGATGCGCGTCGGTACTGACTCACCGAGTCTGGAGCGCGCGGACAGAAGCGATCCGTATGCGTTATAGAGGCACACAAACGCCCCGAAAAGCGCCAGAAGCACAATCGATCCGAGTATTGTCCTGAGCGAATACACGGTAGGCACAACGGCCGGCTTTATTCTTGCCTTGTCCATTACTTTCCTATCTGTTTATGAACTGAATTACAAGCGGTGCGAACAGCACTATGAATATTCCCGGAAGAATCAGAAGCAGCAACGGGAACGACATGTTGACCACGGCCTTCTGCGCCTGGGCCTGCGCTTTAACGCGCGCGGCGTGCCGTATGAGCTGCGCCGCGCTCTTCAGGTTCTCCGACACCGATGTTCCCATTTCGAGCGACTGCGCAAGAGTGGAGAAGACGGCGTTCGCCTCATTCGTGTTGACGCGCGCAGCGATGTTGTTGAGCGACTGCGAAAGCGAAGTGCCGATAGCAACCTCCGCGACTGCGCGCGACAGCTCCTCGCGCACCGGCCCCTGAGACGTGACATCTATCACAGAGCGAATCGCAGAAAGGAGGTCGCCGCCGGACTCCGCGACGATTCTCATGACGTCGAGCGAACCAGGCAGATCGTGCGTAAAGCACCGCGCGCGATCCTCGGCAGCGGCCTTCAATGACGATTCTGGGTACGCGTACAACAGAACCGCAAGGACGAGCGCGGCAAGCATGGCAACAAACCCGGAAAGACCAAGCAACAGGCACACCGGCACGGCAAAGACCATCCCGACCAGGGGAAAGACCAGCCGCGCCGCGAAAACCTCCTCGGCCGTCGCGCCGTCCATGAACCGCCCTCCTGCCTGCAGCACAAGGCGCTCAAGCTTTTCCACCGTTCGGTTCAGTTCAAGGTCGGTGGCGCGGCGACGCGCCACGAAAAGCGCCGGGAGAGACAGAAGCGCGTGAAGAGGCGATGCGCCGTCGCGCACACCTCCAGAGGCTCCAATCGCGCCTCTGGCTGCGATGAACGCCAAAGTCGCCGCCGAGACGCCTGCACACGAAAGAGCCAGAAAGATGTCGATGCTAGTCAGTTCCATTGCCGTCACACCTTTATGTCGACTATCTTCTTGATCCAGAGGTACGCAAGCCCCTGCATTCCAAAAAGCACCACGAGCGTCACAAGACCGGCGCCGGTGGTGAAGAGCGGCGCAATCAGCTCGCGGCGGACGAGACCCAGAATGAGCATAAGGGCCATGGGCAGCGCACTCATGACTATGGCCTGCATGCGACCTTCAGTCGTCATTGCCCGGAGCTCGCCTTCAAAGGCAAGATTGTCCCTGAGAAGAGCAGAGAGCATCCTGTAGCTATCGGCCAGGTTGCCACCGCGCGCAACGCCTATCTTCGAGGCTATGACCACCATTTGCACATCGGCAGTGGGCAGGCGCCTTGCAAAGTTGTCGAAGGCGCTACCGATTGAAAAGCCAAGCCTAGTGTCGTAAAGTATGCGGGCGAACTCCTCTGCCACCACGGGCGGGAAATGCTCCAGGTTGCGCATGAGCGCCTGCGGCAGCGTAAGGCCAGCAGTGAGCGAGTTGGCTGCCATGTCGAGGGCGTCGGGGAGTTCCGAGCGCACCTTGGCCGCTCGGTGTTCGCGCAGGCGCCTTGCTATGAACTCAGGCAGGACGCTCTCCCTGGTGTGCGCGGCACGGAGCATCAGGTCGTCGTCTTCGCCACGCTCGCGCTCAGATGCGTCGAGCATGCCCTTGACCGCAATTCCGACGAACACGATCAGCAGCGCAAGCGACGCAAACGCAATGATGAGGTCGAGCGACATATGCCTACACCCCCTCGAATATCGCCGGATCGAGCGGTACGCCCCGCAGCTTGAAATCGTCGAAGAACGTCGGCTTCGCGACAACCACGTGCCGCCCAAGCACCTTGCGCGTCTCGGGGTCAACGCCTTCGCGCTTGAACGTAAAAAGCGTCCTCAGCTTCGCGTTGCCGTTATCGTCCAGCCCGCAGACCTCGGCGATCTCTGTCGTCTTGCGAGAACCATCCGAAAGGCGCGCCGTCTGCACGATTATCGACACCGCGCTCGCGATCTGCGCGCGGATAGCAGAAAGCGGCATGTCCATGCCGGCCATAAGGCACAGAGTCTCGAGACGCGCGACAGTGTCAGTCGGGGTGTTCGCATGCACGGTAGTGAGCGAACCGTCGTGTCCCGTGTTCATGGCCTGAAGCATGTCCAGCGCCTCGCCGCCGCGACATTCTCCCACGACGATCCTGTCAGGGCGCATTCGGAGGCAGTTCTTGACGAGCGCCCGGATCGACACCTCTCCCTTGCCTTCGGCGTTTGCCGGGCGGGCTTCCATGCGCACCACATGGCTCTGCTGGAGCTTGAGCTCCAGAGAGTCTTCCACCGTTATGATGCGCTCGGCTGGGCCGATGCAAAGCGAAATCGCGTTGAGAAGCGACGTCTTGCCGGAGCCGGTTCCGCCCGACACGACGATGTTCTTCCTGAGCACGACGCATGCGTCGATGAACTTCATCATCTCAGGACTCATCGAACCAAACGAAACCAGCTTGTCGAGCGTGAACAGCGACTTGCCGAACTTTCGGATCGTAAGGCATGCGCCGTCAGGCGTTATCGGCGGTATCACGGCGTTGACACGCGAACCGTCCACAAGTCGCGCGTCAACGAGCGGACTGGACTCGTCGATTCGACGCCCGACCTTATTAACGATTCGCTCGATTACGCGGATCAGGTGCCCCGGATCGCGGAAGTGGCGGTCGCTCAGCGCCACCTTGCCCTTGCGCTCCACATAGATGTGGCGGTAGTCGATGACCATTATCTCGGTAATGGTGTCGTCGGCTATGAGAGGCTCGAGCGGACCGAGGCGCAGCATGTCCTCAATCGTCTCTCTCTTAAGGTCTTCAAGCACCGATGAATCAAGCCCGGCAAGCTCCGGCGTTCCCTTCGAAAGCAGATCTTCGATGAACGAGCCGATTCGGCTCTCCAGCTCCGACTCGTCGGCTGAAGTGGAGTCGCCAAGATTGCGTGACAGGCTTGCGAGCGCATGCGAGTACATGATTTCTGACGCTATTTCGCGGCTGCTCTTGCGCTCGTCTGATGCCTCACAGGAAACGTCGAACTCGAACGCACCCACCTTTACGTGAGCCATCGACACTACCGGATCGGCGGCGGTTCTGCGTCCATTCACCTCCAGCCGCCCGTCCGCCGCCATGTCACCTATCCACCAGACGTTGCCAACCGGCGCGAACGACACCTGCTGCGGCGCAAGACCGTGCTCCGCCGAGACGACAACATCGCACTTCGCGGCGGAGCCGAGCGTAAACACCTCGCCTGGCTTGCCGTCCTGCGGAGTCAGCGTTGCGATGCGCTTTCCGTTCTGGGTAAATATGAGTGGTTTCATCTACGCCCTCCCAGGCTCACGGCATCTCTACTTCGATGGAGCGATTCCTCAGCTCCGCGGCCTTGCGCTTGACATCTGCGGAGTCGTTCTCGACAGCCCAGTCGACAGTGACGACAAGCAGTATCTTTGTGCGGTCTGT
>CACYCL010000112.1 GCA_902772905.1 uncultured bacterium | reverse complement strand
GCCGGTGACTATCGCAACCTTGCCTTCAAGACTCATGCCATGTTCCTCCTTACTAGTTTAAAGTCAGTTTTGGCTGGTATTATACCATGCGCGCAACATGGACGCAAGCGCGGAGATTTCGGACTCCTTGTGACGCGCGCTAAGCGACACACGCAGGCGCGCCGCGCCATGCGCAACCGTAGGGTAGCGTATCGCAGGCACAAGAAAGCCGTGACACTCCATGTCTTTCGACCTTGCCACCGCCTCCCGTTCATCTCCGACGGCAACAGGAAAGATCGCCGACCCGCCTCGCCTGACATTCGGAACGTCAGCCACAGAATCGGAGAACGACGCTATGTTCGCGTGAAGCCTGCCGACAATCGACGTATCTTCCTCCATGAGCGAAAGCGCCGCGTCCGCCGCCGCGACAGATGCAGGCGTCGGAGCCGTGTTGAAGATGAATGGACGGGACTTCTGCCGCATGTAGTCAACAAGCGTCGCGCTTCCGGCAACATAGCCTCCGGACGACCCAAGCGCCTTCGACAGCGTACCCATCATTACATCGGGGAAGCCACATCCGAAATGCTCCGACAGTCCATGGCCTGTTCGCCCAACGACGCCCAGCGCATGCGCCTCGTCAACCATTGAGAGTGCATCATGACGCCTGCATATCTCAAGGAAGCGCGGAAGGTCAAGCATGTCTCCGTCCATCGAGAACACGCCGTCCGACACGACAAGTATGCGTCGTGCCGAATGGAACTCCGAAAGCATCTGGTCAAGCGCGTCCATGTCGAGATGCGGATAGACCGCCACCTCCGCGCCGCTCAATCGGCAGCCGTCGATTATCGAAGCGTGGTTCAGCTTGTCCGACAGCACCACGTCACCCCTGCCTACAAGCGCAGTTATCGCACCTAGATTGGCCATGTAGCCCGTCGAAAACACGACCGCGCTTTCTGCCTTCTTGAATTCCGCTATGTGCCGCTCAAGCCTGACATGAGGCTCAAGCGTTCCCGTCACAAGGCGCGATGCGCCGGCGCCGGCGCCGTATTCGGCTACGGCTCTCGCAGCGGCCTCCTTGACACGCGAATCGCAGGCAAGCCCAAGGTAGTCATTGTCGGCGAACGAGACGAGACCGCCGAAGCCAACGCGCATTTCGCGCCTTAGCCCTGCCGCGTCCACCGCTGCAAGATCGGCGGCGAGCTGGTCGGCTCGCGGCAGACGGGTCGCATGCTCTCGCTCAACCACTACGGCCTGGCGTTCAAGGTAGCGTATCGTCTCGGCAACCGCCTCTCGCGGGCCTCGGTAGAGGAATATCCTCCCACCGACAGGCTCGCCCACCTTCTTCATCACGGATATTCTGTGGTAACAATCCTTTGTGGCAACGTAACCAGTCACATACGACGGGTCGTCAGACATGCACACCTCGCCGACTATGCCAGGCGCGGAAAGCACCTTGCTCGCCAGCGTGAGTGCTTCGGCGAAATGGTTCTTGCGGTCGGCAGGCGACGACGGGTCGCTGTCCATGTTTGTCGCACGAATTCCCCTTTTCCTGTCTGGTTCAAGCCGCTCTAGGGTGTCTGCGTCCAGCAGCATCGCGCCGCGCATCGGATACGTCTCCCTGAACAGCTCGCATATCTCGTTCGTGCGCTTGATGCCTGCGTCAGAAAGTATCTCGCCGACCCTTGCCCAGCCGGCGGCCTCGTCAGCCACCGTCTCAGTTATGACAGGCAGAGCCTTGATGCGCAGAATGTCGCATTGCGCCTCAACCTTGAGGTTTATCGAGTCTGGCACGCCGCGTTCATGCCCAAGTGCCCTCCGCGCCAGAGCCGCAAGCGTAGACACCACCCGCCGCGCCGAAACGATCCTTTCTGCTCCAGAAAGATGCGCGCCGCCAAGCGACGCGCGCATCTTTACGCCGTACATCTTCCCGTGGGAACCGTCAGACGTTTCCATTCGCACCGTTTCCCGTCGCTCCTGCGATCTTGCCTAGGAGCGCGGTGCGCAGCTGGTCAAACTCTGGCGTGCCTGCGGCCTTGTCGTTCCAGTCGATGAATGTCTGCTGCAAATCCATGAAGAACTTGCGCATAGCAGACTTGTCGGAGAACGAAAGCTCCGCATCAAGAGCCTTCTCGACCACGTCGAACATTGTCTTTTGCCGTTCTACGGGCGTAGTTGCGTCGTTGTCGCTGAACGCGTTCTGCTGCAGGTACACGGCATCGAGGAACTCGGCCTTGAGGTACACGGCAAAGTCGGAGAGGCTTGTGCCCTCCTCGCCCACGACCTTCATCATCTGCCCGACTTCACTGCCCCTTCGAAGGATTGCGCGCGCACGTTCCACGCGGTCCTGTTCGATGACGGAACTATAGTGGCTCCAGCTGTCAAGCGGGTCGATCGCAGGGTAGCGGCGAGCGTCGGAGCGCGCGCGTGAAAGGCCGTGGAAGCCACCGACTACCTTAAGCGTAGCCTGCGTGACGGGTTCGTCGAAGTTGCCGCCGGCAGGGGAGACCGTGCCGCCTATCGTTACGGAACCGGTCTCGCCGTTGCGAAGTCTCACTCTGCCAGCTCGCTCGTAGAACGCCGCTATGCGCGACTCCAGATAAGCCGGGAATGCCTCTTCGCCTGGGATCTCCTCAAGACGACCGGAAAGTTCACGCATAGCCTGCGCCCAGCGCGACGTGGAGTCGGCAAGGACAAGCACATTCAACCCCATCTGACGGAAGTACTCGGCAAGCGTGACCGCCGTGTATACCGACGCTTCTCGCGACGCAACAGGCATCGACGACGTGTTGCAAACAATTATCGTGCGCTTCATGAGGGACTGTCCGGTCTTCGGGTCAATCAGCTCCGGAAATTCCTTCAGCGTCTCTACCACCTCGCCCGCGCGTTCGCCGCAGGCTGCGGAAATCACCACGTCAACCTTCGCATAGCGAGCCGTTGTCTGCTGCAGAACCGTCTTGCCTGCACCAAACGGACCGGGAATGCAGTACGTTCCGCCGACGGCGACCGGAAAGAACGTATCGATGGTGCGCACCGTGGTTTCAAGAGTCTCCGTAGGCTCCAGCCTCTCCTTGAAGCACTTGATAGGAACCTTCACCGGCCAGCGCTGCATCATGCTAACCTTGACCGGTTCGCTGTTCGCCACACGGTTCTCAACCGGATCAAGCTCGGCAATGGTGTCCGTTACCGTATAGTCGCCTGATGGCGCAACGAACCTGACCGTGTACGCGCCACGCAACGCAAATGGCACCATGATCTTGTGCCCTGGCATTGTCTTGTTGTCGAAGATGCCTTCGGTCACCCAGCCCAGAAAGTCGCCGGCCGACACTTTGTCACCTGGCTTGGCGAGCGGGTGAAAGTCCCACTTGCGGTCACGGGGAAGGCCGGGGAGATAAAGCCCGCGTTGCAGGAAGAACGCGGCGGACTCCGATATCTTGCTCGCCTCTTTCGCAAGGTCAGCCAGCGGATTCTGCAACCCGTCATAGACCTGGGCAAGCATGCCTGGTCCCAGCTCCGCAGCGAGAAGCTCACCTGTGAACTCTACTTCTGCTCCTATGTAGAGGTCGGCAGTGGACTCGAAAACCTGCATGTCGCACTTGCCGTTCCTGACGCGCACGATCTCTGCCATCAGCCGCTTGTCGCCAAGCTTCGCGTAGCCTACTTCGTTCTGCGCAACCGCCCCGTCGAACTGGACGGTTATCATGTTTCCGTTTACACCTGAGATCTTTCCTGTAGTCATGGTAAAGTGGTTGGATGTTCTTGGAATTAGGTGTTAGATGTTGATGAGCCGGACGTGAGCCTGTCGAATGCGGCTCCGCCTTTGTCCTTGGATATTGCGGCTCGCCTCAGCGCTATCCTGAGCCGCACGGCATACGTGAGAAGCGAACCGCGGCCAAGCGGGGACGCAGGCGGGGTAAGCTCGCCGGCGGCATCCCACCACACACGGTCGAGAAGCTCGTCACGACGCAGAACGTCCCGCTCCTGAAAGCATGCGCGAACCCTGTCGCGCCAGTAGATCGAACACCCGGACGCCTGACGGCGAAACTTCGCATCGCCCCCGCGCGCATCGACCATCGCGTTCCTCAACTGCGTCTCGATGTCAGCCCACTCGCCTGCGCGAAGAGCGCCGACAACCCAGCCAGCCTCGTCGGCGCACGTCTCAAGGAACTTCTCCTCCGAGATTGGCGCATCTTCGCCAAATCGCAGCGATGGAAGCCCGGCAACTATTGCGTCAATGCTCATGAAAGCAGTTTGGCAAGCTCAGGGCGAAGGCGCTTGGCAAGTTCCGCCGCTATCACGTCCGCCGTGAATGAGTGCTCTACGCGTCCTCCATCGAGCTTCACGGAGAAGCCGGAGCCAACTGACTCGTCCACGACGACCGTGAACTCGCCCCGCCCCGCCAGCTGCGCCTTGAGAGTCTGCGCGAGCTTCTCGCCGCACGCAATTTCACCTGGACCGGCGAGTTCGCGTATTGCGTCCGCCGCGAGCGCGGCAGCCGTCTGTCCGTCCGCAAGCGCTGCCGAGACATCCACGGCGAGCAAGTTGTCCATCAGTTTCGAAATAGACTCCTTCACGCCCGCAACAACGTCGCGCGCACCCTGCCGAATCGTTTCGGCGGCGCGTGCGGCGGAGGCTTCGGCCTCCTTGTCAGCGGTGGCTTTTTCACGTGCGGCGGCCTCGCGGGCATCGGCAAGGATCCTGTCGGCCTTGGCCTTCGCGGCGTCTACTATCCGCTTAGCCTCAGCCTCAGCCTTCTCAACGCCCTCGCGGTTTATCTTCTCAAGCAAACTCTGAATATCTTCCATGTTTCATTCCCTTCGGTTCTGTGCCCGCGGCAATTCAGCGGCAGGATTTCGTTAAAGCCTCTCAGTGTCCGGCGCGATCGCCCTTCTTTTCCGGGAACGCCACCTTGACGCCCTTCTCGTCGATTGCGTAACGTATGTTCGCCTGCGCTATCTGCATCGAGTCATAGCGGAGCGTGAGCGTCTTCGCATCCATGTCCCAACGATACGAGTTCTTCTCTATTCCCGCATACTTCGACAGAGCCGCGACGACTTTCGCCTTCTCGGACTCGACCAGCCCCGGCATCGAAACCGTCATCTCCCGCACGTCCGTGCGGCGACACCCCGACATGGCAGCCACTGCGGCGGCGCAAAGGAAGAGCATGGGGTAAAGGACTTTCATCGCAGTTCCTTTCATCAACTGAACGTTCCAACGGCCCTGTCGGGGCCGAACGGCGACATCTCCCTTAGCTCGTGTATGACTGGCGGCAGCTTCTCCAGCACGTAGTCGATGTCATCCTCCGTCGTATAGCGCGACAGCGAAAAGCGCACCGAGCCGTGTACTGCCGTGAACGGCACACCCATCGCACGGATGACATGGCTCGGATCAAGCGAACCAGACGCGCAGGCCGATCCAGTCGAAATGCATATGCCAAGGTCAGACAGCCTGTACGCTATCGCCTCGCCCTCGATGTACTCAAAGCTGACATTGAGCGTATTGGGAAGCCTTCTCGCGGGATCACCGTTCACGCGCACATCAGGACACGTCGCACAGATCCCTGATTCCAGTTTGTCTCTGAGACGCGTAAGCCTCTCCGCCTCCTCTGCCCAGCCTAGACGCGCAAGTTCGCACGCCTTCGCAAGCCCAACAATGTATGGCACGTTCTCCGTGCCGGCGCGTCGAGCCTGCTCCTGGTGGCCGCCAAGCAGGAACGGCTTGATTTTTGTTCCGCGCCTCACGTAGAATATGCCTATCCCCTTTGGCGCATGGAACTTGTGACCGCTCATCGCCAGCATGTCGACGGGCGTCTTCTTAACATCCACTGGTATCTTCCCTGCCACCTGCACGGCATCGGTGTGCAGGATTGCGCCATATTCGCGGCAGATGGCGGAAATCTCATCCATGGGGTTCACGACACCAGTCTCGTTGTTAGCGTACATGACAGACACAAGCGTCGGAGCCGGACGCGCCGTCTCAAGGCGGCGGCGCAAGTCGCAGAGGTCCAAGTTGCCAAGATTGTCCACGCCCATCTCTGTGACATCGTAGCCAATAGCCTTCAAACGTCGACACGGCTGCAGAACCGCCGGATGCTCCACAGCAGTCGTGATTACCTTCAACTCCTTGTCAAAGTAATCGGCAGTGCCACGTATTGCGGCGTTGTCAGACTCCGTGGCACACGATGTAAAGATAATCTCATCAGGCTCCGCATTTATAAAACGCGCAACCTCCTCACGCGCAGAGGAGACGCACTTTGCGACCGAGCCGCCGAATGCATGCATCGAACTCGGATTGCCGTATCGCTCGCAGAGAAACGGCAACAGAGCATCGCGCACCTCGGGCGCTACCCGAGTCGTGGCGTTGTTGTCAAGGTATACGATTCTGTCCATTTAAGGTGTGTATTATAGCACAAATTCCGACTCGCGGAATGGTCGGACCGACGGGATTTGAACCCGTGACCTTTTGCACCCCAAGCAAACGCGCTACCAGGCTGCGCTACGGTCCGCCGCAATGTGTGCGCCAATGCCCACACCAGCACCCAATCAACGAGGTGTTGTGTAGTATATCAAATCATCTTTTGTCTTGTCAATGACACTGACACCCTTGCCCTGGAATCCCCACCTTTTGAAAACGCTGCCAAGCATTCGGAAAGTCTCATGCTGTTCCATTGCAAGACTCGTTGTATATATAATGACCGCGCGCGCGTTATATATTAGGCGTCGACTTTGCCCCTTGGGCCAAAAAACATGCCAAAAAGGCCGAAAAATATTCAATGGATTGAAACGCGAAAGTGCAACTTTGCACTCGCAAAAGTGCAAGGTTGCACTCGGCAACTTGCATCGGATGCACTCGCGAAAGTGCAAGGTAGCACTTCGCGCAGTCAAT
>CACYCL010000111.1 GCA_902772905.1 uncultured bacterium | reverse complement strand
GTTTTTGGTATAATGCCCACATGAGAAAGAACAGGGTTATCGAGCAGAACAGGTGCTATCACCTTGTGTAAAATGTAAAATTATGGAAACGGGGAATAAACTGGGAAAGCCGCCATCTTGGCGGCGGAAAAGGAAAACAAGAATGACACGAATGACAAGGGGTATGGTGCTGGGCGCATTCGCATTGGCGCTTGCGCCGGCAGACGCCAAAGTAGAAGATTGGCTTCCCGGGCCGACGACTCCGCAGGAGGAGTGGCGGCAGCTGCCGCTGGACGCGATTCGGCTTGGCGGCGTGTTCGGTCACAGAATCGACATCACGGTCACGAACAACATTCTCAAGGTCGATCAGGACAATACGTTCCTCAAGCCTTTCCGCGAAAGACGTTCGATCGATGGATACATCGCCCTCGGCAAGTTCATCGAGGCGAACGTGCTCCTCGCAAAGCACACGGGCAACAAGGAGCTGCTTGCCCGCAAGCAATACCTCGTCTCCGAGACGCTCAAGACGCAGGAGGCGGACGGGTACATCGGCACTCTCTCCGAAGGCCGTCTCGTGAATGCGTGGGATGCGCACGAGATCGCCTACATCATCACTGCGCTCATGGCGGACTGGGAGGAGTTCGGCAACAAGGCCGCGCTGGACGGAGCGAAGCGGCTCGCGGACTACGTGCTGGCGAACTGGCGGCGCCTCCCGGACGACTGGGGCCAGACATGGTGCAACGTGCCCATGTACGTCATCGGGCAATGCCAGGCGATGCTGCGCGTCTACCAGGCGACGGGCGACAGGCGGTATCTGGACTTCTGCCTGGATGAACGCGCGCTTGCCGACTTCGACACGCCTATCTTCGTCGGGCGAGACACCATGATATGGGGCCACACCTACACCTACTTCAACCAATGCTACGCCCAGCACATCCTTTACCGCCTCCAGGGACGGCGCGAAGGACGGCTGCTGCTGCAGACGGCGAAGGGCTTTGACGCGCTCTTCGACCGCAACGGAGCGCTTGTGACCGGCCTTGGCGGCATCGCCGAGTGCTGGGACCTTTCCCAGGACGGCGACGGAGCCGTGGGCGAAGCGTGCGCCACGCGCTACCAGCTCATCTGCTACGACTCGATGATGCGGCTGGGCGTGGGCGACGCGGGACGCCTCGGTGACATCATGGAACGCACGATCTACGCTGGGCTCTTCGCCGCGCAGTCCTCCGACGGCCGCCGCAACCGCTACTACACGCCGCTCCTCGGCGAGCGCGAGTACTTCGACAAGGATTCCTACTGCTGTCCCAACAACTACCGCCGCATGATAGGCCGCCTGCCGCAGCTCGTCTACCATGTGAAGTCAAACGCCCTGCGCGTCAATCTCTACACGCCTTCCACCGCAACGTGCAACGTGGGCAGCAACGCGGTGAAGGTCGTGCAGAGCACGGACTACCCGACGTCAGGGAAGGTGCGCCTGACGCTTGACCCTGCTCAGGAGGCGGCGTTCAGCGTGTTCGTGCGCATCCCCGCATGGTGTCGCAACCCGACGGTGAAGATGTGCGGCACTCCCATCCGCCAGGTCTATTCCGGCGGACGCTACCTGCGGCTTACGAAGACCTGGAGGAAGGGCGACACCATCGAACTCGATTTCCCGATGGAGATACGCACCATCCGCGGGCGGGCGCGTCAATCGGGGCGGTTCTGCGTCATGCGCGGGCCGATCGTGTATGCCTTCAACCCCAAGGCACAGATTGCCGATCCGCTTGTGCAGCTTGACGGCACGAAGAATCTTGACGGGAAGGCCGTCGCGCTGTTCAGCCGCCATCCGTTCGACATCCAGCACACCATGGTTGTCGAGCCGTCGACCCTCAAGTTGTCCGAGACGCCGGATTCCTCTTCGCGCCCCGGCGGAACGGCCATCGAAGCCGTCGCGAGCGTGGACCACCACGCTGTGGGTTCGCGTACCGGCCCAAGGATTCGCCTTACCGAATTCGCTGACCCCGGCGCATCCGTGACTTACTTCCGTGCGCCGGACCTAGAGCGCCAGGTGGTCGAGGACGACGAACTTTTCAAGTGAAACTACAAGACGTAATGCTCATCGGCTTCGCCGATCTTCAGATTGCCTCGCTGATGACGCCGCAGCTAACGACTGTGCGCCAGAACCGTGAGCAGATAGCCGTACACGAGCTTCGCCTGCGCGGAGGCGAACTGAGCGTTGAGGGCGCATTGAGGAAGGAGACGAGGGCCCTGTTTCATGTTAGCGAGGAAGTATGAGAGAATATAACAACATTACTTTTGAAAGTTTGTGTCGCAAAGCGGTTGCGTTCCTTGGGTAAAATATGGTAT
>CACYCL010000110.1 GCA_902772905.1 uncultured bacterium | reverse complement strand
TGGTTGGGGCGGAAACAACCCGTATGGTTTCCAGAACATGTCTATCGACGAATACCGCATCACACGTCGTGCGCTTGCGCCGCAGGAGTTTTTGATGACGGGTGCTGCTCCGATTTCCGGAGCACTTGAGCCGACGCGCGCGTGGATTGGTTTCGAGGGTGATTTGAGCGTGGAGCCGAATGCGGGCGTTATTCCAGATGGCGAGGCACCTGCTGGCGTAACGTACTCTTCCGACGTGCCAGGTGTTCTTGGCGGAGAGGTCTTCGACGGCAGCGGCAATGTTCTTCGGGAAACCAACACACAGTCCATGAAGTTCTCGGCGGACGGCAGGGCGTTCTTCGACCGCAACATCCTCATTGAGCGCGACATGGAATCTCAAACCATTGAGTTTTTCATGAAGGGAACAAAGGGCGGAGCCAAGGCATGGGCTTATTTCGTCCGCATGTACAGCAATAGCACAGGCGCGGAAACCGGCGGCCAGAGAATATGGTCCGTGGGCTATCGCTCTGCGGCTGGAGACATCTATGTCGTTGCCGACAATGACGGCACCGTGCCTGCGATGTACTACCCCGACAACAGCGTCAGCTTTGCGGACGGGCGCTGGCATCATGTCGCCATCACGTTTGAGCCAGATGGAAACGGCAATACCATTTGCAAGGTCTATAGGGACTATAAGCAGATTGGCACGGCCAGAACCTTCACTGGCCGTCTGCAGACTGTCGATGGCGTGGGGTATTCGTGCATGGCGCTTGGCAATGACTTCAATGGCCACCTTGACGAAGTGCGCATATCGAAAGGCGTATTGACCGTTGACCAGATGATGCATGTCAGGAAGGGCGGAACGATCATAACCATCCACTAAAACGCCGAACGGTTGATTTCGCAGTTGCGCTGTGATATAATCCTCGCACTATGAAAACGTATAGAAAGCGTGTGGCTGATGCTATTTAGCTGAGAAACTGACTGGAAAGGGCGCGGTCTTGATTGAAGGGCCAAAGTGGTGAGGAAAGACAACCTCCATTAATGAGAACAACAAAACAGGAGGCAATGCAAATGAAGAGAATTACACTTTTGATGTCAGCCTGTGTGCTGACGCTGGCTGGGAGCGTGTTCGGCGCAGTAAAGACGCTGACGATAACATCGGCCGGCGACGCGTTCATGGTGCAGAAGTTCCCGGACGGATTCTCTGTTGCGCCAGAGCTGAAGGCGTGGATTGCGTCGGGTGACGCGCGTCTGGTGAATTTCGAGGCAGTCGTAAACGACGGGACGTGCCCGCCGGCAGCGTGGAGCGGTGGTACGTGGGCCGTCATGCGCCCCGACGTGCTGCCGGACTTGCTTGCGTTTGGCTTCAACGGCTGCGGCTGTTCGAATAACCATTCGCTGGACTATTCGAAAGAAGGGCTGTTCATGACGATTACGGCTCTGGACAAGGCGGGCATCCAGCATTGCGGAACGGGCAAGGATCTACAGGAGGCGTCAGCTCCCGCGTTCATCGACACTCCAAACGGACGCGTTGCGTTCATATCTGTCAATTCGGAGTACCACCCTGATGCGAAGGCCGGCCTGACCACCGCGCTCTCTCCGGGCCGTCCCGGACTTAATTTCATCAACTGGAAGAAAAAGTACTATGTTACGCCTGAACACATGGCGATTCTAAAGGACATTGCGGCGGCCACTATGCTGAATGGCTCGCGCGCCCTTGACCAGGCGGCTGGCTTTACCGCGCCAGATGCGCCGGGAACGTTCGTGTTTGGTGGCATCGTGTTTGAGGAGGCGGAGAAGGAGGGGCGCATTTCATGGTGCGACCCTAATGACTTGAAACGTCTAAAGTCGGACATTGCCGCCGCGCGCGCCAAGGCCGACGCTGTCGTGGTTCTCGCGCATTCCCACAGCATCCGCGCAACACGCTACTGCGAGCCGGATTACTATTTTGAGACGTTTTGCCGAGCGGCCATAGACTCTGGCGCGACTGCGGTCATCGGCGGCGGCACACACCAGCTCAAGGGCATAGAATTCCACAACGGCTGCCCGATATTCTATTCGCTGGGCGATTTCGTGTTCCAGAACAGCGTCACGCCCAGCGTTCCGCCGGATTTTTGCGAGAAATACGGAGTTCCGCTTGATTCGACGGCCGAGGTTGCGCTCAATGCGCGTTCAAAAGGCGGCAAGGTTGGCTTGCATACTGACCGTGCGAACTTCCTTTCCGTCGTCCCGAAGATTGAAGTTGTGGACGGCAAGGTCGTGCGCGTGACGATGATGCCTATTGAGCTTCACTACGCCCACGACTGGTCCGTCAATGGATTGCCGCGCCCTGCAGATGCGAAGGCGTCCGCCGACATAGAGAAGGCGCTTTCTGCGCTTTCCGCTGAATATGGTACGAGCATCGTTCGGCTTGACGACGGGATTCTTGAAGCAAAGGGGAAATGACAATGACAAGACGAGAGTTTGTTGGAGGTACGGCGGCCAGTGCCGCGAGCGGCGCGTTCGCCGCGACGCTGCCAGCCTCGAAAAGCGGCATCCCGAAGGTGCCTCCTGCTGGTCCGCGCAACCGCAGGCCGTACACGGGCTTGGACTGGTCGAAGGTCGTGAGGGTGAAGACGACTTCGCATGGCCATGCGCCGAACCAATGGTGGGTTGATCAGTACCTCAAGCGCGGCTTCGGGCTTCTCACGCTTTCCAATTACTATCCGAGCGCACCGTGGTGGCCGCTCTCGAAGATGACCGAGAACTACTGGCGGCTCCACCACGATCACCCTGTCATGGTGAACGGCGTGAGGAAAGAGGGGCCGTTCGACTGGAACAAGATCATCGCCCCGTGGAAGCATACGTTTGATCAAAAGGCTGCGGAGAAGTTCCGTTCATGGGCGGCGAAATATCCGTTCGTCGAAGGGAAGAAGATGTTCAAACCGCTTCCGGAAGGCGTGCTTGAAGCCCCGAACGCCGAGCATCACGGCTTCTTGCTCGAAAACGGCAAGACGGCGCCAAGTCTGCACATGTGTGCGCCTGGCTCCGCGTTCGCTTCGGGGACGTTTGACGCGCACAATCTCTGCAAGACGTACTCGCACGGCTACCACTATGGCTCGGGCGAGTTCTGGGGCACGGCGATAAATAGGATGATCGCCGGGCTTATATATGCCGACGGCGGCGGTGTCACGATAAACCATCCGTCGTGGACCAAGCTCGACCGCGAGCTTATGCTGAAGCTGCTCGACCACGATCCGCGTGTTCTCGGCATAGAGGTCATCGAGGACAGCGGCCACAACAGCGAGAACTACTGGGACTGGGCGCTTTCCACCGGCAGGCAGTGCTTCGGCTTCTTCGTTCCAGACTGGCACGTTGAGAACAAGATGTTTGGCGTCAACGTGCTGTGCGTTCAGGAGAGGACGGTTCACGCCTGCCTGAAGGCGTATCGCGAAGGAAACTTCTACGGCGCGCTGAACGGGCTGGACGAACTTGCGTTCACTCGCATCGCGTTCGACGGCACTACGGTGACGGCGGCGACGGACAAGCCGGCGCGCTTCGAGGTAATCACCGCGCACGGCGTCGTGAAGGAGACGAAGGGGCTTGAAATCTCCTGGACGGTCGAGAGGGAAGCCTATTGGCAGGGCCCTGGACACCACGTCTTCGCGCGCGTCAAGGCGTATGCTGTGGATGGATCCGAAGAGGTGCTCTTCTCCCAGCCGTTCATGTTGAAGAGTTGAGATGTTGAGGTTGGATTATGCGTACTGTCTTGACGATAT
>CACYCL010000109.1 GCA_902772905.1 uncultured bacterium | reverse complement strand
TCACCCATGCGCACGCACAGTCGTATTTCGCTTCTGCATTAGAAAATTAGCGGTTTTCTGAAAAGCTACTATACGCTGTCGCGTACGTCCCGCCGTTGGCACACACCCGTGTGCACGGCGGATTCTTCGTCGCTCTCCGAAGAGTGCAGCAGTTCCATCGAAACCACCATACCATCCGTGGCGACCGTCCACCCAGCTCACAACCGGGCGGTATGTCAATGACCAACTTCCGCAGTTCCCTGCGGCCTGTTGTGTATTATATCATATTTTGCCGCGCTATATATGGCGGCAAAATATGATGTTCTTTCATTGCCGCACGGGCTCGCTTTTCTCGTACGCCATGTTCAGCCGTATGTCGGCCTCGTCAAGGATATCGAGAAGAAGTGCGTCATCGGCCTTGCCCTTCGCAAGTTCCAGCAGAAACGCACGATACGCCTCAGCAGCAGAAGCGAGGGCCTGACCGCGCCCACCGGCGAATATCAGCAGCGAATTCGCGCGTATGGACGCTACAAGCCGAACTAGCGGATCATGGTGCGCGAGCGCAATGGCGTCGCGGAACGAGAGTGTGTCGCTGCCGTTCGCAAACTTCAAGTCGAACTGCGGCGGATAGAGATACAGGCGCGAGGCGAAAAACAACACGTCCCGGCGTGAAGCAAAACCGGGCTTAAGGATTTTGCGCATCAGCCTGAAGCCCTCCTCGTCGCTCCCTCGTCCATGGCAAAACCAGTCTTCAAGCGCAATCCTCTCGTCTTCAATGCGCAGCACAGGGTCGGCGCTGCGGTAGACGCGCGTCGCCTCTGCGTCGGAGAGTTCCTGCGAACGCTCACATCGGAAGAATGCCTTGACGACTTCAAGGCGGAAGCGTCCAAGATCTGCGTATGCCGGCGCGCGAACGTATATGCGCGTGAACACACGCGTGTCATTGGTGACGGCACGGGAAACAACCTCGGAGACGTTCGTGCGGATGTCGCCGATATGTATCACAATGCCAGGCGAGCGCCGACGGGCAGTCTTGATCGAAAGTCCCGACGTAAGCGTCCTCACTGTCTCGGCGGCAAAACGCGCAACCGGCGACTGATATTCGCGGCGCATGTCCTCCGGACAGTCGGCGTACACCTGCACCATGCCATCCGCATGTGTGACAACAGGCGCACGCATCCGCTCGATAATCTCGGCGCGCGTAAGAGCCAGCAGCGCTACCAGGCAGAAAAGCACCTTACTGCGCCCTGTCCCTGACGCTCTTCCTAACGGCCACCACGATCAGCGCCACGGCGATGGACAGCATGAAAGCGGACGCGAAGAGGCGCACCCACTGGCCCGACTTCGCCGCCGAGAGCAGGATGGAGGAAAGCGCCCAGGACGACACGCCGAACATAAGAGCCATCGGTATCGCCGTCATCCAGCACGGCTTGCTGTTGCGGTAGAACCACAGCGTCGCGGTCAGCAGCGTGAGCGAGGCGAGCAGCTGGTTCGTCGAGGCGAAGAGCGTCCACAGCTGCTTGGCGGTGTCGGGGCTGCCGAGCAGCAGGCCGAGAACCAGCGCGCACACGACGGCGGTGCCGAAGTACATGTTGTGAAACACACCGTCCTTGCGTGGCATGAACTCCTGCCAGGTGAAGCGCGCGAGGCGCGTGCCGGAGTCGACGGTCGTCATCAGGAACGCCGCCACTGACAGCAGCATGAAGCTCTCCGCCGCACGCTGCGGTATGCCGATCTTGACGCAGAATCCGGCTATGGTCGCCGCGAACATCTGCACCGGCTCCATGGACTGTATGGCCGACACGTAGTCCTTCTGGCTCATGTACGTGCCGGCGACGCCGATGATTGCAATCATGGCGAGGACGCCTTCGAGGAGCATTCCGCCATATGCTATCGGGCGTATCGAGCGCTCGTTCGAAATCTGCTTGGAGCTAGTTCCCGACGCGACGAGCGCATGGAAGCCCGAGCATGCGCCGCACGCGACAGTGACGAATAGGAACGGGAATAGCATGTCGGCCATTCCGCTGCGGCCGACGGCGGAGAAGCCCGAGAACGCGTCGATGTGCAGAACGGGGTGCGCCACGAAGACGCCGAGGAGGCCTAGCGCCATCATTGCGTAGAGCAGGTAGGAGTTCAGGTAGTCGCGCGGCTGCAGCAGAAACTGCACCGGGCACGTCGAGGCGAGGAAGCAGTAGGCGATCAGCACGAGGGTCCAGACGATGCGCGTGGCCTCGGGGGTGATGCCCAGGAGCTTCACGAGGTCGAGCGGGTAGGCGTTGCCTATCCAGACGAAGGCGAACATGAGCGGCACGAATATGAGGGATGCGGCAAGCACCGACACCCTGAACCGGTAGACGCAGAGTCCGAACAGCACGGCCTCGACGATGAAGAGGAGCGACGCGGTGGCGACCGCTGGGTCGGCGACGAAGGTGCCTGCGATCTGGCGGTTGAACTCGGCGACCACTAGCACGAGGCCTGTCCAGCTGACGAGCAGGAACATCAGCTTGCCGGGCCGGCCGAGAAGCGTACCGATCACGGAGCCTATCGACTCGCCGTCGTTTCTCACCGAGAGGAACATCGCTATCATGTCGTGCGCGGCGCCTATGAATATGCAGCCGAGGACGATCCAGAGGGTGACGGAGGCCCAGCCGAACTCAGCGGCGAGCACCGGGCCGACGATCGGGCCTGCGCCGGCGATGGTGGCGAAGTGGTGCCCGAGAAGGACGGCGGGGTGCGCGGGCACGTAGTCGACGCCGTCGGCCTTTGTCACGGCCGGCGTCGGGCGCCCGGGATCCACGCCCAGCAGCCTCTCCAGCCTGCGCGCGTATATGAAGTAGCCGCCGAGAAAGCAGGCGACCGCGATTGTCAAAAGCAATGCTCCGTTCATGATCTATCTCCTTTGAAGTCGACGAGGTGTCCGATAAGCGAGCGGACGCCCCGGTAGTAGAAGCCGAAGTCGAAAAGCGTACGTGTCGATGTAAGCCTGTGCCATAGCGCAGCGGGCTGAAGAAATCCACGGTATACATCGCGTATGGCGCATTTGATCTCGCCTTCGGAAACAAGCGGCGTCTTCGTGATCGCCCGCCGCATGTCGTATTCATCCCAGTCCTTTGTGACAAGGCCGCCAGACGCCTCTAGCTCGCGGAAGAGCGGCGTGCCGGGATACGGTATAGTAAGAGTGCACTGAAGCGTCTTTGCCCAGCCCTTTGCGAGAAGCCTTCTGGCAAGCGCAACTGTGTTGGCAATTTCTCGCGGCCCCTCCCACGCATGGCCGAACATGAAGGTGAGGTGCACGTCAAGCCCAGCTCTGTAGGCCCATTCGCAGCCTTTTACCACGTCCTCAACCTTGAGTGCCTTGCAGAAGCGGTCAAGCGTTTCCTGGTTTGCGCTCTCTACGCCAAAGAGGACAAACTGAAAGCCCGCCCGGCGCATGAGCTTGTAGTCTTCAAACGTCAGTCGTCCAAAGCGCATGTTGCAGTCGATTCGCACCTTCTTCGGCAACCCTCGCCTTATCATTTCGTCGCAGAACGTCTTGAGCCATGCGCCGACAGGAAGAGAGCCGGAGTCGTCCATTATTTCCTTTACTCCATACTTCTCGACGAGCATCTCAATTTCGTCAACGACGTTCACGGGGTCGCGTGTGCGATACGTCGGGTAGAGCGTTGTCCAGCTGCAGAAGGTGCATTTCGCGTGCCAGCAGTCGCGCCCCGACATTATGTATGTCCCTGGGGTGCGGTGGAAGTTGCCGTTCTTCTCGGCATAGAGCTTCCAGTCAACGAGGTCACGGTCTATCCACGGCGCAGAGTTCAGGTCGTGGTCGAGCCTGAAGCGCCCTGTGCTGCGCACCTCTCCGCCGTCACGGTACCAAATTCCTGGTTCGTAGCGAGAGGCGTCGCCGTTCGAGGCAACAAGGTTAGAAAGCAGGAAGTCCCAGTCGCCGCCGGTCAGCACGAAGTCGACGCAGCTGTTCGCCATCGACTCCTCCGGCAGGGCTGTCACGTGGTCTCCCACTAGGACGAACTTGGCCATGCCCTTCCGCGCATCGATCCAGCGCCAATGGCGCTTCACGACCGGCGTCTTCGTCTCCAAGACAACGTAGTCGGGCCTGAAAGCGGCAAGGCGGGCGGCGAACTCATCGTCCGACAGCTCGCCCGCGATTCCATCAAGGAAGAGCACGTCGTGCCCTTCCTTCTTCAGCATCGTCGCCGCCGTCGCAGGGACGACGGGGAAGATGTACGTTGGACGCGAGAACCACTGGAACTGGCGGTTCTGCGTCAGCAGCGCGACGCCTTTTTTGCTCTTCAGCGGTGGATAGGCAATCGCGATTCGCATGCAATTACCACTTGTAGCCGAGGCCGAGGATGTAGCGCACGTCCGCCTTCTTGCGGTCGCCAGCGGGCTGTGAGTTGTACTCCCACTCGATCTTGGCCAGCAGATCGAAGTCGTAGATGAGCTTCGTCGTCGCGCCCAGGTCGCACTTGGCGAGGTACTTGTCCCAGTCGCCGGCGTCAGGCAGTATCTCTGCGTTGTGGAAGAGCGCCACGCCCTCGGTCCAGATTGGCTCCCATTCGAGGTGGTGGCCATAGCGCAGCGCGCAGAATCCGCCCTTCTTGTCGTCGTCAGTCTCGTCGGCAAACTCTTCCTTGATCCAGTTCACGCCAAGTTCCTGGTTGAAACTCCACTTGCCGGTCGACTCGAACACGTCGCCGTCGAGCCACTGGTAGCCGAGGCCGACGCCGAGGCGGTAGCGGGCGTTCAAGTCCTGAATGACATCACGCTCCCACTTGGCGTTCTCGTAGCTGTAGACCTTCTCAAGCCAGAAGTGGTCGTGCTTGAGCTCGATCTCCCACTTGTCCTTCGTGCGCAGGTCGTCGCCGCCGGTCTGGCCGCTCTTGGCATAGTAGTAGCCGAAGTCGGCGTTTATGCGATCCTTCTCCCAGCGGCGGTTCACGTTGGCGAGCACTGTCGCCGTGTTCTCGCGCGTGTTGCCGCGCGCGGCGTTGTACGCGACGTTGATGCTGCCGTGCCAAGTCTCTTCGACGGGGTCGATTTCCTTGACGTTCGACATGTCGAGAGGCTTCGTGTCAACCACATACACGCCCTTGTCGACGGCGAGCCGCTTTGTTTCGCGCGTGTTGTCGTTGTACCTGACGACATGCTCGCCCGCGTCCTCAAGGCTCACGATGTTCGCGACCTTGATCTTGACCTCTCCGAGATCGTCGGAATTGAACGTTATCTCGTCGCCGGACGCCCCAGCGACGGTGCCCGTCAGGAACGAACCCGACTTGAGCGTCACCTTGTCCGCGAACGACGCGGACACCACCAGCGCGGCCACCGCCGCGACTATTAGTTTTTTCATTTCTCCTCCTTTGTGTAGTTTGGATCTTTTCTAAAAGGAATGTAGAACCCTGAAGCGTCTTTCTTGCGGTGAAGCGGATCCCTCGCCTGCTCCTCAAGCGGGCGCACGTCAAGCGAATCAAAGCCCTCCATGTTTTTCTCCGGTCGATCACCCGGCTCAAGCTTCTGCCCCATCGTGTACTGGCGCCCAAGAACGGCGTTCTTCGGCAGGCCCGCATTCTCGTGAATCACACGAGGATTAACCAGTCCGACCGTCACGAACACAACAATCTCCTTCTGCACCTTAACACGGGCCATAGACCCGAACAGACGCGTACCAATCCACGGTATCTCGCGCAGCACGGGGATTCCCGTGTCCTGCTGCTCCTCTTCGGTAATGGAAAGCCCGCCTATCACGGCCGTGGTGCCGCTCGCAAGGTTGAACTCCGTGATAAGGCGCTGAACCTTTATCTGAGGGTATTTCGACGAGACAGTGCCGTTTTCGCCGCCGGACGACATCCCCGTCTCGACCCAGCCTTCGAGCGACGATATCGTCGGGACGATCGACACGTTTATAAGCCCGTTCGTTCCGATTCGCGGAGTCACTTCAAGCGATATGCCCCAGCTGAAGAACGCCTCCCTGGCGAACATGAACTTGTCCTCGCCAGGAATCGCTTCCATGTTGGCCGCAATGTCAAGCGAGTCGCTCACGCCCGTGGTGCGCTTGGCGGAGATCTTGACATTGGGGTACTTCGTCGTCATGTCAACGACCGCTTTCTTGCCAGACGAGACGATGATCTTCGGATTCGAAAACGTCTTGGTGTCGCCTGAGGCATCAAGCGCGCTCAGCGTCATGGCCATCTGTGAAAAGCTGAGCGTACCGTTGAAGAACCCTATGTTGCCGTCATAGTCGCCACGTTCGGACGTCGAGGTAAGCGTGTACGACGTTGCCCCCTTCTTGGGCGTTCCCGACCCTTCGGCATAGGTGTAGTTCTGAACGCCTTCGCCAAGCCGAAACGACTTGTAGCCGCCTTCCATGTTGCCAGTCATAGTCACGCCGTCGAGAAACTGCCAGTCAATGCCGACTTTGTGAGAGGCAGTGTTCCCCAGTTCAACAAACCTCGCCTCGATATAGACCTGCTGAGCCTCTACGTCCAGTTCCTCGAGCGATTTCTCGCACGCGTCAAGGATGAGGCGCGGTGCGGTCACCATTATTGAATTCGACTCGGGAAAGGCCACTGCCATCTTTGTGACTTTCCAGTTCACGCCGAAATCTCCGCTCCACATCTTGTTGAAGCTCTCGGCCACCTCTTCGGCGGATGCGTGCCTGAGGCGGAAAATGCGAGTGTCGATCTGCTTGCGCGACTCTTCGCGCTCTGCCTTCTCCTTCTCAGCCGCCTCCTTGGCCTCGGCCTTCGCCTTCTCGGCGTCAGCACGAGCCTCGGCGCGCTCCTTCGCAGCATCCTCCCTCGCCTCCGTCCTCAGCTTCTCCGCATCAGCGCGCGCTTCCACGCGCAGCTTTTCAGCGTGTTCCTTTGCCTCCTTCGCGGCGGATGCATCAGCGGCGGCCTTCTCTGCGGCCTCTCTTACGGCCTGCGCCGTAATCTCCTTGACCGCCGCATCTGCAGCGGCCTTCGCAGCTTTCGCGACGGCGTCGGCATCTGGCGGCGGAGGCGCAGACGGAGCCTTTTCAGGCGTGCCGAACAGGCTCCATGCGAAGAGGACGGATGCTAGAATCGATGTCATGGCGTCACCCCTTGAATATGAAGAACTTGCGTATGAAGAAATTCACAAGAAACGACACAATCACCTCTATGCCGAGCGCAACCGTCGTCATAAGCCCTGCCAGTTGTATGAGCGCCGCAGAAAGCGACAGCGCAATCACAGTCGCCAATGTGGAAGCCGCGAAGAAAAGCGCAAATTCGACATACCAGCGAAACTTTCCAGGCGTGAACACACACCACCTGTTCATCAGCCAGCAAACCACGTTCGCCACCACGAACCCAGCAGCCGTGGCAAACGCGAAGCGCATAGCCCTCGCACCGTCGGAAACCGCAGCAGCCGGGAGGCCAAGATACCTCACCGCCCAGTCGTCAGCACCAAGGCAAAGAAGACACGTGGATGCCAGAAGGTAGAAAGTGGACGCCTGGACGTACGTGGCAATCACTCCGTTCGCCCCATACTTGACGAATTGAAAGAGCCATGAAATGCGCTCACCGAGCACAACGACAGCCAACAGCCAAATGCAGCCTACGAGCGGCAGCAAGGCAAGGGCATAAGCCATCCATGGTCTAACCTCAATCATCTTGTGAATTATACCAAAAAAGCGGACTCGGCACAATTGCGCCGAACGCATGTTTCGCCATGTCGTTGTCTATATATAGGCAGAGCGTTGGCCTAGGAAGCCCACAGGCTCAGCAAAAGGGAACCTCCTCCTATGTCTCCAGAAATACCGGAGAAAGCGACTTGCCAGGCACTGCAAAACAGTTCAGCGGCGTGACAGTAAAGGATATTCTCTGATCCATGGGCAGTTCAAACTGCCCAAACACGCATTCGACTGGCGACCTGTCCTTCTCGTCGCACCAACAGGGACGAGAGGGAAACACGTGCCTCACAATCAACTTCTTCTCCTGCGCATAGGCTACCACCTTGTATTCAAACGCTCTTGGCCTCCCATTTGCGGCATGCGCTGGCGGGAATTTAACAACTACTTCAGGCCGCTCATACCCGTTGCGGTCCTTTCCAACCCCAGTCGAAACGGTTGCTACCGCCCCTGCCGGGAACTCAGGCGCTACACTCCTCTTCTTCCGCGCAAGCGGCGTGCAAGACCCGTCTGGGCTTGGCAGAGGAATGATCCAGTCCTCGCCCATTGGCGCATCGTTCGTGATGTCACGCCGGGCAAGCGTTATGCTGTCGTCAAATACTTCCATGTAGAGCAGCTGGCGCGTTTCATGCACCTCGGTGCGCCGCATCTGGCATGTACGCGAACGCCCTACGCCGAATGAGTTCTCGCGCTTGAAACGTGTCGTGCAGTAATTGGTTGAGGGAACGCAGACGGACGTGAACGCTCCCTGCCAAAGGCTGCGTTCATCTGCACAGTTTCGATGGGTATGGCCGAAGAACGCCATTGCATTCGGATAAGCCGCGAGCGCCATGTAGTTTGGATCCTTCTCAAGCGAAACGTTCGAGAAATCCGGCATGGTGCCGTAGATAGGCCTATGCTGCGCATAGAAAAACGGCTTGTTCGTTGGGATGTTCGCAGCCGCAAGTGCTTCGGCGAGTCCGGGAATGGCGGTGCCAGGGGAATCCGATCCAGCAAGCGCGTTGTCCTCGACGTTTGCCGGATGATGCGCCAACACAAAGGTATATCCCTTGACAGTCTTCACCTGAATCGGCTTCCACTCCTCGCCGAAGATGCGCTTCCAATGCGCGGCAAAGTCTTCCTTCACAATTACATGACTGACTTCATCAGGAGACCTCGAGCATTCTCTCGCCCAGTAATACTTGTGCGCAAAGCCACCAAGGTCATGATCGCCCATAATGAAAAGAGGCTGCACACGTCCGCCGTCGCGACGCTTGCCTTGCGAAAACACCTTGTTCCAGATGTCCGCCGCAAGCTCAAGCTCCGCAACAAGCCCGCAATCTGCAATGTCGCCGCACAGGAGCACCGCGTCGACTCCCTTCCCGTCAAAGAACCTCAAGGCCTTCTCATACGTTTCATCGCTGTGCCAGTGATGGTCGTTGGCCGTCAGCAGGTGTATGTCTGCGATCACGCCGACCTTCAGCCTTGGAGTCCTTGCCAGCCCTGTCGGATACCTCGTGGCGGCAATTACCGCCGCTGCGTATGCACTACCGAAAAAAGAGCGCCGCGTCAGCATCTTCCCGACCCTACTTCGACTTTCCCGTCTTTACGTTGAGCTTCCTGACCATGTTGTGCGCGCCATGAGCCAGTCGAATCGGGAAATGTAGAGTACGCGGCGCCTCAAACCAACGCTCTTTGCCTTTACCACACCAGTTTTTGGTATGGCCCCTCTCGCCCGCCGACACGCCAAGGCTCCTTCCGTCAGCAATCAGTTCAACGCCTTTTGCATCTCCAACAAACGTCAACTTGGTCCAAGCGCCAGGTTTCGGGCTGTAGTCATACGCAAACGACGCGCCGTCTCGCTCAAATCCTATGCGGCCATCAAAGAACCGCACCTTGGAAAACCCGTCGTCAAACAGAGTTGCATTGCCATTTGCTGCGCCGGGATTCACTTCAAACGAGACTGTGTAGCCTCCGTTCTGCGCCCAGCCAACGGCCTTGTCGTCCGACGAAGGCGTCATGTTTGGCCCCATCAGTCGATCAGCCTGGTTGACGCCCGGAGCTTCGCCAACGATATTTGCAATGGCGCAGAATTCCTCCCATCCCTGGTCGCTCCGCGCACCGCTCCACATCTTCTGCGAAAGCGTCTGCACTGCCGGGAACACCCGGTCAAATGTGTCGTCCTCGCTGATGCCATTGCCGGATATGTCGTTCCAGAGCGCGAACTTCCCGCCAAGCAACTGAGGATGGTCACTCGGCAGCGTTACGTTCCGCACATTGCACGGCTCCCAGTTCGCGAACAGCCATTTGCAGTCGAGATAGTCGCGGTAGTATCCTGCT
>CACYCL010000108.1 GCA_902772905.1 uncultured bacterium | reverse complement strand
TGCGTTCAACCTGAGGGACTACACTTTGGACGCGTCTGCTCTTAACGGTGCGACTGCTCACCTTGGCTTGAACACCGTTTCGCTGGGTACGATAGAGCCGAACGAGAGCAAGGTTGCGCAGTGGTGGCTCACCTCGACGCTTGAAGGTCATTTTGTCGGGATGTCTGCGACTGTAACGCCGGTCAATTCGTGGAATACGCCAGACACGACGCTCGTTGACCCAGATGTTGGCGTCCACAAGCTTGTCCGCAGTATCGTCGCCGATGGCGATGCACTGCCGGACTTCCTTGTGTGCGATGGATCGGATTTGTACGGGAAACCGAATTCAATCTATACGGCGCGTGGCGACGTGTTGCCTGTGTATGTGGCTTCGGTTGCGACAAGCGCGACCATCCCGACTGGTGGCGAGATCGCATTGCCCATCACGCTCACGCCTGCGCGGTCTGGATGGAACTACGGCTATGCGGCGATTCCGGGAATCTTTGGCTATACGATTTCGCGTATCGTGCGCGGCGACGGTGCAGAGATTCCGCTTCGCAACGCATGGATTACAGACCGCACGTTCCGCGACGGTACAACGCCTTTGCTCGAAGAACGTCTGCATCTCGTCGATGAATTCGCTTCGAACGATGCGCAGACTTATACCGTCTATCTCATCGCCAAGCCTACTGACGTGCCGGAGGTTGTGGCATTCGAGGGCATAACGGCCGGCGCAGTGGAGCGCGATTTGCGAGACGCTGTTACCGTTGTGTTCTCCAAGCCCATTGACGCAGATACGTTCGCGGCTGATGATTTGACGTTAACGAAGCAGGGAGCGTATGTAGACAATCTCTCTACGCTTACAATTACACCGGCCGACGGTTCGGGAACACGTTTCAACATTGGAAATCTCACTGCGCTTTGTGATGACTATGGTCGTTACGAGCTGACTGTGCATTGCGCCGGCATCGCAGACGCAAACGGTAATCTCGGAAGATACGGCAAGAGCGTCGCATGGACTTATGCGGCGAGTGGAAGCGCTGCACCGCAGCTTGTGGAGCTGGTGCGCAGGATGTCCGATGGATTCGGCGGTATGGAGTATGTCGTGTCGTTTGATAGAAGCGTTAAGGCGGACACGGTGACGCTTGCCAACTGGACGCTTAAGCGAGACGGTAGTGCTGTATCTTTGACTGGAGCGGCATTGGCGGCGCGTCCGCCGAACGAGCCCTACCAGTTCGTTCTTAGCGGAATTGACGAGAGGTTGCCGCAAGATGGTGAATACGAACTGTGCTTCTCTTCTGACGGCGTAACGGACGATGCGGGTAATGCGGCGTCGGGCAGCAAATCAGTATCGTGGACGGTGGACACCACTCCGCCGGAGCAGATTGCCGACCTTGCCATTTCGCCAGATGGCGGTTACTCTGACACCGACGGCATCACCTATACGGGTGCGCTGACGGTGACGGGTACGTTGCCTGAAGCGGGTCTTATTGTTGAGATTGTTGCCAAGTATGTTGGTGGCGATGAAAGGGTACTGGCGACGTTGCCGATGGTGGGTGGGGGGGCGTTGCCTGCTGGCGCGTTCTCTCACAATGTTGTCATGTCTGGAACAGGGAATATGACGTTGGTAGTTCGTCTGACCGATGCGGCGGGCAACTCGTCTGACAGCGAGAAGAGTGTTTTCGTGGATGGTGTCGCATGGACGGGTACGCTTACGGGTGCGGACGCGGATGAAAGCGTTGTCACGACCACGGCGACTCTCGAATTTAGCACCAAGCCGATGGAGGCGGATGTCACCCTTGAGAAGTTCGCATTGACAAGGGACGGCGAGACAGTTGCACTTGAGGGCGTCACGTTTGCCAAGGTGGACGACACGACATTCACGTTGACCGGTCTTGACTCGCTCTGCGCGGAAGATGGCTCATATGTGCTGACCTTCAATGGTGCGGCGGTACGGAAATATACATCCGGCTTGCCGATGAGCGGCTCGATTGTCATGCGTTGGCGGTATGAGAATCCCGACCGCGAGCCGCCGATGGTGACGGAGGTGCTGTTCGACGGTGAAGTTCCCCATGAGGCGTACACGAATGGACTTCTGTTCTCGTCTGTGTCAGTGACGTTCAGCGAGGCCGTGAACGTGCCGGAGTTGATTGAGAAGGGGTTGATCGGCAGGGCGGCGAGGATAGATCTGCTGGATGCGGCGGGAGCAGTTACGGGGTGTCTGGCGGCGGCGTGCTCGGCGAGCGCGCCCTACCAGTGGGATGTCGATTCGAATACGCTCTCGTGGCAGATAGATCCGCTTGCCGTTCCCGCTGGAAGAACGCGGCTGATGTTGGATGCTGGCTTGATAGCGGATTTGGCTGGCAATCACCTTGCGGCGGCAGATGGGTATGCCGCAGCGGATGGCATGCGCACCTACACTCTTTCAGAGACGGTGTTGGCACATGTGAATGCCCAGGCGATGCCGATGTGGCACAACGGCGAATTGTTCGTTGGTGAAAAGACCGCGGACAACAAGGGCAAGATTCGCCACTACGCAGCC
>CACYCL010000107.1 GCA_902772905.1 uncultured bacterium | reverse complement strand
CCATCCCGCGCAGCCACCCGACGGCAAGGCTCGCCGGAAGCGCCAGCGACAGAAGCGCGCCGAATAGCGCAAGGATGGCAGAGATGTCCGTCATGTACTCAAGTGACGGAGATAGTATAACATATTCCGCATTGCGGCGGCCAAGATTTCGTTCAATGGCTATATGGACCGGTCTTTCGCTCTAAGCGAAGTCGACATTTCGCCTGGAGCAAAGTCCGCACTTCGCTCTAAGCAAAGCCGGAACTTCGCTTGGAGCGAAGTCCTCGTTCCGCTTGGAGCGAAGTTTGCGCATCGCTTGGAGCGAAGTTCACGTTTCGCTTGGAGCAGTGCTATGCAGCCCATGCCAATGTCCTTTCGCTGACCGCTCCGTCGGCAAAACACCATACTGACATGCGTTATGCAATTTGGCATATCCGGAGACGTACAGGGGCTGTGCGAGACGATCTGGCTCGCAACGGATACGGGGGCTGCAGCATTGTGTTTCCGCGCCTTCAGTGGTAAAAAATTTCAGCACTGGGGTTTCAGAATGTCACTTGAACACAAGAGTCGCAGCGGACGAGAAGTCTCGATGTGCATTAACCGGCCACCCACAGGACGCGAAACCGTTCTTGCCCTCGTTGCGTATGACCATGAACTTCCATCGGTCGCCGCTTTTGGGAACGCCGCCAAATGCATCGTAGGGGAAGGTCATGTCCAAGGTCCATTTGTCACTGTCAAACATTGGACGCACCTTCGCGCCGCAGTTCCACTTCCTGTCGCCGTTCTTCGCGTCCCATACTCCGCATGCAGGCGTTATCGCTATTTGACGACACTGCCCGTCGCCTGTATCAATGAAGAATTCGATTGTAGGAGAACCCCAGTCATGCGCGTCGGCTTTGTCTGTACCTCTATTGAGCGATGCCATATCCGCCTCTTCACATTCAGCCAAAACATGCAGCGCATTGCGTCCACGGTAGACCTTGAACCGCGTCTTCTGCGGAGTGCCCTTCTTTGCCTTGGCCTTGAGCCATGGCACCATGTTGAACGCATCTTCCGTGTATTCTCTCAAGTCGTGAACTACACCGCCTTCACGCGCCTCTTTGGCGAACTGCGTCCAGATGTCAAAACAACCCATGTCAAGAGCTATCTCAGCCGACGACCTGGCGTCACCCTCGGCTTTTGCCGCCGCCGAGGAAAGACGCGACCGTGCCGCCTTTTCAAGTGCAGGGGAAATAAGCTTGTCTGCCGAACCGCGCGCCGGATTCCCAAAATATGTAATGTGAACTTTCATGTTCCCCCATGCGTCGGCCATCATATTGTGATATGCTTTCATGTCCTCCGAGCCTGCACCGTAGACGTGGCGACAGAAATCATCCACGAGGGCGTTTATGTCAATGTCAGGATCGAATGCAGTCATGGCCCATGCGTAGTATGAAAGACGTGATGCAAGCTGCCCAATTCTCTGAGGCGGCAAGGCCTTTGCGCCCTCAAGCCTATTGATGTCTACGCCATATTCTGTTTTTACGCGCTTGAGTCCCATCCTGCTGAAAACGCGCATCTCGTCCGCAAAGACGCGCCACATCGGAAGATACACCGCAGGGGAAAACACGTCGAACTCGTAGCCGTATAGTCCAAGCGGAGCCTTTGCCGCCCAGCCTCTGAACTCCTTCATAGACCGTTCGTTCATGGCGCATTCACTGTCACCGAGTCTGTGATAGTAGCATCGGTTGTACTGGCAGTAGTCTACATGTTCAAGATTCGGCACTTCGCAGCCAGGTATGGCGCGGTACTCTTGATACGGCAGGCCGGCAAACTTCATGCCGGGAATCTCGGCGCGGATGCCGTCGATGAGCCGTGCATAGTAGTTCCACCAGCGCGCCGACTTGTCCGGATTCTTCGTGCACTCGGAGCATTCGCAGCGCGGCACTACGTCGGCCACGAAGAAATTGGCCAAGACGGCCTTGTTGGCACGTATGATGCTGACGAGGTTCGATACCGTGTAACGGTAAAATCCATCATTGCTCCAACATCCGGCAATTCCGCTTATGTCACGCTTGCCGTTCAGCAAGGCAAACCAGTCTGGATGCTCGTCGAATACTTTCTGCCTCTCCTTCATGCCAAGCGGCAGTGTTACGCAGTGCCCGCTGGTGCGACGCACGTAGTCGATTTCCTCCCGTATTTCCGGCGTCTGGATGCCGCAGTTGAGAAAGACCTTCGGGAACCAGCGTTCCGTATCAGCATGGCGATGCCGCCAAATGCCGCAGATCGACATCTCGCGCAGGTCGAACTTTGGCTTCCAACGTTTTTTCCACACGCCTACGTCATAGCGCGACAGCTTCGGCAGAAACTCACCGCTCTTCCCTGGCCAGTACCAACGAGCGCCAAGCCGTTCCCGGAGAAATGCATAAACAGCGAACAGCGTGCCTCTCTGGGTATTCCCCCAAAGGACGATTTCACCTGGCCTTGACTTTACGTAGAAATCGTCGAAAAGGTCTTCACGGCCAGCCGACACAAGACGCATCACATTGAGTTTCGGCGCATTTGCGGCCTCCGTCACCCCGAAGGTAGCGCCAGACATCTTCCCGAGCACGGCGGCAAGTTCGTCCGCCGCGTATTTCATGTACTTGGAAGGCGAATCGGGAACGACTACAACCCACGCCGTGCGCCCATCCTCGAAAAGCGGTCGCACCTGCGCATCCGCGCCCGCCCTGCCAGACGGACCATTGACCGTTGCCGACGATGTAAGAATAGCACTAAGAAGAAACGTTGCAATCATAATGTCAATTGTCACCGTTGTTATTGATCTCTATTGTTCCTCTGATTGAGGTCAGCGGCTTTATCACCAGCCAAGAAGATTTATCTATACGCTTAAGCTTTTCGTCACACGTGGCAAACATATTATATTCTGGTATAACGATGGCAGTTCCAGGTGCAATCGGATGCTCCCATCTGGCATCGAGGCAACCTGCAGTGCGTTTAGCAGAGAATAAACCATACCGCGTTCTGATTCCACTAATCAAAACATCACCTGTTTCAAATGGTGCAAATCCTCCCATGAGCACGATGCGCGAACCTCCGTCGACAAAGAATCGCCCTATCATCATATCAAGCCCTCGCCCATTGTTGCTGGCGTTTGGCTGCCATGGCGTAAAACCGTCATCCACTTCTGAAAACCTTTCACCAGTAATGCCCAAATCTCGTGTCATAGCATAGTTCATGAACGCCTGCCTAGCAAAATACGCCCGTTTCCATTCTCCGCGAAGTGCATAGTACTTTGCCAATCCAGACTCACAATTGCCAACGTACCTTATGCTAAAATCAAATGGCTCAAGGAATGGACCCACTGCGTGTTCGCGCTCCCAGAAACGCACCATGCGCACAATGCGTTCGTCGGTTGCCGGATCAATGGTTCCAGAATATATTAAACCGAACGCGCCAGGAATGTTCCGAAATTCGAAGCTGCCTCCCTCATCACTTCCGACCATACGAGGTATAAAGCCGTTCGGGCACTGAACCTCGTCAATTGTTCGATCTATGTCTAATTTGTATCGTGCGCACTCCGCCGACATCCACGCTCCCTCGGAATGTCCTGTTCTAACAAGAAAATCAGAAAGTCTCTTGACACCAGCATAGCTGTAAGAATCCGTGGTCGCGAAGAAAATACCACGATCTCCATCATTGACTATGCAACCTGGCATTAGCCCATAACCGACTTCACGCGTACCATCGGAACGTATTTTTCGTGTCGCCTTTGTTTCGCCAAGAATCCATTTTGCCGCACGAATCAAATTGTCCAAATGCCGAATACGGAAATCCTCATCGCCAGAGCATTCAAGATATTCCGTCGCAAGCATAAGCGCCGACCCCGTTGTACTGGCCCAACGTGGGCCAGTGGTGCCTATTGCTCCAGAAAGCGTAGTAAACTCTCCTTCGGGTGGACAGCCACCATCCTGCAATCGAAGAATGAACTCCAATACCTTACGCACTTCGCAAAAGTGTCCAAGTTGTACCATTGGACGAAGACTAAACATTGCCTCCCAAACCCATACATAAAAACGCTCGCTGGAACCACCCTGACACGGTTGAAGGAATGCCGACTTAGCGTCCTTCCAAGGATTTATAAGCAGCTGCAGATTGCAGAACTGGAAATTTCGGAAAGCGTCATTCTCTTTCTCGTTTCCAAAATCCGCTTGCACGCGAATGTGGGAATCCCAAAACTGCTTAGCGACGACGAGTGTTTCATCGAAATGCGGATGATTGATAGGCTTATTCTCGGCAAACCCCGCGGCGACAGTAAATGTGCGTGACTCTCCGGGGTGCAAATTTGCCTCGAACTTGATACACCTTCCTCCTGACTTGAGTCTCATGGACGGGTGCACGAAATACGGCGCCCCACAGAAAAACGGGTGAATGCCATACGCAGAATCGTCGAAACTCCACTGCGACTCGTCACTAACCGAATCAAAATTGTTTTCGACCACCTCTGGCGGTTCTATTGAATCACCAGTAGACCATCTTTCTGCATCCCATCTATATGTTATGTAGTGATATTCACAGATGTCCTTCTCTCGTGGATTTGACCGCCGTAATCTTACTACGCACTTGAGTGGTTCACTACCATCGTTTCTGACAGTACCTCGTATATACATTTCACCATTTTGTGGATTTGCGCAATACTCAAAGGCATAGTTACGGTATTGAGCATCTATTTCACCACGCACTATGGGGTATCCACCCTTACTTCGCGTCCAGCGCGTCTGCCTAAATTCAGGAACAAACGGAGCCTCGCCAAGCGCTATGCTAACTAAATCCAGACAAAGGGAGTCTCTTATTGCCTTTGTTCTTGGATCATTCCCAGTCTTCATGTCTGGAGGAACCGGCATCTTCCAGACGTTAAACGCACAATCACAAAACAGGATATCCGAAGCCTCTGGCAACCCTATTGGAATGTGAACCGAAAGTGGGCCCCTGCCCATCGGCATTGCGGCACGGCGAACCTGCTCCCACGACGCGCTTTCAGCATTTCTGTAGCCAACGAAATCACCGTCGCCCTCCAACGCACATGACGTAAGTGGGGAAAGCGCGACAGCAAGGAGAACGCCGACCATAGCCATCATTCTTCTTGGGCAGGAGTTGGAAAGCGCCATGCCAGACGACATCCATTGATTATGTATTCCTCAAGAGAGTTGTCTCCGAATTCACGAAACGGCAGTGCACACTTCTGGGCATGTTCGCTATAATGGCCACCTCGCATCGCCCTCAAGATTCTTGATGCATTCCGATTTTCCACGAGTTTACCTACTGGATCAATGCCATCATCTGCTGCGAATCCACCGTTTCGAAAATCCAGCGTGCATTCTCTCGCATTTCCAAGCATATCGTAGAAGCCCCATGCATTGGGCTTGTAGGAGCCTACGACAGCGGTGCCATGCACCTCGTCGTCATACAACGGGCTTGAATATGTTCCATCGCCATTGTCCACAAGACCTCCATTGAACCTATAACGTCCCTTGACAGCCAAAATGCTGTTCGTATACATGCCTTGCGGCCCAGGATCGGACGACGGATTTTGGCTCGTTTTCAGACCATCACCACCCCAAGCATCCAAATCGCCTGCTCGCGCAGCATACTCCCACTCTGCTTCCGTCGGCATGTCAAAGCCTTCGTTATTCCCTGTTCGGGTTCTCAAAAGGCCGATGAGACTGGCTGGATTGACTTTGGAACCATCATTCGGCCAACAATATCCATCTGCAGATGCACCTCGCCAACTAGACCATTTCGCGGATGACACCGGACGTCTGTCACGATTCGAGCCTTTGAACTCATAGCCTTGATTACCGAAATAAGAACCCTTCAGCAACTTGGCCTGCCCTTGCGTACATTCAAATATGGCAAGATAAAACGGGCGCGTAATCGTTACAGAATGTACTGGGGTTGCATTCCAGCTGCCAAACTTATCGGTACCCCATGCCATATTGTACGTTCCCGGCTGTACAAGGCGAAAGACCATTTTAGTCGTCTTGTATTCGTCGGTCCAGCCACCATCGTCGCGCGTCGGATCCGGGCATTCCTCCATGTACGTGATCGGGTAGGGATCGTCCGCCGTGGCCGCCGTGCCCTTCGACAGATCGACCACCATGTACTTGGCCATGTTCGCCGTGACGGTGTAGTCGAGATTCGTGACGAACAGGTTCGGCGCGTCGGCGGTCGAATCCCACGTCACCCGGTACGTGCCAGCGTTTGTGCACCATGGCAGCGTTATCTGGTCGAACGTCTTCATCGGCACTTCCACGGTCTCGCCCGACTTGTTTACGTACGTCGCCTTGAACTGGATGAACGCAAAAGCCTCGGGAATCGCACTGGTGAAGGAGAAGTCGATGTCAACCTTGCCGTTCCACGGATAGCGCTGATGCGCTGACAGCGATGTCATCTGCACCTGCGGATCCTGCGTCATCGCATCGTTCGCGACGGACGCAAACAGCAACGTGGACGGCAGAACAGCCATTGCCATAACAAGCATCTTGTTCGTATTCATTTTATCTTGCTCCTTATGTGTAATGTATGCGTTACTTGAAAATCAGCATGAACCCACGGCCAGTCAAGTTCAGGTATGCGACAAGCGTCTCAACCCCGTCAAAGTGCGTAAGGGTATACCGCCCGAGAGGAAGCCCCCTTTCAGCCAGGTCGTAATCGCCCTCTTCCCCGCCCCCAGTGCGCGAAACCAGCTCTCCAAGCGATTCGCCGCCTGTTCCAGTGCCTTTGTAAAGCGTAACAACAGACTGGTCCGCAGCTTCGTTCCACAATGCAGACCACGCAATGCCCATGTAGTCGCCTGGGTGTATCTTGCGCACAGTTCCAGCCGGGCGCGCGTCGAGCAGGTTGCGCCTCTGCGTCAGGCTGTGAAGCGAATGGGGGAAGTCTGCCGACGGATACACCGTGACGAACCTGGTCGTCTTGCTGTCGCCCGACTTGAGGGTAAGGCTGTAGCTGCGCCAGGTGCCGTCACCTGCGGCAAGGGCATACGTTGAATCCGACGACGTGGACGTGCCAACAAGCTCGCCATCGACATACAGCTCGCAAACACCAGAGTCAAACCACTTTCCGGAATACCTTACGACGACCTGACCCGAATCGGCTGCGCGAACGGCTGGCGCCACATTGCTGTCAAGCGCCTCGCCGACGGTAAGCGACGAAATGCTACCAGCGTAAACGCTGCAACAGCTGAGAACACTGCCGGACACTAGAGCAGCAACTATGCTAATTTTCATCGATGCGCCTCCTATCACTCTTGGATGACGTACATTATACACTTTATACGAATCGCTGTCAACGGGGGAAAGTCTCGCCAACGACGTACTGCGTGGCGCAGCATTTTCCCTCGGGCGTCGCCGTGCCGCTGAGAACGTCCAGCACATATCGGGCGCAGCCACGGCCAAGCTCTTCGCAGTCGGTCTCGAAGCGCGTCAACGACTTCACAAACACCGGCTCATTGCCCTTCGCAACCCACGAGACAACCTTTACGTCGCGAGGAACATCCACGCCCTCGGCAAGAAAGGCCATGAGCGCGCCTCGGGCGGCATAGTCGTCGCCAAAGAAGAAAAGCTCCGGCAGCTTGCCTCGGCCCTTTGCGCACAATCCCCGCATTGCGTCAAACATGCGCCGCTCCACGACACGATGCCCTGATGGCGTGTCAGCGTACGGGAAGTGCATGTTGCGGTACTTTACTCCGCTTCCACGCAGCGCAGCGGCCAGCCAGGGAACAGCCGCATCGAATGTAACTTCCGTGACGCTGCGCACTCCGGTCAGCCTGCAATGCTCGACAAAGTCGCCTAAGCTCCCGATTCGCGAGCGACGCAGCACGCCTGCGGCCTTGCCGGACTTCGCCTCCGGATCGCCAGCAAGCAGAACTGCGGGCACTCCCGACCTGATGACCCTGCGGCCAATGCCCCATCTAGTCGCCAGCACAACGGCAAGCAACAGCGGCTGATGCAGCATGACGTCCAGCTGCGAGAAGTCGGCATGCCCACGCTCCCCTCCAACAACCGCCATCTGCGAAACCATGTAGCCAGCCCCAATCAGCGATTCCCGAAGAATGCCGGAGACCGTTGCGTCAAGGTAGTTGTTGGCCAGCTCGCTGGTCACTACAAGCACATGCCCCAGGACGGACTGCTTCTTCGGCAGGTTGACTATGCTTCCGACACCCCGCTTTGGAATGACCAAACCTTCGACGGCGAGCTGACGCAGCGCTATGCGCGGAACGATCTCGCTGACCCCGGCCGACAGCTTAAGCTCGTCTATGGACGGCAGGATGTCGCCATCGGCATAGTACCCTTCCAGTATGGCCTGCCTTATCGCGTCAACCATCTGGCCGACGTAGGACCTCCCCCCACGCCGGTCAACCTTGAACCGCAAAGGCTTGGGCTCCAGCTGCACCTCGGCTGAACGTCTCTGAAGCGACTCTTACCGGCGCGTGAACACAACCACGGCAAACGACTCGGGAGGGAGAGCGTCCGGCAGAGAGACCTCTTCGTACGTGCGGCTTGAATCAGTGATCCTGCACATCGACGCATTCCAGCCGTCGCCAAGGCTGATCTTAAGCGGCTTGGCCTCGGAAGACAAGTTCGCCACCATCACGGCAACCGCACCCGTCGCGCCCTTTGCCGCCGACGCCCACACCTTCGCGTCGTCGCTCGTCGCGGCGACGGCAGTGCCGGCCTTGCGCAGTTCGTTGAACGCCATGAATGCGTAGTACGCCTTGTGCGGCTTGTATGTGAGCGGATTGAAAAGCGGGCTGTAGTTCCCTATTCCGCAGCGGGCGTCGTATATCGCCGCGCTGTCGACAGGCCCGTTCTGGAACCCAATCAGCGTAGCCGCGACCTCGGCCGCCTGGCGCGCCGTGCCGAGCTTGTCGTGCCTTGGCGCGGGCAGCCATTCGTTCAGGCACGTTTCAAGCCCCCTGTACCCTGCGGCGTCCAGCTGCTCGCGCACGTATCTTGCCTGGTCCATCATAGGCTCGACGGCTGAATAGCTATGGTACGAGAAGAAGTCAATCGGGCATTCATGCTCCCTTATGTACTTCAGGAAGTAGTGAAAGCATTCGAACCGGTGCTTGGAACAAGGAGACTTGTTCCCGGAAATCCAAGCAACTCCGCAGCTCGCGAAGCCGCCGATCTTCAGCTCCGGGAACTTGGCCTTCAGGTGCTTTGACGCGACTTCGTACAGACGGCAGTACTCTTCGAACGTGCCGTGCCACATCTCGTTCTTCTCGATCGTCTCCCTGTTCTCAGGCTCGTTCCATATCTCCCAATACGTTATCTTGTGGCGGAAGCCGCCCGCCCATCCCTGCGTGTAGTGGCGTATGACGTGCTCGCAGATGCGCGCCCACTTTGCGAAGTCCTTCGGAGGGTCTATGCGGTAGCGGCGGATCAGGGTGTAATTCTCGATGGTCACGCCAAGGCGGAAGAACGGCTCAACTCCATCTGCCACCAGTGCGTTTATCAGTCGGTCGGTAAACGCGAAGTCGTAGTTTGCAGGGTCGGTTTCGTCTGCATCGAAGTTCCTGAAGAGGTTCGGTATGTCCACAAACACGCCGCGCCCGAACATTCCGCCAACGTCGTGAAGCCGAGAGAACGGCACTCCGGCGTCTTTGAGGTACTTGAACATCGGGTATTCGCGCAGACCCGTGATCGGCGGCTGGCCCACGCCGTTGACCGGCTTTACCGGACCCAGCTCGCTAGCGGCATCAACCTTGACCTCTGCGCCGAACGCCATGGCCGCAGCCATTGCGAACACCGAAAACACCACATGTCTATTCATGTCAATCGTTCCTTTTCGATTCCGAACAACCATGCCACTAGTTTACCATAACTCCCTGCCCATGGCAAGCGTGGGCTAGGCGTTGCCGCGATCGGCGTATGCGGTCACTATCGGGCTGCCGTGCACGTAGTAAGAGTTCATCGGCGTTACTACGAACCGCGAAGGCAAACCAGCCGGAACGTCTTCCTTCAGCATGCGGCAGCAGACAGGCTCCCTCTCGCCACCGTAGATGTAGTCGGCCGGATAGAAGCGGCGCGTCGCGACGGTTTTGACTACATCGCACGCCTGCTGCTCCACGCGCACCTCGTATTCGTTCGCACGGGGCGTAGAGGCCGTGGACGCGGCAGGCGGGAACGTCAGCTCGTACATGTCACGCTCGACGCCTTGGCGGTCCTTCGCGCGCACTTCCTTCACATCGACAACCGCGTCTTTCGGGAACTGCGGCGCAGGCACGGTCCGCGCCCGCCTCTCGAACGCAAACGGCCTGTCTCCGGGAGCGGGGAAAGGTATTACCCAGTCCGGGCCAAGGGATACGCCGTGCTTGAACTCGCGCCGCCTCACGACCATGCAGTTGTCGTGCACCGTGACGAAATAGCCCTGCCGCGTGAGGTCATACCCCTCACCGACTTTCATCGCCGGCATCGTGCGCAAGAGCTTCTTAGTCTTGCGGTCGAAGCCCGAGAAGCCGTTCTCGCGTCCGCCGAGCGTTACGCAGTACCGAAGCGACGGCACCTCTATCGCGGTGAATGCGCCCTGCCAGACGCACTGGTCGTTCACGGCGCACTGGTGGGAATGGCCGCAGAACGCAATTGCGTTTGGATACTTCGCTGCGAAGAGCGCGCCGGTGCTGCCGTCCTCCTGGCCCCAGACATGCGGCCCGCAAGCCGTGTTGCGGTAGACCCGGTGCTGCGAGTGGAAGAACGGCCTGTTCGGGTCGAGGTTCAGCCCGGCCATGAACTCCGCAAGCCCCGGCGTGTTGTCGCCGCGCTCGTTGCCCTCCTCGCCCTGGGTGAAATGCGACAGCACGAAGTCGTATCCCTTCACGCGCTTGTGCACGATCGGCGCCCATGGCTCGCGGAAGCAGCGTTCCCAGAGCGCCTTGCGGTCGTTCCAGCGGATTATCACCTTCTTCATCTCGTCTTCGTCCGGGAACATCTTGACGCACGGCTTGCAGCGGCGGTACGTCGCGCCGCGCGTGTCGTGGTCGCCGTAGTGCATCAGGTTGGCGACGGGGCGCCCGTCCGAGCCCCTGCCGTCCGGAAACACTTCGAACCACGCCTTCGCTACATGCTCCAGCTGCGGGATCACGCCGTAGTCGGCAAGGTCGCCGCACACAATCACGCCATCAGCGCCGAGGCGGTCGAATTCGCGCAGGACGGCCTTGAACGGCTCCGTCGACGCCCAGTCGGTAATGTGTATGTCGCTTATCACGCCCAGCCGCAGGCGAACAGGCCCGACGGGCGAAACCGCAAGCGACGGCGACGCCGCCAACGCCGCAGACGCGGCAAAAAACTCTCTTCTGGTCATTAGTTTCTCCTCTCCTTGACTTACTGTGAAGTCTTTGTGCACAAGCTCCGACAACGACGCGCAGCGAACCTACTTCACGACAGGAAGCCAAGTCTGGATACGCTTGCCGTGCCAGCCGTCCACCGAAGCATAGTCGCACATGGTTATCTCGCCGTCTTCCGTCGGAACCGCGAATTCAAGCCTATGCCCCGGTATCGACGGCCTTACCTGCTTCACGTCAACAAGCCCTGCGGCGTCGGCCTTGATTTTCACCGGCTCCGCGTATGCAGCATCGGTGTTCTCGTCGCGGGCAAGGACTATCGGCCCCCACACGACCGCCTGGTAGCCGTCTCCCGCCCTGTTCGAGCCGCGAGGGGCAAGCAGCCTCCGCGCCTTGAAGTCGAACCTGACTGCCACGCGGTCGCCTTTGCGCCATGCACGCTCCAGCTCGAAATAGCGACCGGGCGCAACCTCGCCCACGCTCTTTCCATTGACGCAGACCTTCGTGCATTCGCTCCACGCGGGAATGCGAAGCGAGATCGGGAACGTCTCTTCCCGCGAAGGCTCCACGCTCATCCACCAGCCATCCGCATCGACAAGATCACCGCCCATCGACAGCCTCACATCTCCGCCAGACGCCGTCCGGGCTGTCGCCGTTCCGGCATTGTAGATGTTCACGACCGGGCCTCCCATTCCCTGCATCACCGCGATGAACGGAATGTAGGCAAGGCCCATGGGCCCGTTCAGGTTGCAGCACGTGACCGGCCCCGACGGGAACTTCCACCCCCAGCCCTTGTTCGTCACCTTCTCGCCATTGAGGAGGTTTACGTAGCTGAAGCCGTCACCCTCCGGCTTCATGGCTCCAAGCAGCCCGTTGTAGATGTAGCGCTCGATTGCATCCATGGCCCGCACGTCGCCGGTCAGCCGCAGGATCTGGCTGGCGTATTTCATCCATGTGACGCCGGTGCATGTCTCCATCATTCGCTTCATGTCGGGGTTCGTCTGCTCCGCCGCCGTGTTGTCCCACGCCTCGCCCATGACTTTCGGGTGGTACGGCTGGTCGCCGCCGCCGTTCCCGACAATTGTCAGTTCACGCTCAAGCACCAAATCGAAATAGTTGGTCACGGCCCTGTGGACGCGTTCGTCGCCAGTTGCGCGGAAATACTCTACAAGCCCTTCAAAATAGCTGGTCGTCTCATACGCCTTTGGATACGCCCCGCCCATCAGGTGCGGCGGAACCCTGTCGTACGCCATCTGCACGAGGTCGCTGCCCCTGGCGCCGCCGCACTCCACCAGATACCGGGCGAAATCAAGGTAGCGGCCCTCCCCTGTCAACTTGTAGAGACGCATGAACGGCTCAAGCAGCGTAGACGACTCGACGTGGTTCACGCTCCACCCCGCGTCGCGCACGTCCATCTTGGGAGCAGGGCCTATCTGGTCGATGATGCACTTCGCCTGCCGCTCCAGCGACGCCAGGACCGCCGGGTCTTGCGACACCCACTCGTAGTAGTCCTCCATTCCGAGCATCACGTACTTGCGCTCCCACAAGTCGCCGCAGTCCGGCTTTGTCACCCCGTCTCCGCCCGCAGGCTGGCGCTCTACGCTCACGCAGCTGATCGAGCCGTTGGGGCGCTCCTTGGCGAGGATGTCTTTCACGGCGGAGTCCAGAATCGCCTTCAGGCCCTCGTCGCGTGAATGGCGATACTGCATTGCGCCCGACCTTGCGAACTTGCCCCACATCTCGCCAAGCGCGAACTTCGGGCGGCCCTTGCCAAAGAAGTCCGCAAAGTCGTGATAAGGCACATTCCCCTTGTGCCAGCGCGAGATGCTCTTCGCGATTGGCTCAGCAAGAACGCCCGACAGCTTGACCGCTCCAGGCGGCAACGGGCTGAGCGCGTCTCCACATGGCCCTGCGCAGACACACAGGGCGGCCGCCATGCCGGACGCAGCAGCAACGAACAGGTTGTTCATGCCTCGGCTTGCGCCACGTCGCGGTGGTCGTCTTTTATGAGCCTGCCGTCTTTCATCACGAGATGGCGTTTCGCGTACGCGGCGATGTCGTCTTCGTGCGTGACCATTATTATGGTAATCCCCTCCTGCGAAAGCTCGGTGAAAAGCTGCATGATCTCTATGGAGCTCTTCGTGTCGAGATTGCCGGTAGGCTCGTCGGCGAACAGGACGGGCGGCTCGTTCATCAGCGCACGCGCAATCGCGACGCGCTGCTGCTGACCGCCGGAAAGCTGCGCCGGCGTGTGGCCGATGCGCCCGCCAAGCCCAACGCGGCGCAGGAGTTCAATTGCGCGGCGGCGGCGCTTCTGCCGCGTGAGGCGCCCCATGTACAGATCAGGAAGCTCAACCTGCTCAAGCGCGCTTGTGCGCGGCAGGAGATTGAAGTTCTGGAACACGAAGCCCAGCTTGCGGTTGCGTATCAAGGCCAATTCACGGCGGCTGCGCCTGGCTACCTCTATGCCGTCAAGAAGGTACGAACCCGATGTAGGGGTGTCAAGGCAGCCGAGGATGTTGAGCATCGTGGACTTGCCGGAGCCGGACGCGCCCATTATGGCCACGAATTCGCCGCTGTCTATGGAAGCGGACACGCCATCCAGCGCGTGCACCGGCTCATCGCCGACGTCATACGTCTTGCGAAGGTCGCGTATCTCGATCAAGTGCGACATCACTTAGCCTTGCCGTTCGCGCCCTTCTTGGGCTCCGGAGCCGTCCCCGCAGTACCGAACTTCGGGCGCTTCGGCATGAACGGGTTGGTTTCATCGCTCTTGGAAAGCCCCTTCGTGCGCTCCGTCTCGTAGCCAACTACGGCTTCGCGGCCCTCCAGTTCGTCTGCGCCTACAAGCTCCACGAACGACCCGTCCGAAACGCCCTCTGTAACGACGACGGGCGAAAGCTTGCCGTCCTCGCCGGCAAACCACAGCTTGCGCCCTCGCGGAACCTCCCCTGGCGCACGGTCAGAATCCTTGGGACGAAAGCGCAGAGCCGCCGAGGACACGACCACTGCGTTCTCCGCGCGCGCAGTCTCGATGGAAAGCGTGGCTGTCATACCGGGAAACAGCATCTCGTCGGGGTTCTCGGCCTCGATTATAACCGGATACGTGACCACATTGCTTGTCGTAGTGGAATCGCGGCGAACCTGTTTCACCCGGCCCTTGAAGCGACGGCGGTAGGCATCGGCGGTGAACGACACCTCCTGACCGACCTTGACGTTGCCGACATCCGCCTCAGGCACGGTCGCCTCGACCCATACGGTCTTGAGGTCCTCGGCTATGGTAAGCACCGGAACCGCGTTGTACGACGACACGACAGTCTCGCCTTCCTCGACCTTGCGAGCGATGACAATGCCGTTGACCGGCGAGCGAATGGTGCAGTAGTCAAGATCGGCCTTTGCCTTGCTCACTGCCGCCTCGCTCTGCGCCACGGACGCCTGAGCGCTCAAAAGCGCAGCCTTCGCGCTTTCAAGCCCGGCCTTTGCCTTGTCAAGGGCCTCGACCGCGCTGTCCAGATCGGCAACGGACGCCATCGACTTCTCCGCGAGCGACTTCTTTCGCGCATACGTCTTTTCCGCAAGCGTAAGCTCCGCCTCGCACGTCCTTATCGCAGCTCGGCGAACATCGACGTTTGCGCGGTTTACGTGAAGCTGGGCGACTGCGCTCTTGTACGTTGCGTCATACACGAGCGGATCGATCAGCGCCACGATCTGCCCGTTCGTAACGGTCGAGTTGTAGTCAACGAAGAGTTTTATGACCTTGCCGTTGACCTGCGCGCCGACGGGAATGCCCTTCGACGAATTGCGCGGCGTCACCGTGCCGGTCGCCTCAACGGTTCGCACGACGTCAGTGCGCGTAATCGGCGCGAACCTGAGCGCCGGCTTCTTCTCGCCGCCCCCGAACGACGGATTCTTCTCGCCGCAGCCGGTGAGCGCGGACATCGCCGCCGCCAGAACAAGCGCCAGAGCCGGCGCACAATGCATCATGTCGCAGATTCCATTCATTTCGCTTCGTCCCTAACGATTTCCTCTGTAAAAACCGGCGGACAGCCAAGTATGGCGAAAAGCGCGGCCTCTGCGCGCTGCCCGTCGTAAAAGGCCGATATGCAGTCGCCCCTCGCCTGGGAATCGGCGGCTATCGCGTCCGAAAGGTCAACCCGGCTTGCCGATCCAATCGAGAACTGCTCACGCACGGTGTCAAGGTTCTCCTTCGCGCTGCGCACCGCGGCAACCGCGCTCGCAACCGCCTGCGCGGAGTTGTCTCGGTTGGCTATGGCAGTTTCAAGGCTCACGGAAAGCCGCTGTTCCGCCGCATCCACCTCGACAGCCGCGCTCTCGTACGCCACTACCGCCCGGTCTATTGCCGCCAAGTCACGCCCGCCGTTGATCAGCGACTGCGCGGCGGAAACTCCCCACGACCAGTACCAGAATGGATCCGTCCACGAGAACGACGTAGACACTGACAGCCTGGGCATGAGATCGGCAATCGCATAGTCTATCGAATGCGACGCCGAGCGCAGGCGCGCGCGGGCGACGCGCAGCGCCGGGGCGTTTGTGCGGGCGAACGCGAACGCCTCCTCCACGTTCTCGGTAGAACGGGCGAAGCCGCGGCGCACGGAGTCGATTCCCACAGGCGCATCGCCGAACGCCTCTGCGCTGGTGCCACGACTTGCGTCAACGCCAAGCGCCTGCATAAGCGCGGCACCTGTCGTGTCAACAAGGTTCGATGCGTTTACAACCGTCTGCCTGGCCCTGGCCAGGTCGAGCCGCGCCTTCAGCACGTCAAGCCTGTTTGCCTCGCCGGCCTTGCGAAATTCCTCAGCCCTTTCAAGATGCTCCGCATACTGCTGGCGGTTGGTGAGCGCAACTTCGAGAAGCGCCCGATGCTCCATAAAGTCGAAGTAGGCCACGGCGACTTCACTGCAGACGGCGTGAGTCTCTGCAGCCAACGCATGCTCGGCGGCCACGACAGCCTCCGCCTGCGCCCGCGCGCTTGCATCGTAGCGCCCGAAATCCCACAGCAAGAGGTCGAATGAAATCAGAGCCGACGCACCGCCGGACGTGTTCCAGCTGCCTCCGTGGCGAGGCGAAAGCTCGGCTGTGGTCTCCGAATGTCGGAACGACGCCGTAGCAGAGAGAGCCGTCCACGGCGTCTCGCTCAGAACCGGCGCGTTCGCGGCGAGCGCGCGCAGCGCAAGCCGCGCATCCTCCACCGCAAGAACCTTCGACGCAATCGAAGGCCGGTTCGTCAATGCAAAGCCCACGAGATGCGCAAGCGATGCATCGCGGAAGTCAATGCGTTCGCCGCCTGGCGCGGCAAGCCCGTCATCGCCTTTGCAGGCAAGCTCGCGCTGCACCAGACGCGCATCGCGAACAGTCGCGCATCCCGCGAGGATTACGGCGGACATGAGTAAAATGCGATAAGACATGGGCAGTATTATAGCGAAAACGCAGCCCAGATGTCAATGCAACCTGGCATGTGCTTTGCCAAAGTGAACGCAACTTTAGATTTTACCACGTCCTCCGTCAGGCGAACAGCTTGTCGATTCCGTCGCGGGCGAAGATCGATGGACAGTATCTCTCGTTTGTTTCCTTGGCGATTTCGCCGCCAAGTCTGACTTCGCGTCCTGCAATGCTCGTCACATTGACCTTGCCCGT
>CACYCL010000106.1 GCA_902772905.1 uncultured bacterium | reverse complement strand
CCCGCGTCTTCAGGATACGGATATCCCTGTATGTCGCTCATGACCGCAATGCGCAGAAGCGGCTGCCTGCCTCTGCCAGCGGCCCCATGCGTCCCGGTCGCAGCGGCGGTCGCGACTCCTGCGCATGCAGCTCCGCGCAGAAACTCCCTTCGGCTTGTCATGTTTTCCATGTCTGCTCCTTCTTTCAGGGCATCATCGCCGCAGCATCATCGGCACAGTAGAACAACCATGACGAATGAAGCGGCGCCTCGAACGAGAAGCTCTTCGCATCAACCGTCACCAAACGCCTGTTGAACACATCGTAAACAGCCGTACGACGCGGCAGACGAACCGTTTTCTTCCCCGCAAAGCGTGCATGCAACGTGAAGAAACGGTCGTTCGCCTCTACCGGATCTGTAGAGTCGGTATAGATATGGACACCCGCTCGTTTCGCGAGCATCTGCAACACTGGCAGTTCGACGCGATACGAGCCGAAGAACACACTTTCCGCACTGCCGGTCCGGACAGCCACAAATGCCGCCTCGCCGTTCGCATACCTTCCCAGCGTCTCACCGCGCGAAGCCACCTTGAAGAGTGGCAGCACGTCGTGCCCAGTTCTACCTGTTGCTGTTCCGTCCGGTAGCGTGATCGCTGCATCCTGCCGCGCCGCAATCGCGAAGTCTATCCCAGTCAACGCCTTCATCGACGCCGTGGAATTACCATCGGCTGCGACAAATCCCGGCGCATAGACCCATAGAATCGTGCAGTTGCGCTTTCGAAGCAACGCAGCGGCTTTTGCGATTGCAGGGTCATACCTCAGACATCCCTGAAAAATGTACAGGCGGTAGTTGCCGGGATTGTCGGCCATATCCTCCGCAAGGCGGTAGTCAACCGGCGCGCCTATCCGCGACAGGCGCTCATAGAACTTGCCGAAGACATCTCGCACGAAAGGCGGCCCGGATACTTTCGTACGCCGGTCGACACTGCCGTCAATACGATAATACTGTTCACCGCACCCAAACGTCTCGTTCGGTGCATCCCATACATCTGGCATCGCCTTTATCGCCTCTTCGCTCACAGCAACGGCGATTTCCGCATTTCGGCGGGTCCCGACGGCAAGGGCATGAGCCCCCGCCTTGCGCAGTTCGGTCGCGTCTGCGGCAAATCGTGGAAAGTTGAATTCCGACCCCTCGCAGAGCGCATAGGTGTAGAACGGCTGTCCACGGCACAGCGAAAAACCCATGTTGCGTCGCATCACGCCTACGGTCTGTTCCTCCGTGCATGTCTGGGTGCCGGAGTTAACCGGGCGCATATTGTGAGTACGCGTATCGTCTTCAATCATCGAAACGATACCGTGGTCGTGTAACGAGGCGAACGGCTTCATGTCCACGATAGGGTCTCCGAGATAGCGATGCCCGAAACAGTACCCCTGCGGACTCACCAGAAAATCCACCGCGCCGACAGCATTGTCAAGTGCGCGCTTCGTGCAGAAATGCCCGCGCATGTGGTTCTGACCGAACTCCATCAACGTCATCGAATAGCCGAAGTACGTTCCTACTAGCTTCTTGCCGCCGAGAACATCCTTAGCCTTTCGGCACATACGCAGCATACCGTCGGACACGAGCCGGGAATAATAGTCGTTGTATGCCACAACTCTGGCATGTTTCGAGATATTCCAGACAACTGACTGCGGGGCGTCCATATCCTTGCGCTCCTCAATGGACGGCACGGAGCGTTCGGATACTTCAGGATGGAACTTTGCAAGATAGTCCGCGAATCCATTAGCAGCGACGCCCGAGAAATCGAACGCTGATCCATTCATGGCAGACCATCCCAGCCATTCCGTCGTATGGCCAGAATTGATCCTGTATCCAATGATACGGTTTGCGTATGGCGATTGCTCAAGATAGCGAATGGCCTTTTCGATCATCTGCCCCATGTCGTCGAACGCCTTTTTGGACGCAAACGAATAGTTCACCTGACCTTCGTTGCCGCCGCGCCCCTTTTCATCCCTTGCAAGTTCGTCTGGATGCGCGGCAGCCCATCCGGGCGGCGGATAAACATCCAGATCCCAAATGAAATAGGCGTCGGGATAGAGACGAAGATTGCGTTCGGCGGCAAGATCAAACCCTGCGGCATCCAAATCTCCAGAATTGGTCCACCATGTTTCGCCTCCTTTGACGGTCACAAGATTCAAAGGCGCGCGCGAGTGGAGTAGCGGACGCCACACCAGACCGCAAAGCGCATAAAACGGACTGCCGTTCACAAAGAACTGCGGCGAACCGGCGATCTTGCGCACTTCCGCGACAACCGGCTTCTCGCACCCAGGCGCATGAGTCGCGCGAACAAAACAGATATTCGCGGACGGAAGTTCGCCCGAAACATAATGAATGGATGGAGAATCGGCACGAACCGTCAGCGCACCTGAATCAAGGCATACCGGGAGACGATACGGGAATTCCATGCACCAGACCTTGCCTCCGACCCTGTGAAACGCATCACGTCCAAGCCATACGTCTTCAGTCCACCGCAAGGACTCGCCACTCCAAAGCGAAACAGCGAGTTTGACCGGGAAGTCGGGCACATCACCTTCCAGATGCAGCGAAAGCAGAATCGTATCGCCGGCCTTCACGTTCTGCCGAGAAGCCGAAAGCCCTCTGCAACGCACATGCGTGGCGCGCACGGTCTCCGCAGGCGCAGGCCCGAAAGTCTCTGGCAGGGCGGCGGGCCATACATCTGCATCCAGCGCAGAGACAAAAGCAGGATCAAGATTCTCGGCTTTTCCGCCTTCTGCAGCCTGTGCGTCAGACCCTTTCCGCAGAAAAGCGATCTCAGCGATCTCTATCCTGCCGCCAGGAGAGTCCGTTATATCAAGCCTGAAGCGGTCAAGGATGCCGCACGAACGCCACTCTTCGGGATTCGGCAGATTCTTCTCCGTAAGATGCAGTACATGCCACTTCCCGTCAGCTTCAAGCGGAGGTATCTTCCAGCATCGCCCGCCGACATATCCATCGCTTCCCGGTGCATAGTATATCTGTCCGCCCGTCCGCTTCGAAAGGCCAGAGGCACGGTAGCGGATGTCTATCGCGCCTACTTCCGCAGCGAAAAAAGGATTTACCTTAAAACATATCTCCTGATCGAAAGATATATCCTTGATAGTCAGCAATCCGTTCTCGACACCGGCGGTACACTTTGCCATGCGCGTTATGGTTCCAAAACCGTTGCCTTTGTTCAGCACCGGAAGTTCAGCCGCATGGAGCGCCGACGGCGACGCGACCGCCAAGACCAGCGCAGCAGGAACCATCATGGACATTACAAAACCAGTTCGCTTCATTTCACATTCCAATTTCAGTTTAGCTGCCTTTTGACCTACCTGACCACGATCCGTATTCCGACAGGATATATCGTCAGCCTGCCGGCTGCGTATCGCGCACGCAAGGAACGCTTGACCTCACTACCTATCCTAACACTCCATCTGGCGATGTTTTCAGGGGAAGTAGTGCCGTAGAGGTCGAACGGCATCGACAGCGTCACTCCGCCTGCGGAGTGGTTTTCAAGTTGAATCATTCCGTCCGCAGGGAATGTGCCGCCCTTTATCGTGCCGCAACCTTTCGCCACGTCCACGACAAGTGACGAGAACGCCACATCGCCATCAACCTCCAGCGTCGCGCCGCCGTCGACCTGCACGGAGCGCACCGAAGACAGCGTGATGTAGCTGTTGGTGGAAGTGCCGCGAATCGCAAAGCCGCCTTCATGCCAATAGGCGTTCAGCCCTGAACGTGTGGTGAAGTTGGCTGCATTCATGCTCCCCCCGGAATAGACGAAAGACCTGTTCGTGCCAAGATGCGGGTAGTCGTTGGTTGTTATGGAGAAATTCCCGCCGGACGGATTCAGGTCTTCCCAGTGCGTACCGTCAACGCTGCCTTCAAGCGACCAGACGTTCGGCGTCCAGTGGAAACCGCCGGGTGTACCTATAAAACCGTAGGTTATCGACCAGTCGTACGAGGCGATTTCCGGCGCACCGTTCGTAAGGCGCACCACAATCGGTATCCAGGACAGTTTGTCATCAAGCCTGGGATAATATCCGCCGCGTGTGCCTGCAAGGTTGTACGGCAGGGTGTCGAAGACGGAAGTGTAGGTGAACATGTTCGTGGGGTTGTGGTCGTTCGGAACGCTGGAATATACACCCTTTGAGAAGTTGCGCATCGTGGCATATCCTGCCTCGCCCGGTTCTATGGCCGCCGCCCGCATATCTTCGGCGCATTTCGTCCCGAGCGTCTGACATCGACCTTCGACATCGTACAATCCCAGAAAGCGCACACTTGCCGTCGATTTTGACCAGCTCGGATTCACGGAATCAAACAGGTTTTTTATCGTGAACTTGAACCACGTATACTTGGAGCCCAGCGGATAGTTCTCGACAATCAGCCTACCACCCTTGACCTTCAGGTCACCATGAAGCGGAGATTTGCCGCCGAGAAGCCATGTGCCGCCGCCTTCCTTCACAATGGACACCGGATGCTCCGCCGTATCGAACACGCCGCGCACCTCGTTTGTAACGGTTGCCTCACCGTCGAGCGAAAGCGTCTTTGCCCGCGCCGACGTCGTATCCGCTATGCGCCAGCGCACCTTTTTTGGCCCGTTCGCGCGGAAGCGTCCGTCCGCCTCCAGCCTGACTCTACGACCGTCGCACAGCCCTGTCTGCGTTCCAGTGTATTCGAGCGTGCCTTCTGCCATGGCGTTCAAGGTGGAATTCATCCCGCCGAGCGAAAACGCCCAGTCCACGGCCGGAAGCTTGGCCCATTCGCCAAGAGTGCCCCCCTTCAGGACGCTCGCGCATCCCACCGAGCAAAATTCGCCGACAGGCGCTATCGTGTCGAACTGGAGCACACCCTCGTCAACACTAATACTTCCTCTGAAAGAGCGATAGTCGCCTATGGCAACGCCCCGCAACGTAGGATCGGAGAACCGCCATGTGCCCGCCCCCTTTTTCATTGCCGAGACGAGGTAGCTGGAATTGTTTTCGTTGAACTGCCCGTCTATGACGCATGGAACAGTGTTTGACCCGCTAAGGCACACGACACAGTTGTACTTGTCTCCTGAACTCGCGCGGAAACCTCCCGTGCCAGTGAACGTGAGACCACCGGTCGCGCCGCCGTCAAAAGTGTCGTACCCGTTGGCGTTGCCAACAAGGTAGAAATTCTTGCTGGTCACCTCGCCGCTGCCGAGATAAAGATATGTTCCGCCATTTACGTCAGCCCTGAATTCCCCGTATGTTCCAATGGAAGACGGCTCACCAGGATTTCCAAACTTCATGACACCGATCACCCCCTTGTCCGTTGCCAATTTCTGCTTTGCGTCGTATGCCCGCGGGTACAGCGTCATCGTGGAGCTTGTGCCTGTAAGCATCTGTCGGCCGCCATTGAACAATCTGATGTGAGCATCCAAGATGCCGGCGAACACACCATTACTTCCTGTGAACCGCACTTGCGCGTCTTCGGACGCCGTAAGCGTTCCGTCACCGTAGAGTTCCCTTATCTCCACGAAATTGTTGCCGAGGTTTAGCGACCCGTTGTGGCATGTGGGCAGATGCAGGGACGCAGAGTTCGAAACAATTGTGCCCCCCAGTTTATACTGGCCAAGGTCGAGGTCACTGTTCTGGGGCAGCCATACGTCGGAGCCATTGACGATAAAGAGGCGCATGTAGTAACTCTTCATCCCTTTAGCCGTCAGCTGCAATGTGCCGGAACCGGATATCTCCAGCATGCCCTTTTCGCCATCTCCTTCATCTACATTATATCCGCCGACTATTGGCACCGAAACGCTCACAGAACTGTCGTTCGCGGCAATTATTCGGAAGAGGCTCGTCACCTCGGGCAGACATACGCCCTTGCTGCCGTTAAGCACTTCAAGATCGTCAGCATTGGTCGCATCGAGAACAAGCGGATGGTCGATTGGAACCACGATTTCATCGTCCGAACCGGGATAGGAACCGGCTTTCCCCCATGGATTCTGCACATACCATAGGGAAGCATCTTTCCAGCTGGAGTCTGCTCTGCCTAGCCAGACGAGCCTCCTCGCCGAAACATCCATACATGCCAAGATGCAGCCCGCCGTCAATAGCGTTTTAACTACTGCCATGTACATGCTCGTTTTTTTCTTCATCTGATTGCTCCTTTCTTTATGCCGTTAGGCGTTAATTCAACGTCGTTGCAAGGATTTCATTTCAATCCGTTCGTTGGGATTGATTCGTCTCGTCATGCCACTCCAGATCAGAGTACCCGTGCCGTCAGGACAACCGACGACCTCGACTCGGTCT
>CACYCL010000105.1 GCA_902772905.1 uncultured bacterium | reverse complement strand
CTTTTCGGCGGCGGTGATCCTGTCCGCCATGGAGTCCAGCACGGTGGAAAGTATCGATATGCGCCGCTGAGCTACGCTCTGCCGCGTAGCCTCGCTCTCGTTCTTTAGCCGCGCGACGAGCTTCTCGAGGTCTGTCATCGCGCCGTCGGTCACCTTCACGGACTCCCCGTCGAGAATCGGTGCCGCAGTCTTGGGCACCTGCGCGTCCGCGAGCTTGAGATCGACTCCCTGTTCGAGAATCTGCTGCCCCTGTATCTTGCTTGTTACGCTTTCGATTGCCATGGTAGTGTTCCTTTCTGCTCTGTATACACGCGAACTTTCAAATGGTTACACTGGTCACACCGGCATGAAGCCGGCTTGTCCCGCATACGGCTGCGCGGACTCCCGGCTGGTCCCCTCGCCCGGCGCCTCGCCCCTGAGCCGCCGCCACAGCGCCGCAGTCTCCGCGAAGCGCGTCAGCATGTCGAGCGACTTGTCGCAGTCAAGGCGTCCCAGCCAGTTGTACTTCTGCAGATGCAGGTGTCCGTCCGCCGGATTTACGGCGAGCGTGGCGCCGCCCGTACCGCTGTAAAGATAGTTGGCCTCCAGCGCGAACGCGCCGCCCGCATCCTCAATCTCGACGCCAAGCTTCTCGCCCAGCGATTCAATTAAACCTCCAAACGTCACGATTTTAGCCGTTTATTATCCCGTGGGACGTTGGTAGTATAACACATTGCGTTTCCGCACGCAATTGCCAACGTTTTTAATGACCTTCATCGCTCTATGAACTTGTTGAAACCGCCGACGTGCTCGGTGAAGTCGAAGACCTGCCCGTCCTTCACTTCGACGAACTGCACTATTCCGTACACGTTGATGCGCGTGTCGTACTTGTCCGGAGTGCCCCAGTTGGGCGTGAACACCCATGCGAAGCGCACCGCGCCGTCCTTCCCCCCGGGCACGACGTCAATGCCGTGGTTCCAGCCGAAGCGGTACTTGGCTATGACTTTGAAGGTCTCCGGGTCGTGCACGACGACGTTTGGCGTACGCTCACGCTCGTCGTGCGTGTAGTGGCTGGAGTAGATGTACCTGCCGTCCGTGCACATGTTCTGCGAGCCGCAGACGGACTTCTCGCCGTCGTCGATGAGGATTGGCTCGCCGATCTGCTCAAGCGTCTCCGCGTCGAACCTGCGGTACCTGTTGAAGCACCCGCTCTTCTTCTCGAAGTCGTACTTGCCCGTGCAGCCGAGGGCAAGGTAGATGACGCCGTTCAGGCACGTTATGCCGTCGCAGCCGCCTTCGCTCGAAAGCCGTTTCTCGTTCAGCTTCTTGAGAGTCTCGGCGTCGTACACGTAGATGCACGGTGTCCACTTCTCGCCCTTCTCCTTCGGCTTGCGTGCAACGCCGGTGTAGAGCTTGCCGTTCCAGATGCAGATGTCACCGCCGTGCACGTCCACCGGCGTCCACTTGAGAAGCCTCCCCCGCCAGTCGGTCTTGACGATCTGGTCGTGGAAGGAGAAGTAGATGGCGTTTGAAGAGACGCACATGCCCTGGCAGTGGCCGCTCCACGTCTTGCCGATCCATTTTTGGACGGCACCCGGCTCGGTGACTATAGTAGTCCAGTTAGGCACCTTCCAGTTCCCGGCATCGGCCAATGCGGATGCAGCGGACGAGAGAAGAACTGCGAAGGCGCCGAGACGAGAAACACGATTGAGTTTGACAGAATTCATGGCATATCCTTTGACTGGTTGATAGATGAAGCGTATTATATCACAATTTTGCAGCCAGTTACCGAGCGAGAAATTGACGTTTGCCATGTTGTCGTTCCTTTTGCTGCTGAAATTCTCTGCCCTTATTACACTTCCTGCGCCTGAAGTTTACAACCGCATAAGAAGTGCAATGGAAATCACACCTGCATGAAGCCGCCTGCGCCGAACGTTGCGGGGATTTCCTCGGCGGAGCCTTCGCCAGGCACTTCCGCCGCCGCGCCGCGGTAGTCGGCGACGACCTTCGCCCACGTCGCCACCGTGTTCACGAAGCGCTCAACCTCCGCATAGAGCCTGTCGGCATCGAGCGTCGCGAGCGGCAGGAGCCGGCAAAGCACGATGCGCCCGTTGTCGAGCTCGGGCAGGTGGCTGATCGACACGACCAGGCCGTCAGCCTCGAACGAGAAGACGTCGCCTCCGTCGTACTCGATATTGATGCGTCTGGCGATGTCGGATATGAGTGCCTTGAAGTCTGTCATGCCTGTTTCCTGTTTGTCCTCCGAAAGGTTGCCCCTCCGCTCCGCATATAAGGTCATTCGGCGTCAAGGTAGTACTTGGAGAGAAGCGGGAACATGTCCCTGTGCTGGCGGATGACGTCCTCGAAATCGTCGAAGAACCCTTCGTTGTCGGCATTGTTGGCCTGGGCGATCATCTCGTTCGTGATCTGCTTGTCGAGAGCGTCGCGCTGCTTCTCCAGCTCCGTCG
>CACYCL010000104.1 GCA_902772905.1 uncultured bacterium | reverse complement strand
GCAAGGGGGGATTTGAAAAAAGTTTAAAGCCGATTAATTGCAAATGAAGTACCACAGAAAATCTTTAAGCCGCTAAAGAATCTTTAAACCGCTTTGGCCAGGCGTAAATGAGGTTCATGGGCGGCTTCTCCCTTTAGCGAGCGCCAGTGGATCGAGTTGACGGTGGGGGCGGTCTTGGGGCCCGTGTCTATGGTGCTGGCGTCGATGCGGCTGTAGACTGCATTCAGGTAGTGGATGACGGCGATGTCGTTTCTTTCATTCTGGTTTACATGGTTTTCCTTCCTTTGAAACTGCATCACGAGATATTGCCCTCCCCTCCGGCAGCCTTCAGCTTCGCCGCGTAGAACTTTGGTGTAGAACTTTGGTATAATATGTAGCATGAAAGAGAATTGCCGCTCATGCCTTTTCCGTGTCGCCACGCGAAGCGCAGCACTGATGCTTTCGCTTGCGTTCGGCCAATCCGCCGCAAACACCGTTCCCGCGCGCATGCCGGGGCGGCCCATTCCGCCTCCGACAGTTCCGCCGCCAACCATACGCGTCAATACGCGGGCGAACGAGAAGCCGATGACGGTCAACGCATACAGCATCGATGCGCAGGTGAACGGGCTTTTCGCTACGGTGAGCACAACCATCTCGTTCGGCAACCCAAACAAACGCGTCCTTGAGGGCGAGCTGGAGTTCCCGCTGCCAGAGGGCGCAAGCGTGTGCGGCTACGCACTTGACGTAAGCGGCCGCATGCGCGATGGGGTTGTAGTCGCGAAAGACGAAGCGCGCATTGCGTTCGAGGCCGAGGTGAAAGCGGGCGTCGATCCGGGAATCGTCGAGCACGTGAAAGGCAACGTGTGGAAGACGCGCATCTATCCGATTCCGGCAAACGGCGCACGCACCGTGCGCGTGGACTACGTGACGCCCCTCGCCTTTGCGCCGAACGGCGACGCCGCCCTTCTCCTACCAATGCCGCGCGAGAAGCTCGCCGAGCGCACGGTAACCATCACCGTACCGATCCGCGCCAACCTGCCGGAACCCAAACTGGGCGGCCTCGGCGACCGCCGTTTCGCCGCCGCCGAAGCCGTGTGGCGCACGTCCTCCACCGACAGGGATGTGACTCCCGGGGATGATGTGGTGGTGGCCATGCCGCAGCTGCCGCTCACATTCGCCACCGTCGAAAAGAGCGGCTCAGAGCACTGGTTCGCAGTCTCCGTCCCCGCTCCTGATGTCAAGAGGCAGACGCTCGACATAAAGGCGTTCCGCATCCTTTGGGACGCATCCGGCAGCCGCGCACCAGTCGATGTGGCAAAGGCGCGCGAAGTCCTGGAGGCACTGCCGGCGGACGCGACGTATTCACTTGTGACGTTCCGCGACGTCCCCGAGGAGGAACGCGCCTTCAACTCACGCGCGGAGCTTCTCGCAGCGCTTGACGGCGTTGCCTACGACGGCGGCACCGATTTCTCGGCTCTCACCGCTGCCGTGAAGAAGCGTCCAGCCTCGGATGGAACGGCAACGCTTCTTTTCACCGACGGCATGGACACCCTTTCCGCTGGCATCAAGGACATTACATTCAATGCGCTCGCGCTCGTCTCGGGTTCCGACAGGGACGTCGAGAGCCTGCGCCTCGCCTGCGGCGGACGCGTACTCGACCTCGCCACCGCCACGAAGGAATCAATCCTCGCGGAGATATTCAGCCCGCAATCATGTTTTCTCGCCAACGTGACAGGCGATGGCGTTGACCTCATGCAGGGAATCGGCCAGCGGATCGCGGGAAGACGCGTAATCGTGCTTGGCAGACTCGCGGCGGAGAAGGCGTCCATCCGTTTCGACTTCGGCGGAGAAATCCTCTCCGATCCTGTGGCGCTTGCGCGCGCGGACGCCAGGGAAGGCCGCACCATCGCGCGGGCACGGGCGGCAAAGCGCATCGTGCAGCTCTCTCCGCGTGCCGATGACAACGTACAGGAGCTGCTTGCGCTCGGGCGCGAATACGGCCTCGCCAGCCCCAAGACCTCGCTCATCGTGCTCGACACGGTCGCCCAATACCTGAAGTACGGCATCGAGCCGCCAGAGCAGGAAAAGGAGCTCCACGCGCAGTGGGAAAGCCGTCGCCCAAGCCAAACGCAGGCGAAAACCAACGAGGAAGAGGCGGAAAAGCGCTGGCTCAAAGAGCTGAAGCGAGACTGGGATGAGCGCGTGGCATGGCACAAGGATCCCATACCGAAAAAGCCTGCGCCCAAGAGCGGACTGTTCGATTCCAACGATGATGAGGCGACGGCGGAGCATCCCGGCGTCCTGCGCCGCGCCTTCAATCGGCTGATAGGCGCAAACGCAAACAGACGCATGTCGGATGCCCAACTGATGGCAGAACCTGCCAGCATGACCGCATCGGCCGAGCATAGAGAGGTCGCGGAGGACGCAGGGCTTGAACGGCGCCAGGCTGCATCAAAGGCCAAGGGAGCCAACACCGCTCCGGAGGCAAGCGTGAAGCTCGCCGCCTGGGATCCGAAGACTCCCTACCTCCAGTCGCTCAAGGATTGCGCCGCCGCCCACAACGGCAAGGACGCCCCGCGCGACATGCTATACCGCCGTTACATCGAACTGCGGGCGAAGAGCGCGT
>CACYCL010000103.1 GCA_902772905.1 uncultured bacterium | reverse complement strand
GAAGTGCTACCTTGCACTTTCGCGAGTGCATCCGATGCAAGTTGCCGAGTGCAACCTTGCACTTTCGCGAGTGCAAGGCTGCACTTTTGCGTTTCAATCCATTGAATATTTTTCGGCCATTCAGGCATGTTTTTTGGCCCAAAGGGCAAAGTCGACGCCAATATATACGCGCGCGCGGTCATTTATATAATGGGTCAGAAGCAGCACCCGTTTGAAATATGGTATAATCTCGCCAAATGAACAACATGGCATATAGAAAGGCGGCGGCATCGGCGGCGCTGGGGCTTTTCCTCGTCGCCACGGGCTGCGCCACACGCGAGATGAAGTCCACGCCGTTCTACGAAGGTGCGGATGTGTATACTGGGCGCGTCGAGGACCGCATTAATTTATGGCCGCTGATGTATTGGCGTGAACCTGCCTGCTCGATTGCATGGCCGCTCATATCGTTTGCCGATGACCACTTTGCGCTCAGGCCGCTGTACTCGCAGTATCGGCAGGGCGGCGCGAATGGACCGTACGACGAGTTCAATGTGCTGTGGCCACTTTGCCAGATCGATTCCCACGACGGCACAGGCCGCGTCTTTCCGTTTTTCTGGGGCAATGGAACGTTTGTGGCTTTCCCGGAAGTGTGGCTTACGGACAGCACTACAGCCGTGCTTCCTCTTGTCATGAACAGCTCTTGGTCTCGCGGGACGTTCTTTCCTCTTGTGTTCTGGACGCGAGAGCGCGGCGAGAGGGCGTTCACGCTCTTTCCGCTTTATTCATATTCCTGGACTCCCGAGAACACAACGCTCTGGGGGGCGTGTGGGCTTTTCGGACACGTCAGCCCCGACACAGGCAGATATGCACACTGGGTGTTTCCGTTCTATTATGCGAACAGGTATGGCGTATTGTCGATTCCGTGGTCGCGCACGGAAAGCCTGGATGGATTCATGCTCGATGCATATCTCTGCGGGATTGGAGGGCGTACGCTGTCCGACGGCGAATACAGGTCGTCGTGGGCGATGCCTTTCTACTATCATGACCGGGAGAAGCTCATTACACCGCTTTTCGGACGTGGAACCGACAGCGACTGGATAATGCCGTTGTATTATCGCGACGACCATTTGCTATTTACGTTGCCGTATGCGTCTTGGGATGATCCGCAGACCGGCGGCGCCGGATTCCTGTCTCTGCCGTTGCTTACGTATGCGTCGTGGGAGACCAATTCCTGCCGAAGCTCATGGTTCTCGCTGGCTGGGTTGGTAGGTGCAACTTCCAACGCAACGGGCGAACGGCGCAAGCATTGGATGGCTCCGTTCTACCACAGCGATGCGGGGCGCTCTTTCTTGTCGCTGCCGTACGGATGGACTGGCGGCGGCACGTCGTGCACGAACACATGGTGGGCAACGCCGCTTGTCGGCACTAGCTCTGGCTCGACCGAAGGATGGTGGGCTTTCCCGTTCTATTCCTGTGAAAAGGACGATGCTTTTGATGGCCTTGCAAGTCTGTCTGGAGAAACGGCGCTCCCAGGCGAAATTGACATTCATAGACGTGTCACTGCCATTGATGCGTCGTCTTGGCTCGTTTTGACGGACAATTCGCGCTCCGTGACGGCGATGGCTGGCTTTGGCGCCGAGACGAACAACTATTCTGTCACTTCGCGCAGAGAGATAGGCAATGCTCTCATCTGGCGCTACGAGGCCAAGCGACGAACGCTTTACGGAGCCGATGATCGATTGAGGAAGGCTGACCGGGAGCGGGTGGATTCATCGCTCTGCCTGTGGCTTTACGACTATCTGCGGATGACGGATTTTGTTTCCGGAAGCGAATCCACCAGACACCGCGTGCTCTGGAAACTGTTTGACTTGGAGCGATGCGACGGCAACGTCCGGCTTGACGCTTTCCCTGGTTTTGCATACGATTCCCATGACGATGGATATGTAAAGGCGTCGCTCCTTTGGCGACTTTTCCGCTACGAATGCACTCCTGCTAGCGATGCGGAGGTAGACTTGCTGTTTCTTCCGGTGTGGAGGTGACGCCGCGACGCTCATGATGAGACGGATTTTGATATAATACGCCCGAAATGGAATTCGTCGCAATCGACTTCGAGACAACTGGCTACGAGAACGGCGGCACCAACGAGCCATGGCAGCTCGGAGTTGCCGTCGTGCGCGGTGGTCGCGTTGTGGATACGATGGAGTTCTTCTTTGACGTGGAAGGGGCTCCAGAGCGCGCGCACGGGCCGGATGCGCTTGGAACGCTCCAGAGTTCGTTCGAGGTCTGGGCGCCTTTGCTGGAGGGCAGACGGCTTGTCGCGCACAACATAGCCACGGAGCGCACGATATTGACGCGCACCGCTCCGCTTACTAACTGGGGACCGTGGACCGACACGCTGAAACTCGCAAAGGCGCGCTATCCGCGCCTGCCGAGCTATGCGCTGGGCGAGCTGTGCGGGATGTTCGGGCTGGTTCCGCAGGTCGAAGGACGCACATGGCACGACGGACTGTACGATGCCGTTGCCTGCGCGAACCTTGCCCTGTGGCTTTCATCACTCTGATAGCTGATATGACAACAGTAACCAAGACAGTAAAGTTTGACGCCGCTCACGTGCTCACGAACCATCAGGGGCTGTGCAAGAACCTGCATGGACACACGTATAGAGTGGACATCACGGTCGCGCAGTCCGATGCCGCAGGTAGCGACATGGTCATTGATTTCAAGGATCTGAAGAACATCGCCGAAGATGTCGTATGCGCACGTTTCGACCATGCGTTCATATACAACACGGCGTCGCGTGGAGAATGCGAGATTGCCGAGGTCGTCGAGCGCAACGGCATGCGCGTTGCCCCGATACCGTTTCGCTCCACTGCAGAGAACCTAGCAAAGCTCTGCTTTGATGGACTCAAGCAACGCGTACCAGGGTTGGTTGCCGTCAAGATATGGGAGACGGCTGACAGTTGCGCGGAGTACCGCGCTGGATAGATGCGGGCGTTAGGGCAGATATTCTGGGAGTTCTTCCGCATATCGCTCTGCGTCATCGGCGGAGGGCACGCGATTCTCGCCGTTGCCGACGAGGTCTCGGCAAAGCGCGGATGGACAGAGGAAGGCGAGGTCGTTGGGCACTTGCCTGTGTTTCAGATGGTTCCCGGAATCATCGCAGGGGGAACTGCCATATATGTTGGGCGCAAGGTTGCGGGAATGCCAGGCGCAGCCGCTGCGTTCGCAGGGGTTGTCCTGCCGAGCATTATCGTGTTCTCGGTTGTGTCGGCTGGATACGCCTTCATTCCGCTTGGCAACGAAAGCCTTGGTGCGGCGTTTTCTGGCCTTCGCGCGGCGCTCACTGGCATAATAGCGGCCATGGTAGTGCGCACTTGGAAGAAAAGCGTTGAATCGGCTTTTGCATACGCAGTGCTGCTTGTTTCGCTTTTGGCGGTTGGCCCGCTCGGATTGAATCCGGCGCTCGTCATCGCCGCATCCGCCGCGCTTGGTGTTGCGGTGAAGCTTGCTTGCGGGCGCGGAAGTTCAGGTGGCGGCAACTGTCGCGTGAAGAAGTTCCAGTCTGTGTTCTGGGCTGCGCCGCTTGTGTTTCTCAAGTACGGGCTCATCGCGTTCGGCGGCGGATATGTCCTGGTTCCCGTGTACATAGGCGATTTCGTCGGCAGCGGTGCGCCGTATCTCCAGCTTGCGGAGCGCGAGTTCGCGGACGTGATGGCTCTTACGCAGATGACGCCGGGTCCCATCGCGGTGAACTGCGCAACGTTCTTTGGCTACAGGCTTGGCGTGGCGGAGTTCGGGAGTGTGCTTGGCGGGGTTGGGTTTGCCGTTGTGGCGACGCTGGCGCTTCTCCTGCCAGGTGCGATACTTGTGTATGCTGCGCTTGGCTCCATAGAGCGGTTCAAGGAAAATGTTGTCATGCAGGGCGTGCTCGCCGGAGTGCGGCCAGTAACCATGGCTCTCATGCTGAATGCGCTCTGGGTGTTTGCCGGCATGAGCGTGTGGACTCACGTGGACGGCGTCTTTGCGTGGCATCCGCTCCCTACGGCACTTGTCGCAGTGACTGTCTGGGCGATGCTTTGCAAGCGCATCGGCGTTGTCAAGCTGATAATCTGCTGTGCAGCGGTTTCAGTCGCTGCGCACATAGTCAAATGAAAGGAAAATACAAATGGATAATAAAGTAATGGCCTGTTTGGCGTTGACTTGCATGGGCATGTCTTTGGCTTGTGCCGATCAGCGAGTCGAGTTTCGCGACTGTCCGAAGTGCGACAAGCGCATACGCATCGACCTTTCGGCTGGCAAGGCATACGTAAACCTGAGCCGTCTCGAGGGCGCCGACCGAGACGCGGTTTCGGCACGGGCTGCGCGGCTTCTGGACGCCGCGAAGATTCCGCCTGCCGACGACCCGAAGATACGTCCGCTCATGGGGTGGTCGAGCTGGAACACGTTTGGCGTGGACATATCGGAGGAAATCATTCTTGAGACGGCGCGGGCGATGGCAACCAACGGGCTCAAGGCGGCTGGCTATACCTACGTAAACATCGATGACGGATTTTTCTGGGGACATGGCGAGGATGGAATGCTCAGATTCCATCCAACGCGCTTTCCAAACGGCATGAAGCCGGTCGTTGACGGCATTCACGCGCTTGGGCTCAGGGCAGGCATATATTCAGACGCCGGCGCGGACACCTGCGGAAGCATGTGGGGCGGCAGTGGCTCAGGCGGAAAGGACAAGGGCGGCATAGGTGGTGGACTTTACGGACATGACGCGGCGGACTGCAAGTTGCATTTCAACGACCTCGGCTTTGATTTCATCAAGGTGGACTACTGCGGTGGAAAGCGGCTGAAGCTTGACGAGCGCGTGCGCTACACTGAAATAGCCAATGCGATAAAGGCGACTGGACGGACGGACGTAAGGTTAAATCTCTGCCGCTGGGCGTTCCCCGGCACATGGGCCGCCGACATAGCAGAGTCTTGGCGCACGACGAAGGACATCCGCGCAAACTGGAAATCGGTGCGCGACTTGATTGGAGAGAACCTTTACCTCGGGGCGTACGCGAAGCCAGGTCACTACAATGACATGGACATGCTCGAGGTTGGACAGCTGAAGGGCAGCATGAAGACTGTTTTCGGCAAGCATGGCGACACTGGACTTACGCCTGACGAGGAAACGACCCATTTCGGCATGTGGTGCATGCTTTCATCTCCGCTGCTTATCGGCTGTGACGTGAGGTCGATTCCGGAAGCCACGAAGAAGCTCATAACGAATCCATATCTTCTTGCCATGAACCAGAACGATCTTGGCCTTCAGGGATACGTCGTTTCGCGTGATGGTGAAGCGTACGTGCTTGCCAAGGATGCTGATGCGCCGTTCGGTCTTGCGCGGTATGTTGCGCTGTACAACGGATCAGACGAGGAGCATGAGTTCACAGTCAAGGCAGACGACCTAGACTTGGGCGGTAGCATTGACGCCTTTGACCTTGTTGACATGGCGGATGTCGGGCGGTTCGAGGGGCATGTATCCGTCAAGGTCTCGCCTCATGCCTCCAAATTCTATCGGTTTGACGCGGAGAGGCGCATCCAGCGCAAGGTCTACGAGGCTGAATGTGCCTATCTGACAGATTACCAGGAACTCCACAATGCGGCAAAGGCTGGAACGGCGTTCCCGGCACAGAGCGAAGGGGTGTCTGGCGGCGTAGTTGTGCGCTATCTGGGCAATGGCGCATCCAACGATCTTGTCTGGAAAAACGTCAAAATTGACGAGACTGGCGTGTATGTTGTTGCATTTGACTTGATTTCTCACGGAGCAAGGACGTTCGAGCTTTCGATTGATGGAGCAAAGGTGCGGGATATTGCGGTCAATGGAAGCAATGGCAACATTGCTACCGCAAGAGTTACGGCAGAGCTTTCGGCTGGAATCCACTCAGTCCGCCTGTCGAACGCCACAGGCTGGATGCCTGACATTGACCGCATGGTGCTCATGCCTAATTCTCATTAACAAACCGTTAACACAAGTTTGGTAACATATCAGCCGATGCGCTCGCTGGAGTGCGGCGGGTGCATGCTGGTGATGTTTTTGATATAATACACGAACAAACTCAAAGGAGCCAAGAACAAATGCTGGAAGTGAAGAACCTTAAGAAGCGCTTTGGCGACTTCGAGGCCGTGAAGGGCGTATCCTTCACAGTCTCCGAAGGCGAAGTGCTTGGGTTCCTGGGGCCAAACGGCGCCGGGAAGTCTACCACCATGCGCATGATTACGGGCTTTCTCCCGCCTACGTCGGGGACAGCCGTCATAGACGGGCACGACATATCCGCAGATCCGATTGCGGCTAAGAGCGACCTCGGGTACCTGCCCGAATCGGCGCCCAGCTATCGTGCAATGACGGTAGGCGACTATCTGACGTTCATCGCCGAGATACGCGGCTGCGCCAACGTCAAGAAGGCCGTTGCCGATGTAATCGCCAAGGCGAAGCTAGGTTCTCGCGCGAACCAGACGATAGAAACGCTTTCGAAGGGCTATCGCCAGCGCACGGCGTTCGCAGCGGCCATAATCAATGATCCTAAGGTCCTCATCATGGACGAGCCGACGGACGGCCTTGACCCGAACCAAAAGTTCGAGGTGCGCAAGATGATCCGCAACATGGCGGAGACCGAGAAGAAGGCCGTTATCATATCGACGCACATTCTGGAGGAAGTCGATGCCGTCTGCTCGCACGTCGTCATCATTTCCGACGGCGAGGCGAAGACTGGAACTTCTGACAACGCTAAGATTTCAGTTGCAGAGCTGAAGAAGCTTGATCCGAGCGGTGACCTTGATGTCATCTTCCGCAAGCTGACGATGGGGGAGGCGAAGTAAAATGAAGAATATCAAGGCCGTTTTCAAGCGCGAGTTCAAGGCCTACTTTGATTCGCCGGTCGCGTACGTGTTCCTTACGGCATTCCTCGTGCTCATTGGCTTCCTCACGTTCGGCGTGGCCATGTTCTACGAGCGCCGTCAGGCCGATCTGACGCCGTTCTTCTTCTGGCATCCATGGGTGTACCTGCTGCTGGTTCCGGCGTCCACGATGGGACTTTGGGCCGACGAGCGGCGCAACGGCACGGCAGAACTGCTCCTTACGCTGCCTATGACGACGTGGGAGGCGCTTATCGGCAAGTTCTTCGCGGCATGGTCGTTCCTGTCGATTGCCGTCGGGCTTACTCTGCCTGTCGCGCTGACGGCAGGGTATCTCGGCTCGCCTGACTGGGGCGCGGTGTTCTGCGGCTATGTCGGGTCGGTGCTGATGGCTGGCGCGGCTGCCGCTATTGGCGTCTTCGCATCGACACTTTCGCGTTCGAGCGTAATTGGGTTTGTCGTTTCGCTTGCGATGGTGTTCGTGCTGATGATAGTCGGTTTCGATCCGGTTACAACGGCTGTCGCCAACTGGGGAGTGCCAGGCGCCATAGTCAACGGCATTGCGTCGTGCTCGCTTCTCTCGCACTTCGAGTCTATGCGTCGCGGAGTTCTCGACTTCGCCGACATCGGCTACTATGTCGGAGTCGTCGTTTTCGCGCTCACGCTCGCGAAGACGGTTACAGACGGGCGCCGTGGCGCGTCGAAGGGTGCGCTTGGGCTGGTCATGCTCGCGGTGATCGTTGTTGCGGCGGATGTCATATTGTCTGCGCTTCCGTTGCGGGTTGACCTCACGGCGGAAAAGCTCTATACGCTTTCTGACGGCTCCAAGGCCGTGCTGTCAAAGCTTGAGGAGGATGTGACGATCAAGTACTACGTCAGCAGCTCTGCGGCCGACATGCCAATGGCGCTCAAGACGTATGGCCAGCGCGTCGAGAACCTTCTCAAGGAGTATGAACGTGCGTCTGGCGGTCGTCTCGCGCTTGAGGCGTATGATCCGAAGCCTGATTCGGATGCTGAAGAGTGGGCCCAGCGCTATGGCATTGAGCCGCAGACGGTGAATCCGTTCGGCTCGCCCATCTACTTCGGTCTCGTCGCTGTTTGCGGAGATCACGAAGAGACGCTTGGCGTTCTTTCGCCCAAGACAGAGGCGACGCTTGAATACGACGTGACACGCCTTGTGACGCGAGTCGCTTGGCCCGAACGTCCTGTTGTCGGCGTCATGACATCGCTTTCCGACGTGATGGGCGGCCAGGCGAACCCGATGATGATGCAGATGGGGCAGCGTCCGCCGCAGGGCTGGGCCGCTTTCTCGGAACTCGCGAAGGACTATGACGTCAAGACGGTTGCTACGGACGTCGCAGAAATAGACGATGACATCAAGACGCTTGTCGTGCTGCACGCGAAGGACCTCTCCGACAAGGCGCTTTACGCAATCGACCAGTTCGTGTTGAGGGGCGGAAAGCTCATCGCATGCGTCGATCCGTTCTCGATCAAGGACATGCTCGCGTCGCGCCAGAATCAGAATCCAATGATGCAGATGGGTGGTCAGGACGGTCCTTCCACGCTCGGCAAGCTCTTCGACTCTTGGGGCGTCACGTTCGACACCGGCAAGATAACGGGAGATCTTGAGGCTTCCACTAAGCTCAACAACGGGCAGGGAGGCGTCGAGGACAACCCTGCGTTCCTGTCGCTCGGCACGGCGAACATGGAGAAAGGCGACGTCCTGGTGCAGCGTCTCTCGCAGGTCATGATGCCGTTTGCGGGCGCGTTCTCGTTCACCAAGAAGGAAGGCGACCTTGTATTCTCGCCCGTCATCACGACTTCCAAGGATGCGTCGTGCTCGGTCGACAAGATGACCGTCCAGTTCGGCGGCGGCATGAAGGAAATGGTGCCAGATGGCCACGAGCGCGTGGTCGCCGCCAGGCTGTCCGGCACGTTCAAGACTGCGTTCCCGAAGGGGCCGGACGGCACGAACGACGTTTCGAAGGCGCTTGCCGAGGGCAAGAGCTCGGTAATCCTGTTCGCAGACTCCGACTTCCTCGCCGACGATTTCTGCGTTCGCGTAATGAGGACGCCGTTTGGCGCGATTCCGCAGCTCATCAACGACAACCTGACGCTGTTCTCCAACGTGATCGAGCAGTTTGCGGGACGTGAGGAGCTGATCGGCGTTCGCAGCCGCGGAGCCTCCGACCGGCCGTTCACCGTCGTTAACGAACTGGAGGCGCAGGCGATGCGCAAGTGGCAGCGCAAGCAGTCCGACTTTGAGGCAGAGCTTCAAACGACGCAACAGCGACTTCAGGCTCTTCAGAAGCAGAAGAGCGGAGACGAGCGCTACATCCTCTCGCGCGAGCAGCAGGACGAGATATTGAAGCTTCGCAAGGCGCAGGCCGAGACCCGCAAGCAGCTCAAGAACGTTCGCAAGGAGCTGACTGCCGACATCGACTCCCTCGGCCTCACCTTGAAGTGCATCAACATTGCGCTGGTTCCTGCGCTGGTTGTTCTGTTTGGTCTTCTTCGCGGCTTTGTCAGAAGGAAGAAGTAAGAGTTGAGAGTGGAATCACGAAGGAATAAGTAAGGAGGAAAATGCAGTGAAGACAAAGAATCTTGCAGTGCTTGTTGTCGTTGCGGTAGTTCTCGGAGTCGCGGCGTATTTGATTGGCAACGGCTCCAGGCCGTCAGCCCCTAGGCTGAACGGAAAGGCGATACTGCCAGAACTGAACGCAGCTGACGTTGCGAAGATCGAGATCGGCGGCAAGCTCACGCTTGCCTCGACCGACAAGGGCTGGGTCGTCGAGTCGCTTTACGGCTATCCAGCCTCTCGCGACAAAATCGCCGAAAACCTGCTAAAGCTAGCAGAGCTTAAGGTTGGGCAGGTGGCGCGCGGTCGCAAGCTTGGCAATGAGACGGACGTGACTCTGAAGGATGCCGCAGGCAAGTCGCTCGCCGAGCTGAAGCTAGGCGACACGCACTCGAAGAAGCCGACAGGTCAGGCTGCAATGTACGGCGGCGGCGGCTATCCGGATGGACGCTATCTGGCGTTCGAGGGAGAGACGGTGCTGGTCAAGGACACGCTGGACGCCTTTGACGGGGATGCCAAAAAGTGGTGCGAGACTCGCATTGCATCCGTTCCGTCGTCCGATGTCACGGCTGTTTCCTATCGCCACGGCGACGCTCTTGTTGAACTTGAGAAGGGCACGAATTCGACTTGGGTGCTGAAGGGACTCGGTCCGAAGGAGGAGCTTGACACGTCAAAGACGTACTCGCTCGATTCGGCGCTCTCTTACCTCGACTTCAATTCCGTCGCGGATCCAAAGCTGACGGAGGCGGAGCTTGGCTTCTCCACCGGCTATGTCTACACGGTGACGGTCAAGGACGGTTCCAATACCGTCAAGCGCGTTGCCACTGTCGGCAACAAGGTGAAGGACGGCTCCGACCGCTACTTCAAGCTTGATGACGGCAAGTGGGTCTTCACGATTTCGTCGTACTCTGCCGAGAGCATGATGAAGAAGCGCGCCGACCTTGTCAAGGCCAAGGAAGAGCCCAAGAAGGACGAGGCCAAGAAGGGCGAGGCAAAGAAGGATGACGGCAAGAAGACCGACGCAAAGAAATGACCATGCCATGAACGAGTCGTCGTTCATGCACAGAGCAATTGCGCTGGCGGCGCGCGGCTGCGGGCATACACGCCCCAACCCGGCCGTCGGCGCGGTTGTCGTCAAAGGCGGCAGGATTGTCGGAGAGGGCTGGCACAAGAGGGCCGGCGGCGACCATGCTGAAGTTGCCGCGATCAAAAGTGCGCGCCGCAATGGAGCAAAGTCGCTTAAGGGCGCGACGATATACGTTACATTGGAGCCGTGTTCGAGGCCGGGACGCGTCGGCGCGTGCACGGACGCAATCGCGGAGTCGGGAATCTCGCGTGTCGTATATGCGGTTCCAGACCCGAACCCCAGGAATCGCGGCAAGGCCAAGCGCGCGCTTGCGAGGCACGGCATAGCCTGCGAACGGTTCAGGGGCGACAGGGAGGTCCTCGACCGCTGCGACAAGCTCATAGCGGATTTTCGGAAGCACGTGCTCACTGGGCTTCCGTACGTGACCGTCAAGCTGGCGATGTCGCTCGACGGCAAGATTTGCGACGACCGTGGCGACGCGAAGTGGATTTCGTCAGACGGTTCACGCGGCGTGACCGGCGCGCTGCGCGAAGTCTGCGACGCAATCATGGTCGGGGCGGAGACTGTGCGGAGGGACAATCCGTCGTTGTTGAGCCACGGGCGGCGCAACGACGACCTGATACGCGTCGTAGTCTCAAAGAGCGGCAGGCTACCGAAGAATGCGCAGGTGTTCACGGATGGCGCGCCGAACAAGACGCTTGTCTTCAGCGATGCGAAGAAGGCGCTTGAGGAACTGGGCAGGATGGGCGTCATGTCGGTGCTGTGCGAAGGAGGGCTCTCGCTCGCCCGTTCGCTTGCCGACCAGCGACTCGTCGACAGTTGGGTAAACGTCGTCGCGCCGGTTGTCATAGGGTCGAAGCCAATAGGCGAGGCGCTGCGCGGCAGAATCAGCGGCGACGAGACGTTCTGCGCCTGCGGCGACTCTTTCGTGTCGGTTGATTTTGGGGACTGAACCATGTTCACGGGGTTGATACAGCGAATCGGAACGGTCAAGCGAGTTTCGCGCGGCGCGGGGCTTGTACTTGAGATCGCGGCGGACGAGCCGTGGGCGAGACCGCTGGAGGCAGGAGAGTCCGTAGCAGTCAACGGAGTGTGCCTGACGGTTGTAAAGTGCGACGCTTCGCGCTTCACTGCGGACGTGCTGGACGAGACCGAGGCGCGCACGGGACTCTGTGAACTCCTGCCTGGGGCGAAGGTCAACTTGGAACGAGCGCTCCGTGCCGGAGACGCCATGGGCGGCCACATAGTGCAAGGCCACGTGGACTGCCGTGGCACGATTGTGGAGAAACTGACCAAGGGGCGCGACTTTCAGCTGCGCATAAAGTGCGGACGCGTCCTCGCCGCGCAGTCAGTCCTCAAGGGGTCGATCGCCGTTGACGGCGTGTCGCTCACCATAAGCGCCATAGGAAACGACTGGCTGGGTGTTGACATCATACCGACCACCGCGTCAGATACTACGTTGGGCGCCAGGCGCGTCGGGGACTTTGTGAACCTTGAGGGAGATATCGTCGGCAAGTACATGGCCAAATCCGCCGCGCCGTCGGGACTGACGGAAGATGCCCTGCGCCGTGCCGGGTTTATGATATAATACAACACCAATGAAATGTGAATTGTGCCATAAGACGGACGCGCAGACAGCAATCACGCGCGGCGAGGGAGATGACGCGGAGGAACTCTACGTCTGCAATGCCTGCGCGAAGGCCGAGCGCCAGAGCCGTCAGAAGAAGAGCTTGCGCACTCGCAAGGTAACCGGGCTGCCGCCCGGTATGTCGATGTCCATAACTGAAATATCGTCCAACTCAGGCCAAGATGGAGAAGGCGTCGAGCCGCCGCCTTTCCTTGGTGCGATAATGAGCGCTTTCCATGACATGGTGTCAGACATCGAAAAGGCGAAGAAGGAGTTGGACGCCTCCGTCAAAAGCAAGGATCGGAAGATGTCTGAGTTCTCGTGCTCAGGCATAGACTCTGCATATCGTGTGCGTGATCGTCTGCATTTAGAGGGGCTTCACCTTATTGGGGAGCTTGAGCCGGTGCGCCGGGCCGTGCATGCGCTTGGCTGCGAGATTGTAGGCATAGAGGCAGACGGCGTAAATGAAGCTGGCCATGCGTATGCTTTCCGCTATGTCGGTTCGCCGGATCGCGCCGGTCGCATAGTGGACGCAATTCTGACGAGCGAGCGGAATGCTCGTGTACGGCTTTTCGAGGAATTGCCAAGAGTGTTTGGCGACTCGCTTTGCCGTGCGCTTGCCATAATGAAGAACTGCCGTCTGCTTAGTCCGGGCGAGCTGTTCGACCTGCTCTCTCCCCTCAGGCTTGCGGCGATGGAGCGGATGTTTGACGGCATAAAGACCGCAGACATAGAGCGGCTGATCGCCAATGTCGATCTTTCGGGAGAAGAGGACCGGCTAGACCAGGCAGAGCGCGACAGGGTAGACGCGGTGCGCGCCGATGAGATGAACAGACGCTTCGAGGACGTTGTCCTGAACGAGCTCGGCGAGGAGAAGTTCCTATGAACCTTTCATTCACGAAACACGCGGTGGACGCCCTCAATGCGGCGTCCAGCTGTGCGCGGCAATTCGGTCATGACCATGTTGGGGCGGAGCACGTTCTCCTCTCTGTCCTTGCCATACCGGCATGTCAGGCGGTGAAGCGCCTGTCGTCGCTTGGTCTTTCAGCCGATGACCTTTCCGAGTCGATGAAGACCATGATACAGGGCGGCGAAAGCGGCGTGATGCAGCGTGGTCCGCTGCCGATAACGGCACGGCTCAAGAAGATACTCGAAATGGCCGGCATGGACGCCGGGAACGGAAATCCAGTGGGCACGGTGCATCTTGTGCTGGCAATGCTGCGCGAGGGCGACAATGCCGCTGCGCAGCTCCTGTTCAACGCCGGCGTCACGGCGGACAAGTTCGTGGCGGCAGGCGCGGCAAGCGGCGGAGGCGACTCGGCTAACGCCAACGACGCGAAGCCGGATGGAGAGGCGAAGCCCGAAGATGACGAAGACGGCGATGACTCCTCGGCTGCTCGCGATGGCGCCAACGGGAAAAAGCAGAAGACGCCGATGGTAAACGCCTTCGGACGCGACTTGACGGATCTTGCGCGCCAGGGCAGGCTCGACCCGGTCATAGGACGCGCCAAGGAGCTCAAGCGCATTGTGCAGATACTTTCGCGTCGCACGAAGAACAATGCAGTGCTGGTGGGCGAGGCCGGCGTGGGCAAGACTGCCGTTGTCGAAGGGCTCGCGCAGGCGATACACCGCGGCGAGGTTCCTGAGAAAATGCAGCAGAAACGCGTGGTTGCCATAGACATGGCGCGCGTCGTTGCAGGCACGCAGTACCGTGGGCAGTTCGAAGAGCGACTGAAGAAGATAATCGACGAGACTCGCCGAAGCGGCAACATCATACTGTTCCTGGACGAAATACACACTATGGTCGGGGCAGGAGGGGCAGAGGGCGCGATGGATGCCGCGAACATATTGAAGCCTGCGCTTGCCCGCGGAGAATTGCAGGTAGTCGGCGCGACGACGCTCAAGGAGTACCACAAGTCGATAGAGAAGGATGCCGCGCTTGAACGTCGTTTCCAGTCGGTGACGGTGGACGAGCCTACCGTAGCCGATACGGTAGAGATACTTGAGGGGCTTGCTCAGAAATACGAGGAGTACCACTCCGTAAAGTACACTCCCGCCGCGCTGAGGGCGGCAGTGGAGCTTACGGCCCGCTACCTTCCAGCAAGGCAGCTGCCCGACAAGGCGATCGATGCCATAGACGAGACGGGCGCGCGCATCAGGGCGGGAGCCAGCGCAAGGCCGAAGTCGCTCACGGCTATGCAGGAACGCATCGACCTGTTGAGGGGCGAAAAAGACGCCGTGGTAGCCAAAGGCGATTTCGACACGGCGGCGAAGTACCGCGATGAGATTCATTCCGCAAGCGAGGCGTTTCACGCGGCGCTGAAGAAATGGAAGGAAGGGCACGCAGAGGAAACGATAGAGGTCGGAGAGTCGGATGTCGCCGAAACGGTTTCTTCAATGAGCGGTGTTCCAGTCGAGAAGATGAACGCGGCAACTGCCGAAAAGCTTCTCAACATGGAGAAATCTCTCTCTGAGGTAGTCGTCGGGCAGGAGCCTGCGATACGTGCAATTGCGCGTGCGCTGAGACGTAGCCGTGCGATGCTGGCTGATCCAAAGCGGCCGATAGGCAGTTTCCTCTTCCTTGGCCCTACGGGCGTCGGCAAGACCCACCTCGCAAAGATGCTGGCGGATCGCGTCTACGGCGACGACAAGGCTCTCATTGCTTTGGACATGTCGGAGTTCCAGGAGAAGTATTCGTCGTCGCGGCTTGTCGGAGCGCCGCCTGGATATGTGGGATACGACGAGGGCGGGCAGCTTACCGAAAAGGTGAGGCGGCGTCCGTACTCCGTGATTCTTTTCGATGAGTTTGAAAAGGCGAATGGCGATGTGTGCAATATGCTTCTGCAGATACTTGACGAAGGGCGTCTGACGGATGGACAGGGACGTGTCATAGATTTCCGCAACACCATTGTGATCTGCACGGCTAATCTTGGCTTTGACTTTGCGCGAGAAGGTCATTCGCTGGGCTTTGCCAAGGACACTGCGGAGACGAGCTATGAGGTGCTCAGGGAGAAGTTGCTTGGCGAGGCCAAGAGGGCGTTTCGTCCAGAGCTTCTTAACCGCTTTGACGAGACGGTTGTGTTCGGCAAGTTGGGCAAGGACGACCTGAAGCACATTCTCGACCTGGAGCTTAAGAAGCTGCAGGCCAGGCTGAAGGGCGCGCACATACAGCTGACGCTCGACAAGAAGGCTGCGGACTTCCTTGTCGAGAAGGGGACGGATTCTGCGCTCGGGGCGCGTCCGCTCAGGCGAGTCGTACAGGACTACGTGGAGGATCCTATGGCTGACATCGTTCTCGCAGGTAAAGCCAAGCCGCGCATGCGCGGGCGACTCGCGAAGGACGGGCAGTCGATCAAGTTCTGAGTGCGGCGGAGCGGTATGCGCGAAGGTGGGCAGGTAGTCAGCGCATGAGATCGGTTCGCAAACACGTGATTATCCTTGTGACCCCGGCATATCAGCCGAGGCTTGCAGGAATATCCCGCTATGCAAGGCGCCACGGCTGGCAACTTACGATACTGGACCGAATAGCGCGCCAGCCGAGAGGCTGGAGCGGTGACGGTGCACTCGTGACCCTTCGTGACGACCCTGCGCCGATAGCCTTTGTCAAGTCTCTGAGGCGACGGGGCATACCTGTCGTCGATCTGACGTTCAACCACCCTGAACTGCGCATTCCGCGCGTCAGCGGCGACCATGCGGCGATGGGGAGAGTGGCGCGAGAGCACTTCGAGGCGAGGAACTTCCGCAACTTCGCGTGGTTCTCGACGGGCTGGCTAAACATACACCGCCTGAGATACGAGGGATTCGCCGGCACAACGACGGCCAAGGCAGAGGAAACGGTTCCTCGATGGGTGCTGTCGGAGGAGGTTTCTTCTGACAGACTTGACGATTTCCGCTGGTTCGACAGGTGGCTTGGAGCGAAGCTCGTGGCGGCGCCAAAGCCGCTTGCGCTTCTGGCCTATGACGATGCGGACGCCGCACGGGCGCTTGGCGCATGCCTTGCGAACGGAATTTCCGTGCCGGAGGAGGTGGCAATCGTGGGGATAGGCGGCGACCGCCTTATATGCGAGAGCCAGCCTGTGCCGCTTTCGTCGGTTGAGCACGACCAGGGGCGAACGGGGTATGAGGGGGCGGAACTTCTCGATAGGCTCATGGATGGATTGGACGTGCCGTCGCGCACGATTCTCGTTCCACCTCGTGGCATTACGGTTCGGGCGTCCACCGACATCATAGCCGCATCAAGCCCGATTGTGCGCAGGGCGCTTGAGTACATCCGCTCCAACATGTCCAGCTCTTTCGGTCTTTCCCAGCTGGCTGACGCGCTTGGCGTGTCGCGCTCGACGCTGAACAGGCTGTTTGCCTCCGAGGTCGGCAGGACGGTTGGCGAAGAGACGCTGCGCCAGCGCATCGCGGCGGCTAAAGTGCTCCTTGCGGACGACTCGAAGTCCATATCAGAAGTTGCCGACGCTACTGGATTCTGCAACCCTGGGCACTTCACCAACGCATTCAAGAGTGCCATCGGCGCTACTCCGCGAGAGTTCCGCCGTGCGCTGGGCGACTAGCGCGGCACTTGCGTCGTGACACGCTAATGTAATTATAGGAAATATTTTTGTAAATATTTCCGATTGCGGTTCTGTAGCCCGTTTTGGTATCATGTTGTCATGAACAACAGAGAATTCGTACTTTGCGGGATTTGCGCCGTTGTCTGCATGACGGTGGCTTTCGCGGCGCATGGTGCACGGCCTGTTACGACTGAGGCGCTTGAGACGCTGAAGCATTCGCTCATACACAGGGGCGACGGAAAGGGTCGGCCTGACAACACGATGGAGGCGCTGCTCTACACTTGGGCGAAGGGCTACACGCCGGAGAGCGACATTCGATATTCGAAGGACGGCAGGATCGTCGCCTTTCACGACAACAAATACAAGGGGCGCAAGATCGACACGTATACGTGGGATGAAATCCGGGAGTGGGACGTAGGCAGCTACCGTGGCGAGCAGTACGCCACGTGCCGTCCGCCGCTCTGGGAGACGATCTTCACCGCGATGGAGGAGAATCCGATTCGCAAGATGCACATAGACTGGAAGGACGTGCCGCCGGAGAAGGTCGCGGAGATGGTGAAGGCGCACGGGCTTGAAAAGCAGTGCTGGTTCATAACCAGGGACTACGACTTGATCAAGCGCTACAAGGCCGCGCTGCCGGAAGGCCAGACGCTCCACTGGATGAACCTCGGTAACTGGAAGCGCATCGACTTCGACAAGCCGGGCGAGACGGAGAAGTGCGAGGCGTTCATGATGAAGCTCTTCGAGAACGCGGCCAGGGCCAATTTCAAGGACATCAACAACGTGCAGCTGCATTGCCAGCTGAGATACGACGCGGCGGGTACGCCCACGTTCTGTCCGAAGCCAGAGACGATGAAGAAGTGCGTCGAGAGGCTTCATGCTGCCGGCGTGGAGGCGTCGATGTGCGTCTGGCAGGAGGAGGCGAACCGTCCAGAGACGTATCTTGCACTTTGGGAGTTCGGATTCGACTCGTTCGGT
>CACYCL010000102.1 GCA_902772905.1 uncultured bacterium | reverse complement strand
GGTTGCGGAGCTCCCTGAAACCATTTATGTTGTTGTCGACTTCCTTCGTCAGCGGGCGAGATCCCTCCTTCTTCGCCGGGACGTAGACGTCGAGCTTTTCCTTGGAAACGTCAACTCCGATGTGCACAGTGACTGATTTCATGCTATACTATCCTTGTCTGGAGGCTGCACCGGGAGACTTGACCGCTTCCCGAAACGCCTATGCAACTGTTGAGCCTTTAGACGAAACGCGGCGGTGGGCTGAGCTGACCCGGAGGGTTATGCCTCTGGACCCATTAGAGCCTCGCCGCCGCAGGCCCGTCCGGGAAAGGCCTTTCCGGGCGGGCCGTTCTGTCCGGACACTCGTCCGACCGAACAGCAGCATAGTCTACCATATTCCGATTAGACAAGGTGACCCTTAGCCCAAAGGAGAGGCAAGATGGAGCCGAAGCCTGCCAGCGTCCAGTGAAAAAACAAGCGGCCGCAGTCAAAGACTGCAGCCGCCGTTTTCGCCACTAGGCGAGACCTAGTTATGCCTTGGTAACCTTGCCGGACTTGAGGCAACGCGCGCAGATGCACATGCGCTTCGTATTGCCCTTGCCATCGGTCACGCGGACCGAGCGCAGGTTCGGCAGGAACCGACGCTTAGTGATGCCGGTCGTGTGAAGACCGATGCCGCCCTTGTACTTCGGTGAACCCTTGCGGACGACGACATTGCCGACCGACGGCCCCTTTCCACATATGTCACAAACTCTGGACATTTTCGTATTCCTTTCGTCAGACGTTTATCAGTTGCCGGGCTGCCATTCGACATTCGCAAACGCATTGTCAAACGCTGCGGAGAGACCGCCAAGCTCCTCGCTGCCGACAGACTTGGAGGACACAGGCGTCTTCTCGCCGCCCGCCGCCTCGGCCACCAGACCCTGCACTTCGTCCTCGGTCATCGACATTGCGCGGATCGAAAGCCCTATGCGACGCTCGCCACGGTCAACCTTGACAACGCGAGCCTCAACATCCTGGCCGACCTCAAGCGCATCCTTGACCTTCTCGACGCGCTGGTCGGAGATCTGCGAGATGTGCACAAGCCCGTCCACGCCATCCTCCAGCTCGATGAACGCGCCGAACGAGGCGATCTTCGAAACCTTACCCTTGACGACGGAGCCAACAGGGAAGCGCTTGGCGATTTCGTCCCACGGATCCTGCATGGTCTGCTTGAGACCAAGCGATATGCGCTGTTCCTTCGGGTTGACGTCGAGCACGACCGCATCGACCTCCTGACCCTTCTGGAGACACTCCGACGGATGGTTGATCTTGCGCGTCCAGCTCATGTCGCTGACGTGGATCATGCCGTCAATGCCCTCCTCAAGCTCGACGAACGCTCCGTACGTCGTGAAGTTGCGGACCTTGCCGTGCACCTTCGAACCGACCGGGAAGCGCTCCTGAACCGTATCCCACGGATTGGCCTGCGTCTGGCGGATGCCGAGCGCGATCTTCTGGTTCTCAACATCGACAGAGAGAACGACGACCTGCACTTCGTCGCCAATGGCGAGCATGTCGGACGCGCGCGCGACGCGCTTTGTCCAGCTGAACTCGCTGATGTGGACAAGACCCTCGATGCCCGGGGCAATCTCGACGAACGCGCCGTATGCCGCGAGGTTGACAACCTTTCCGGAAACACGCGCGCCGACGGGGAACTGGTCCTGAATAGTGCTCCAGGGGTTGTCGGTGGTCTGCTTGAGGCCGAGCGAGATGCGCTCGCGCTCGCGATCCACATCGAGAACCATGACGTCGAGCTCCTGGCCGACCTTGAGCATTTCGCTCGGGTGCTTCACGCGGCCCCAGCTCATGTCGGTAATGTGAAGGAGGCCGTCGATGCCGTCGAGATCGACGAATGCGCCAAAGTCCGTTATGTTCTTCACGCGGCCCTTGCGAACCTCGCCCTTCTGCAGCGAGGCGAGCAACGTGGCGCGCTTCTCCGCCATCGTGCCCTCAATGAGCTCGCGGCGAGAGACAATGAGGTTGCGGCGCTCGTTGGAAATCTTGATGACCTTGAATTCGAACGTCTGCCCGACGTAAGGCTCGAGATCCTTGACAGGAGTGACTTCGACCTGGGAGCCAGGCAGGAAAGCCTCGACATCGTCGATCTGAACCAGCAGGCCGCCGCGGACGGCGCTCTTGATCGTTCCCGTGACAACGCACCCCTCGACATAGCGGTCGAGAATCTTCTCCCAGCGGATCTTGTCGTCCGCACGGCGCTTCGAGAGCTCGACCATTCCTGTCTTTTCATCCTCGAGCTTCACGATCATGACGGTGACCTTGTCGCCCACCTTGACCGCAGCGCCCTCGCCGAACTCGTCGAGACCGACCGAACCGACCGACTTGTAGCCGATGTCGATGAACGCTTCGTCATTCTTGATTGCGCTGACGGTGCCTTCTACGAGGCTGCCGTTAACGAACTTTGACTCCTTGCCCGCCGAAGCGAGAATCTCTGCCATTGCAGCGGATTTGTCAGCCGGAGCCGTTGGCTTTCTGATAGCCATTTGTTTGCTTTCTTGTTGTTTGTTTGCGTTCGCGGTTTTCTGCCGCGTCCACCCCGTCTTTGGGCGTGGAGTGGGTATTATAGCAAATCCTGTGCTCTTGGCGCAAGTACCCTTGCGGACTTTCTGCCGTCGAAGGGCCTAGCGCAGCTTCTCCAGCGAGACCTCGATTGAGTAGAAGCCGGAGGCAGCGCCTTCCTGCTTCTCAAGCGTGAACTCGATGGCCGAACCATCGCCGAGAATGGACGGCTTGCACTCCATTCCATCAAGCCTCGGGCCGACGTTCAGCGTGTAGTACAGCCCCGGCGTAGAATTGCCCACAGTTGCCGTCGCAGACCCTGCGGCTACGGCGGAGAGGTCAACACCGCCCAGCGCGGCAGCGAGCTTGTTCGTCTCGCTAGCTTTCGCCTCCTCGGTCATCTCGAACGACACGGTCATCGTTGACTTGTTGAGCACCGGCCTGAACAGCCCGCAGTACTGCGACATCTTCGCCGCGTCTGCGGCAAGCACTGCCTGCGCCGCCATGTCGGGCGACGCCGTCACGCGAAGACCGGCAGCTTCCGACTCGCTGGACACCGCAATCTGGCTCAGAGGCGTCACGACTCCGGCGGCAGGCTCTTCGTCCACCTTCAGCATCACGTCGTCAACATTGCACACGCCAGCCACCGTCAACTGCGACACGCTGCTCGCGGACTGGTCCAGGAGGCTGTATGTTCCGCACTCCACGCCGTCGAGGCTTACCGTTGCAGTGTGCCCCGAATAGTCGAGCGACACCGTAACGCGCAGCCATTCGTCATTTTCGTAGGCCGTCTCGGAGAGCTTATGCCAGCCGCTGGATGTGAATACGTTCATGCAGCCGTTCTTGTCGGCCGCAATCGCCGTCTGGCACGTCTGTGTCAGGCTCGTCGGAGGCTTGAGCGTTTCCTCGCCGCTGCGGCGCACCGTTATCATGAGGTCGAGCGTCTGGTTCGCGTTCGTGGCGTTGGCGCCGTAGGTACGCACGACCTCGCCGTCCACGGAAAGCATCTTCGTGTGCTCCGCGAGAGGCATGGAGCAGTTGGCGGCATCGTGCTGAGGCGTTTCGGCCTTGACGAAGCCCTCTCCCATCCAGCCGTCTATGCCGCCGTCGGCGACGTCGGTTTCGACATCGTATTCCTCAAACGTGTCGCCACCAACAATCGGCGTATGCGCCACGGTCTCGGAGAGCACCTTCCAGCTGAAGACGCCGTCGCCCGAAACCGTGAACGACGCCAGCGCGCCTATGCCGGAGAGCGGCGTTCCGCCGGTCACTTCCCAGCCGACGTCGGTGCAGACGGTGTTGTTGTTCGTGTAGGCCGTCGCCGGCGTCTGCCCGCCCTTCAGCTCCACGTCGACCCTGACGCCGTTGACAAACCTGTACGGCGAGCCGACTATCGACGAAGTTCCCACGCTCGACTCCTCGAACTCGAACGTCCTTACGTTCAGGCCGGAGAGCTTGAGTGTCATAATTTTACATGTGCAGCTGCCTCCATCGGCAATAAGCACAAGCAAAATAGATCCATCGTCAAGGCGAGGTCCAATGCACATTCCTTCATAATTTACCCATCCGACTTCCTCGTTGAAAAGAGCAGTCTTCTTTACTCTCACATATGTTGCCTCCTTGAGAGATGACATTCTTGCAACGTCAGTAGCCTTACCTCCTCCCTCGCCAGTACCGTCCACAAAGTATATGCGGTTGTAGAAGGTTGAATCCCATGCATTGTCTCCCCAAAGATCGCGCTCCAGGACAAGCAGATTGCCGTCTGGGAGTGCCGCAAGCGCCGAAACGCCGCTGCGACCCTTGACGCTTCCACTGTATACCCATGGATCAGTTCCTATCGGATCGGTTAGATACGCCCACTGTCCAGCTAGTGTCCAATTGTCATAAGTAGACTCGCGCGTGAACCGAGTAAGACGCACTATCGACCCAGTCGATTTTGCCGATTTGTCGCCATCTACCGTCAGTGCCTCCTCGTTTGCCGTCCACATCGTGCGCCCGTCGCCGGAAATCGTGAGCGCCTCAAGGCTGTAGTTGCCATAGTACTTCGTCATTATTGCCGGGACAGGCGCGGAACGAATAAGCGTTCCGGTCGATGGGTCATACTCTCTGACGAGCGCACCAGACTCGTCCGATATCCAGACCTTGCCTGAGCACGGATCGAACGCACAGCCCTCCATGTCGTTGCCGCCGGACATGACGACGCCCGTGCCAATGGTTATGCCCGATGTCGTCAGCGAGCCATTGGCGCGGTCTATGGCGAGCGTAATAGGGTATAGCTTCTTGTCGTTGTCGTCAATGGCGTAGTAGAGATCGCCGCCAGCCCACGTCATGCCGCTAGCCTGTTCGGCACCGTATTGGGAGGCGGAAGGTCTGTTCACCTCCGACACTTTCGTAACCTTAAGCGCATAGGCATTAACGGCAACCAAGCCGCACAGAATTGCGGCGTACAAACTTACCTTGCTTCTATCATTCATTTTCAATCCTCGTCTTTCTTCAGTGAATTGCATTAACAGGATACAGGCGGCGCATCGTAGAGTTCCATCAATCCATGACCTTGATGGTCGGACCGGCGCCGGAATATGAATCAAGGCCGCCGAAGCCTGCGTAAGTGTCGGAGTCGCCGCAAGGAGAGCCACCATCGGACTCCGCTTGCACAGCCTTGACCTTCGGTCTCTCGCCAAACAGAACCGTGCCGAGCCGCACCCATGTTGCACCTTCCTCAACTGCAACTTCATAATCGCCGCTCATGCCCATAGAAAGGCGGGGCAGCCCGATGCCAAGCGAATCCTGAAGGCCGTCGCGTAGTTCCCTGAGCCGCCTGAAATACGGCCGTGCATCCTCTGGATTCTCGCTGAACGGAGCCATGGTCATGAGTCCTTCAACGGTGACCCGCGGGCACTCCCCAGCAATGTGCTCAAGCGTCGGGCGCACGTCCTCGGGGCGCATTCCGCTCTTAGACTTCTCTCCGGAAACATTGACCTCCAGAAGAACATGCGGCTGTGCGCCCATGTCATCGGCTATGAAGTTGATTCTGTCCGCAAGCTTCGCGCTGTCGACGGAGTGTATGAAGTCGAAAAGCTCAAGCGCGTGGCGCACCTTGTTGGACTGAAGGTGCCCTATGAGATGCCACTGGGGCCCCGTAACGCTGGCAGGCTTCTTCCACGTTGCCTCTTGAACTTTGTTCTCCCCTACGATCCTTAGCCCAGCGTCCCACGCTTCATTCACGACGTCAGCACCATGCGTCTTCGTAACGGCTATGATCTCGACGTCGTCGGGGCTGCGCCCGGCACGAGCGCAAGCGGCGCATATGCGCCCGCGAACCTCTTCAATGATCTCAGACAAGTCTCTCATAAGTCTCCTCCTTTGCAAATCTGTCGAAGGCGCAGTCCAGCCCTTCCGCCGAATGCGCGTCTGCGCTCAGCACGAACCTGACGCCGCGACTGCGCAGAATCGCACGGAACGTCGGCGACGGATACGCGTCGTCCAGCCAGCCACGCGATATCGCGCCTGTGTTGACCTCTACGAACTTCCCCGACTTCGCTATTGCATCCGCCGTGTGTTCCAGTTCGTCCCTGTACCATGCCGCACTTTCGTCGAAGTACGGATGCTTCACGTTGAACTTGCGCACCAGGTCAGGGTGTCCAACCATGTCGTAGTCAAACGCGAGCGACGCCCTGACGGACGCGAAATACGCCTTCACAAACGCTGCCGGCTTTCCGCCGAAATGATCGCGTATTCCGTCCGCAAGCAGATTCGGCGCGTGATCTACGGGAACAAGCGCACCATCATCCGCACGAACAAAGTGGACGGAGCCGATGATGTAGTCTGGGGAAATCGAGGCGTACGCCGCACGTGACGGTTCCGCGCCGCTTGGCACATAGTCGGCCTCGACTCCACACAGTATCCGAATGAGCCCTTCGTACTCCCTTGCCAGTGAGCGTATGTCCGCCGCATAGCGCGGCGCCTTCTCTGGCGTCAGCACCCAGTCTTCGTCGTCCTGCGGCAGCATTGAATGCGACGAGAACCCGAGCGTGTCGAATCCCTTGCCAAGAGCGGCCTCAACCATTTCGCGCGGCGTGTTCCTGCCGTCGCACCAGGTAGTGTGGGTGTGGTAGTTTGACTTCACGGCATTACCTCCTCCGGTCTGAGACCATTGGCCATGGCAAGCAGAAGCCCATAGTTCAGGATCGGCACACCGGCATCTGCAGCAAGCGATATGCGACGGCGAACCTCCCTGCGCGTCAACATGCATCCACCGCAGTGCACTATCAACGAAGGCTTCTTGACACCGGAAAGCGGAAACGAGCCTCCGCTTGAGAACTCGAAGGACAGTTTCTTGCCAGACAGCCTCCCCAGGGCTTTTGGGATCTTTACCGTGCCGATGTCGTTGCACTGACGGTGGTGCGTGCAACCCTCCGCAACAAGCACGATGTCGCCGTCCCTGAGCATGGCTACCGCCGCCATTCCATTTACATACGCAGCGAGATCGCCCTTCTGCCGAGCAAAGAGTATAGAAAACGATGTAAGCCTTATCGACGGCATCTTCGCCCTCTCCGCATCGACTATTCGCCGCACCTCGCCGAATGCCTGAGAATCTGTGACCACGAGGACTCCACGTCTACGGACCCGCTCCGCCGCAAGACAATCCGCCAGTTCTTCAGGCTGGCACACAACACACGTGGCGCGTCGGTCTATGCAATCGCGTATTGTCTGCACCTGAGGGAGTATGAGCCGACCTTTCGGAGCGCTCTCGTCTATTGGGCACACGCATATCACACGGTCACCGGACGAAACCAGCCCGTCAAGCAGCCCTGGCTCCGGAGCGACCTTGACTGATGCAACCCGGCTTCTGAGGGCATCGACCGAGTCACCTCGGCGGTATTCTATCACCGGCACTGAGCGCCTTGCACATTCAGCCATGAACTCCGCACGGCGACTTGCGTCGCCAATGGCTTCGCATGGACCATCAACCCAAATTGCCATGTCGGTATTGGCAAGCACCTCCAGCGTACGCCGAACGCGCTCGGCGCCAAGCTGTCCCTCGTCGTCAAGTCCCGCCGTGTCAGTGACAAGACAAGGTCCGAGCGGCAATATCTCCATGGCTTTCGAGACTGGATCCGTTGTCGTCCCAGGAACATCGCTCACTATGGCGATTTCCTGTCCGCAGAATGCGTTGACAAGCGTAGACTTGCCGGCGTTTCGCAGCCCGAAGAATGCGATACGTATCCTGTTGCCGCTTGGCGTGTCGTTCAAAGAAGCTCTTCCGTCCATGTTCACGTCGCTATTATACCATAATTCCGCACCTTGGCCACGCCGCCCAGGTCGCTCACTTGCCCACGCAAAAGCGAGAGAAGAGTCGCTCCAGCATGTCCGTTGAATATGCAGCGCCTACGGCCTCGCCCAGTCTCTCTGCGACGGAACGCACGGCGTTTGCGAAAATCACGATGTCGAACGGGCCATCACCCGCAGCAATAAAATCTTTGAGGAGAGAACGCGCTGCAGCAAACGCGCAAATCACCTCCTCGCCTTCAGGTGCGTCAGCGGAATCAGCCGCCTCTACCGCAAGCGACTCCAGCCGTTCGACTATCGCTCGCTTCAGGGCATGAAGACCCTCGCCCGTCTTCGATGACACGTTCAACCCCTCGCCGCGCCCAAGATCGCATTTCGCATGCAGCGCAATGACGCGTCCTTCCGCACGCCTCGGCATGCAGTCAAGGGCAAGAACAACGTCCGCTCGGGCAATGAGCGACTCGGCGCGACGGACTCCCTCAAGCTCAATTTCGTCATCCGTTGCGCGAAGCCCAGCTGTATCGACAAGACGCAACGGCCACCCGTCCAAGTCGATCCACGCCTCTATGGAATCGCGCGTGGTGCCTGGCACGTCGCTCACAATCGCGCGACTCTCGCCAAGAAGCGCATTGAGAAGCGATGACTTGCCGGCGTTCGGCGCACCCGCCAGCGCGACAAGCGCGCCGTCGCGCAGAATACGGCCTTCCTTGGCCCGCCTCAGCGCATCCGCAATGCGTTTGTCCAGCGCAACGGCCTCGCCGCGCACTTTTGCGTAGAACGCAACGCCCAAGTCGCCCTCGTCCACGTCAAGAGCGTGTTCCAGCGTTGCCGACAGCGAAACCGCGCAGTCGTAGATTTCACGCGCCTCGCGACGGCGGCATCCTGACAACCCGTCCAGCGCGGAGTCCGCCGCCCGCGATGTCTTCGCGTCCACAAGGTTCAGCACCGACTCAGCCTGCGCGTAGTCGAGTCGCCCGTTGAGAAAGGCACGTTCGGTGAACTCGCCACGGCGAGCAGGCCGCGCCCCCGCCGAATAGCAGGCCTCCAACACACGACGCGGAGTAACCACTCCGCCGTGACATTGGAATTCAACGATGTCCTCGCCCGTGTATGAGCGTGGAGCGGCAAAGGCGACAACAACCGCCTCGTCAACGACATGCCCGCCATCTGGCGCGCGCACTTTCCTGAGAGAGACACGACCGGGATCAACCGAACGACCTGTCAGCCTTTCTGCGACACTGTGCGCATCAGGGCCAGACACGCGGACAATCGCGACGCCACCCCTTCCCGGGGCGGTCGCCACCGCCGCTATCGTATCACCCATTATGCCCTACTTCACGTTCCTGAAGAAGTGCCGCATCTCGTCGGCTGTCTTGCACTGGGCAAGGCGTTCATAGCCGTTCGCACCGCGCAGGGCCTTGGATATGAAGCTCATGAGCTGCAAGTACGGCGTCTGCTGTTCGCTGTTGGCGAGCGTCAGCACTATAATCTGGACTGGCGAGTTGTCAATCGTTTCGTAATCGGGGATGCAACCGTTTGCAGTGCCGTCGTTGTCGAGAATCGCCACAGCGCCGGCAATGCCATTGACATCTGGCGAGCGCCCGTGCGGAACGGCTATGCCATGGTCAAGCCCCGTAGGCATCGACTCCTCGCGGCGCAGCACCGCCGCCGTTGCAGCCGCAGCGTCCTTAACGTGGTGCGGACATGCTGCGGCGACTTCGGCAACAAGTTTCTCTATCGCCTCGCGCTTCGACCCAGCACGGAATTTAGGAAGCATCACGAAGCCCTGCATATAGCGGCCAACCCCGGAATGGCCTGTGCGCAGCTTTGTCGCCGTCTCCTGGATCATCTGATCGACATCCTGACGGCGTATGGGCTTCGATATAGAACGGGCAAGGTCGTTCATTGCGGACGCAACCTCCATCCACGCCGTCATGACAATGGCCTCCTCAGCCGGAGTGCACGAAACATATATGTTTCGCCGGTCACGGCGAATGGCAACCTCCATGTCGTCCATGGCAACGGCCCAGATGTGATCGTCCTTTGACAGAAGCGACGTGAAGAAGCCCTCATCGCGGAACTCGGCGACAAGCCGCTCCAGCATAAGGTCGGCGACGTCGCTCCCGCCAAGCTCAAAGCATATTTCGCGCGAGTTGTCGTTCTGAGGACGCGGGTGGCGTATACCCTTTGCCTTGGGCTTGAAGAGCCCGACAAGCGCTGGCGGCGCGACAACGGTAGTGACAAGCGTCATAAGAATGCCAATGCCAAATATCTCCTGCGTAAGATAGCCGCTCGACAAGCCCAGCCCGGCGATGATAAGCGCCACCTCGCCACGCGGCACCATGCCTGCGCCAATTCTAAGTCCGCCAAGCACATTGAAGCCGCAGAACATCGACGGCACCATGCACCCTAGCACCTTCGCGGCCACTGCGAGGGCCGTGTATATTGCGCCGAACGCAATGACAGGCTTGGAACAGAGCGCCGAGATGTCGACCATCATTCCCATGGAGCAGAAGAAGATCGGCACGAGGAACGTGTACACCGGGGTAAGCATCTCCTGAATCGGGTGCTTCAGGTCGGTGCGCGAAAGCGCAAGCCCCATCACGTACGCGCCAATGATCATGGCCAGCCCCATGAACTCGAAGAAGCCGGCAAGTATCAACGCAAGGCCGAATGCCATCGTCGCAATGACAACCGGGCTGCGGAACATAGCCTTGAGGAACTTTGCGATCCACCTTGCCGCGACTAGACCGATTGCCGTTGCGCCGAGCCATACGCCGAACGCTTTTACCGCCACAAAGCCGATTGCGCCCCAGTCCATTGCACCGCCAGCGGCACCAACCTTTGCCGCAGCATGGTTCGCCGCAATGATGCCATTGCCTATTGCAAGGACAATCAAGCCAAGCACGTCGTCTATGACAGCGCCAGCCATGATGGTGACACCCTCCTCGGAGTCCATTTTCTTCTTCTCGGTGAGGATGCGCGCCGTGATGCCCACGGATGTCGCCGTTGACATTATGCCCATGTAAAGCGGCGCCTCCCTTGTCAACGCCTCGGCAAGCGGAAGCTCCTTCAGATACGCGAAGTGAGGGAAGAACTTCGGCAGCAGGTATATGGCGCAGAGATCGCCGAGCACGAACGACACGACAACGCCGCCAAGGCCAACCATCAGGCCGACAAACGAATACCTGAGGAACATCTTTAGATCAGTTTCAAGGCCAGACAGGAAAAGGAGTATGACAGAGGCAAGGGTTGCAATGCCATAGAGAGATGGAGACGTGGCATCGAATGCATGCCCAGTATCTGCGGCTATCTGCCTAAGCGCCGCGCCGTGAAAAAGACCGCTCGCAAAGAGCCCGTCGCCGAACCCAACGCCGCCAAGCGCCCACGGGCCGATCACAATGCCGGCCGCCAGTTCGCCAAGTATCGACGGCAGCTTCAGAAGAGACGCAACCATGCCGCCAAGCTTTGCCGCGAAGATTATGACACCTATCTGAAGCACAAGGAACATCATTTCCTCAACACGAGGAAGACCAAAATTAGGATACGGTGGCACAGCATCGTGAGCCGCTGACGCACAAGTAGCGGCCATGGCGCACAAGAGCGCCAGAAAGAGTCCTTTGTTTTTCATATTTAGTTGTAGTATATCATATTTTGCCGCACTGCATAAGAAAACCCCGCCGCCGCATATGCGGCGGCGGGGCGGTTATGACGCGTTCAGTAATTGATCGCACTGCCCTATGTGCAGATCAGAACGCGTCGACAGTGTCATTGACACGGCGGCTGCGACGCTCGGCGGCCGACTTTCGCGCAGCTTGGCGCAGTTCTTCCGCCTCGTCGGCGGCAGTGGCAAGAAGCGAGTCGTCCCACGCCACCAGAACCGTTTCGTAGTCACGCGACGAGCCGGAAAGACATGCCGTCACATAACGCCCGGAGCCTATGTCAAACGTATAGACCGGTCTACACCAGCTGCGTGGACGCGCCCAAGTGCGATAACGCTTCTCAAGCGCCTCGATGAGATAGTTGCGACGCCACCTGGAGCCGGCATCCACCGCCTCCTTTGCGCAGGCGTACACTTTCACAACCTTGTGGGTCTTAGGCGTAACATAAACATAGTAGTCGTCGAATCCGGCAAGCGTCTTCTTTGGGGTGAACTGCGCCCTCAGAAGGGTTGGCTCGTCGGCATCGGAGACGAAGTTCGTTGACGTGAACTCTGCGCCGAACTTCAACCCCATGAACGAATCAGCGTCTGCCGCCTGCTCGCAGGAGGCGACGCCAAGCGGACGTGACGCCAGAGACGCCATGCCGGTGTCACCCACCGGATAGGTCTGCGCATACTCGCTTGTAGTGGTAGCCAGAACATTGCCGTCTGCATCGAGCGTCGTGCGAGTCTCGCGGCGGTGCTCCGTAACCATGCTTCCATTGGTCGAAACCGTACTCTCTGTAAACGAACGCGAAACGCTTCCGTTCTCGTTTGTTACCACTGCGGCTTCGGACGACTTCTGCGAGACGTCCTTCTTCTCTCCGCCTGTTGTGGCTGCGAAGCCGATCAACGCGGTAACCACCAGTACGCCGGCCACCGTACCCGTTATTGTTTTCCTGTTGTCGTTTTTCATTTCTTATTTTCCTTTCCCCGGAGGCCCTTCCCCCGGTTGAACGCCAACATTATACAAAAAGCTTGTTAACGGTTTGTTAATGAATTTGACAAACCGTCCGCTGGACTCCAAATGGACACGCGGCGGTCAGGCAAACATGAACACGACAGCGCCCGCCACGACGCAGTACGGCCCGAAAAGCCAGAACCAGCGACCCTTGAGAGACGCGACGAGCAGTCTCAGCGCAAACCAGCCAACGACCGCAGAGAGCACCGCCCCAAACATGCAAAGCCCCCAGCCTGTCTCGGCCGCGGCAACCGACTCCGCGCCTTTCATCGACTTGAGGACCTCGAGAAGAGCCGCGCCGGCAATCGGAGGAGCGGACATCAGGAACGAGAACTCTGCCGCCTTCTCAGCATCCACCTTTGACGCACGCGCCGCAGCCAGCGTCATGCCGGAGCGAGACACGCCAGGCAGGATGGCAACAGCCTGAGCCAAGCCCATCAGCAACGCACGCAGAAACGAAACGTCTTTGCAGCCCTTCGGAACAAACCGCGTTGCCGTCAGCACAACTCCCGTGAACACGAGCGCACAACCAACAAGCCTGGTGGACGCGAAGGCGTCTTCTATGCAGTCTTTGAAACACACGCCGACAATGCCAGCAGGCACGGCGCTCAATACAACCTTTGCCATGTACTCCCATTCGAGGCGCATTATGATTCGCTTTATAACAGCAAAGTAGAACACGACTATCGAAGCAAGCGTTCCCACATGGAGAAATATGTCGAGACGCATCCCAACGTCTCCAAGGCCAAGCACGGACTTCCCGATCACCAGATGTCCAGAGCTTGATATCGGAAGAAACTCCGCAACTCCCTGCAGCACACTCAATATGGCAACTTCGACCATCTCAACTTATCCTTTCTTCCTCTATCTCAATATTCCAGCTGGCTGCCGCCTATAGTCTCGCGCAGTATCGAATCGCCAGGAACGGCATTTGGCGAGACGGCGTCAATCGCCGAGAAAAGGCGTATCATGTTCATTACCTGCGGCACTTCGCCTATCTCAAGACGAGCACGGGCAAGAAGCCCTTCGGCATAAGACTTCAGCACCGCCAGTTCATAGACAAGGTACGAGTCAAACACTGCATCGGCATTGCCTCGGAAAGGCTCTATCCACTTGCGCTCGCCGGCAAGTACCTTCGGCCAGAGTTCAAGCGTTACAACGGGGCTAAGCTTGCGGAACTGGTTGTCACGAACGAGACGGCGAAGAAAACGCGAATCCGTGGGCGACGGAGTCAGCCCGGAGAAGAGATCCAGGGACGGCTTTGGATCGACAAACACGCGAAAACCTGCTGCCTCGTCCACATGTTCGGACAGGCGCGGATTGAGGGCATGTATACCCTCCAACACGACAACGCCGCCCCTTGGCAGCGTAATGAACTCACCGCTGTATGCCGGGCGATGGTTAACGAAGTCAAACGAGCGCTTCAGGACGGCCTCCCCGCGGAACAATGCGTTCAAGTCTTTGGCCAGCGGCTCGATGTCCACGCAATCTACATGCTCGTAGTCAAGTTCCCCGTTTTCGTCTCGCGGGTTGCGCGCATCGCCCACGAAGTAGTCGTCTGTCGACAAGTGCATCGCAAAACGGTCATCGACGCGCAGCTGAGTGCAAAGCCTCTTCGCCGTGGTTGTCTTTCCGGCGGCGGAGCCACCGGACACAAGCACAAGGCGCACGTCATCGCGTGAGCATATCGTGTCGGCGATCTTCGAAAGCGCCTTCACCTGCCGCGCCTCAGCAACGCGGATCACCTCGTCTATCGTGCCATCTGCGGCGCACTCGTTCAATTCTTCTACAGTCATAGCGGCATGAATCTCCTTTTTACCTGACGTTGCTGCCCGACCATCCGAGCTTGCGCGCCAACACGTCGTATGGATCGAATCCCTCAAGTTCGATAATCTTTGCAGTCTTGGCAGACTTCGCTATCTCAACAGACTCACCGACGCCAAGCATACGCACATTCTCGCCATCGGCGTACACGCCGACCTTGACGCTGTTTCCGTCCGTCCGCGGCCGCACTGTGACGGCAAACCTTACGCCGTCAGGCACGACGAGCGGACGCACGCCAAGCGCGTGCGGGTTCATCGGCGTTACGACAAAACTGCCTGAATCCGGCATCAGCACCGGGCCTCCCGCCGCAAGCGAATAGGCTGTCGAGCCAGTAGGCGTGGCGAATATGAGTCCATCGGCCATGTAGCGCGTGACAAGCTTTCCATCAGCCTCAAGGTCCAGACGCGCAGAATGTCCGCTCAGCTCCCGCGTTAGAACGATGTCGTTCAAGGCGGCGAAACGACCGTCGGCCTCAAGGAGCCGACGCTCCGAGATTGCATATCGACCTTCGGCAAGACTTTTGAGCGCGTTGTAAAAGCCACTTTCGCCAACGCTTGCGAGATAGCCAAGTCCGCCAAGATTCAGCCCGAGGACAGGAACTCCCGGGAACTCATGCACTGCACGGAGAAATGTGCCATCACCTCCGAGCGCGACGACTGCATCACACGAACCATCATCGACCACGGAGAGGCCAAGGCCATCTGCCATTGCAGACAACCTGCCGCAAGCGGTCCCTGCGGCCGCCTTGCCTGTGTTCACGTAGAAGCGCAGCGTCTTCATAATTTCACTCTTTGTCAGTCACTGCGGCCTTCTGCCTCACGACCTGATTCCTGCCGGTAAGCAGCCGCGAGATTCCTGCCAGCACACAGGTGAATATGAGCATGAGCGTAGACAGGGCGAACACGCTCGGAAGGTTTCGCGAGTGCTTGGTCATCGACGAGACATATGTCGGGAACGTGTTCGTGCCCGCACCGTTGACAAACGACGTGATTACGACGTCGTCAATGGAGAGTGTAAACGCAAGCAGACCGCCAGCTACGATTCCAGGCATGAGAACTGGCAGCTCGACTTTCAAGAAAGCGGTCCACGGGCCGGCGCCGAGGTCATACGCAGCCTCAACTATGCGATCATCGAAATCCGCAAGGCGCGCCAGAACCGTCATTGCCACATAGGACACGCAGAACGTGATGTGAGCAACGAGAATAGTCCAGAATCCGCAGTCAATCTTCACCGCCACGAAAAGCATGAGCAGAGAGATGCCAATCAAGATGTCCGGCATGACCAGCGGAACGTATACAAGAGCATGGTGGATAGACTGTATGCGGTCCTTCCAGCGATGGAGCGCAAGCGCAGCTGTCGTTCCGAGCACACTGGAGGCGACCGTTGCAAGGCCAGCTATGGTGAGCGACAGCCAGAAGCTTGAGAGAAGATCCCTTACGGCGAAATTCCCCGAGAATATCTGCGCATACCACTTCGTCGTGAAGCCGGAGAACTGTCCGCGCGCGTCGAAGAAGCTCATCGATATGCCATTCGGTATGAACCCGTATGCGAACACAAGGAGAATCGGCACGTACAGAAAGACGAGCACCGCCCACAATACGGCTACAGAAAGAAACGAACGCTTCATCTCGCCCCTCCCGCAGAGACCATCAGCCGTGCCGTCTGCGCATCGAGCCGCCGCCTACCGCGGACGTCCTGCCGTTTTTTCCACCACATCGCCAGGCCTATAGGCACCAGCACGGCGACAGCCATCAGCGTCGCAAGCGCCGAGGCATGCGGTATGTTGCGGTTCTGTATGGCGCGCATGAATATCTTGTTGCCGATGAGAATGCAGTTAGTGCCGCCCAGCATCTGCGGTATGACGTAGCTGCCTACCGCCGGTATGAACACCATGAGCACAGCCGACACAAGCCCCTGGCGAATGCCTGGCACGAAGATTCGGCGGAACGCGTAGAAGTTCTTCGCCCCGAGGTCGCGCGCGGCCTCCAGAAGCGAAAAGTCGAACTTCTCAGCGGCTGAGTATATCGGCATTATGGCAAACGGCAGAAACGAATATACCGAAACCAGAACAACGGCCGCCTCCGAATCGAGGATCGTGGACGACGCCGGATCGACCGCTCCTGGCGTGGCGAGACCGGCCCACAGAAGGAAATCCTGCATGAAGCCAGGCAGCCAGCCGAAAAGCCACGCGCGAACGCTGAGCCAGCCAATGTAGCACGACTGCAGCCAGCCGTCTGGATGCAGCATCGTCTTCCACGCGAAAACGCGCACGACAAAGCTCGTCCAGAACGGAAGCATTATGGCGCCGGCCACTATGCCGCGCCAGCGCGTCTTCATCCTGGCTATCGCATATGCACATGGAAGCGCAAGCACTATCGACCAAACGGTTATCTCGAACGATATCCTAAGCGTGTTCCAGACTATCGCCGGATAGTCGGGATCCACAAGTTCGCGCCACGTCGAGAGCGACCACTCCCCGACGCCGCCGGAGGCGTCGTGGCCGTGGAACGTGAACATCAGGACAATGACCGCAGGAACCGCGAAGAAAAGCGCGAGCCACAGGAAACTCGGCGCGGTGAGCGCCCATTCGGCCTTTCTGGTATGCAAGGGATTGTTCACTGCACTTCCACCATGTAGCCGTCATCTGGATGCCACCAGACGAACACCTCGTCATTCCACGTGATCGCCTCCTGGTCCAGCAGGAAACGCGAATGCGGCTTAAGCGCCGAAATCTGAAGAGCTTCGGACTGCAGCCAGTATTTCGTGTACACGCCCTGATATACGATGTCTCTGACCGTGGAGGGAAACACGTTTATCGAAGCACCCTTCTCAGGAAGCGGCGGTGTACGCGTGACACGAATTTTTTCGGGGCGAACGGACAGATCGACCCTCTGGCCAACCTTGAGCTGCTTGTCGTTGAATGCTCGTATCTGCGGAAATCCTTCGACCTGTATATGGCAGTAGTCGCCGTCGATGGAGACGATTTTGCCGCAGAAGAAGTTGGTGTCGCCAATGAACGACGCCACGAATCTGGTAGCCGGAGCCTCGTATATCTTGGCAGGGCCGTCAAGCTGTTCGATGCGCCCCTTGTTCACGACGGCTATGCGGTCCGAAAGCGACATCGCCTCGCCCTGGTCGTGTGTCACGTACAGGAAGGTTATGCCGACTTGGTCGTGTATCGCGTCCAGCTCTATCAGCATGTGCTGGCGCAACTTCAGGTCAAGTGCCGCAAGCGGCTCGTCGAGAAGCAGCACCTGCGGCCGATCCACAAGGGCGCGCGCGATTGCCACACGCTGCTTCTGCCCGCCTGAAAGCTGGTTCGGGTACTTCCACGCCTGGTCGGACAGCTGTATCATGTCAAGCATGGCGTCGACCCGTTCCTCTATCTCGGCTTTCGGACGCTTCGCAAGGCGAAGTGCGAATGCAATGTTGTCCCACACCGTCATAGTCGGGAAGAGTGCGTAGTTCTGGAAAACAGTGTGCACTCTCCGCCTGTCGGGCGGCAGGTCGGTGATGTCGCGTCCTTCCAGGTAGATGCGACCAGAATCCGGGCGCTCAAACCCGCCAAGCATCCTTAGGAGCGTTGTCTTGCCACACCCGGACGGACCCAGCAGCGAGAAGAACTCGCCCTTCCCGACGGTAAGCGACACGTCGTCTACTGCCGTCAAGGCTCCAAAACGCTTCGTAACATGGTCGAAGACAAGAAAGTCGTTGTTCATCGGCGCAAATTATACCCAAAACACATATGATGCGGTTCGGCTCACTTTGCTGCAACCGCGATGGCAATAGAGGCGGCCAACACCACAAGCCCTGTGGCAAGATAGGCCTTGGTCTTTGAGCCAGTACCCTTCCACTCGCCCAGCATGATGCCCACCAAGGACGAAAACAGCACGCTTGAGCCCATGACAATCGCGAATGATATGTACGCCATGTCACCCATAGCAGGTTCGGCGACCTTCTGGCATGCGAACTGACACGCCCAGATTACGCCGGCAAGTCCGCTCCAGAACAACGCGCCCACAAATGCGGGATTCAAAAGTTTCGCATAGTCACAGAACGACTTGTTCTTCGCGTTCTGCAGCAGGCACCAGACAATGTTGACAATAAATCCACCGAAAAGAACGACAACCAGGACAGGCATGCCGGTCCAAGCCTCACCAGCGCCAGCCTCACGCGCAAACTGCGGCAGGTCGCCGCCGGACTGCAACCCGAAGTTCATGCCTGCGGACGCAATGCCAGCCACGAGCGCGACGACAAGCCCCTTCTTGAAGTCGAAATCCGCAACAGCCGCCTTTTTGATCTCCTCCGGCTGCTCGTCCTCCTTGGACTTGCCTGCGATACCAACGAATACGATGCCAAGCAGCGAGACGCCAACGCTGACAAGCGTCAGAATTGCGGACTTGTCTGCGACAAGGCTCGCCGCCTGACCCTTTACAATTGGCGGTATAAGCGTACCAGTCGCAGAGCACAGCCCGCAACCGATTGCGAGGCCAAGACCAACACCAAGATAACGAATCATGAGACCCCACGACAGCCCGCCAACGCCCCACAACGCGCCAAAGGCGGCGCACATAACAAGCGTCTTGGCAGGGGCCCTGCCGATTACGCCAAAGATGTCCGGCACTGTAGCGGCCGCCAGCGCAACAGGAAAGAGAACAAGCCCGAAGAGTGCATAAATGAGCCAATAACTTTCGTAGGAGACTCCCTTTACCTTTCTGAACGGAAGCGCAAATGTTGCGCCTGCGAGACCTCCAAGCGCACACACGATCATGCCGAATACCGAATTCATTCCAAACCAACTCCTTTTGTGTTCCAATGTCGCGGCACACGCCGTTTGATGCGTAGTATACCAAAAATCCCGCACGTTGCGGAACAAACTGCATTTGCCGAGATTTTATGCAACAGTGATTATGCAGAACGGTCAGCGCGTCTCAATTGGACATGCAAGCCCCCACGCCACGTCTTGCCTTTTACAAAACATCGAGCAAAGCCTTCGCGACCCCGTCATCATCATTCGACGCCGTGACCATCTTCGCAACACGTTTTACGGCATCAACGGCATTCGCCATGGCCACACCGATTCCCGCCGACTCAACCATTGTAAGATCGTTCATGCCGTCACCAAATGCCATGCAGTTGGCAAGAGTCAAGCCCAAGTGACCTGCAAGGCATTCAAGAGCCCTTCCCTTGTGCGCCGACGAAATGTTCAGCTCAAGGTTGTTGCACGTAGATGCCGTTACACGAATGTCAGGGAAGTGCTCTGCAACCGCTCGCGTTATCGTTTCCAATTCGTGCTCGGGCTCAATGTCATTGCGAGAAAACAGCATGACCTTCTGAACGTCTCCTTCTGCCGCCGTTTCGCGCAGGTGGTCTTTGAGTTCTGGAACTGGCTGCATGTACTCGCGAACCATCTTGAGGTAGTGCTCGTCGGTAGCGTACTCATCGGCCTTGTTTCGCATTGCCTCAGTTATCCAGCCCCAGTCGTTGCGATAGCATTGGTATATGACATCATAACCATCCAGAAGTTCCATCAACGCGATAGCGTTTCCGAGGGGGATTTCCTCTCGGTCGACTACCTTGTCCTCGACACGGTCGTAAACTTCGGCGCCGTTTATGGTAATTGCATAGCGTACAAACGGAAGATCCCGCACGGTCTCCGGCATCATGCCGAAGAATCGACCTGTCGTCGGGACTATCTGAACGCCATCTGCCGCAACACGTTCAAGCGCCTTGCGATTCGCGGCAGAAAGACGCTTCTGCGAATCAAGAAGCGTGCCATCGAGATCCAATGCGACAATTCCAATGCGCTCAGACAAAGCAGCTCCTTATTTCAGCCGTATTGGTTACGCCAACAAATTCACCGCACTTTACGCCGTTCTTAAAGCAGAACAACGCAGGAATCGACATGATGCCAAACTTCGCGGCAAGCTCCGAGGCCTCATCTACGTTGATCTTGACTATTTTAAGCTCTGGCATGGATGGAACCAGCTCGCGCTCAATAGCCTGACCCATCATCTGACACGGACCACACCACGTAGCCCAGAAATCAACCAGCACCGATCCGGTCGAAATCGCATTGTTGAATTCCGCTTCAGTCTTTATATCCATGTTTATACGCTTTCTTTCTTGTTGGTTCAGTCAAAATCCACGACAAGCCCATCGTATGCGGGCTCGGCACAAGTGCCACGCAGTCTATTGATATAGTCGGCATGAGAAAGATCATGGCACATGTGGACAAAATAAGCTTTCTTCGGTGCAATGCGCCGCACATATCCAAGCGACTCATCCAGGCTGAGATGCGTTGGATGCGAACGCTCACGCAAACAGTTTAACGCCACAACGTCTACGCCTCTAATTCTGTCAATGGTTTCGTCAGGCAAGATATGGCAGTCGCTTATGTATGCAATGGAATGCGGACCTTCGCTAATCAGGTATCCACAACAAGGAAAACTATGTTCAACGGCAAGTCGCGCAACATGCATTCCACCTATATCGAACGAATCAGAGTTGTCGAAGCATATCATCGGACGAAACAGTCCCTGTTCATTTGGCTTGTTTCCAATATAAGGGAAAATTCGATGCATCTGCGTTTCCGTCTCAGCCATGGCGTAGCATGTGAGAGGTTTGCCGATGATGCGGAAAGGCAACCCATTGGCGCCCTGCGACGCCGGATCGCACGCGACTTTCGTGCCGTTGATCGTATTGAAACGACGCACATCATCAAAACCAGCAACATGATCCATGTGCGCGTGAGTTAACACAACTGCGTCAACCCTGTCTATTCCATACTCAATAGCAGCCTCTCGCATCTCTGGCGGAGTGTCAATCAAGAATCCAACACCTCCAGAGCATACGTACGCGCCACAGCGACGGCGACGATCACGAGGATCCAGAGAAGTGCAAACTCTGCACTTACATCCAATCTGCGGTACACCAACAGACGTTCCTGTTCCTAGGAATGTGAATTTCATTGCATAACGGTTTTTCATCCAACTCTCTGGGAACCGCGTCCTTCGATGTCTATTGAATCGGGGTGCTTGAGGAAACAGCAAATGCGAGTGCGCGGAGCCGGTTTTTTTGTGTCTTCCGTCCATTGCGGG
>CACYCL010000101.1 GCA_902772905.1 uncultured bacterium | reverse complement strand
ATGTGCAGTTCGCTCACTCAGGACCAACGTTCGTGGCCGTGCCTGCAAAAGAGGCGATGCGGCTTGCGTTCATGCGCTCGATCTGCTACTCCATGAAGTTCACGAAACACCGTGGCAAATATTACTATCACGATATGGTGCTCCTTGAAACCGGCGACGAGGCGGCGCTGCCCATAATGTCGGTCCTTAACGATCTGCCGAATCTCATGGTGCCGCCCGTCACGGATGTTCCGCGCACGATTTTGGCTCTTCGCTGGCTGGTCGCGGAAATGAACAGACGCAAACGGGTGATGGATTCCATAGGTCCGTGGACTGCCTATGTGTTCAGCCCATTGTGGGATGTCAATTCAGATGCCCAGATGCCCAGTCTCTACGCGGTCGTTTCGGACTACGGCGCGCTGATGCGCCGTGCGCGGATGGACGCAGAGCCGCTTCTGCGCAAATTGTGCAAGGCGGCAGCCCGGACGAACATCCATCTTTTCTGTTTCATCACGGAGGAGGATTTGGCGGATGAACGGATTGTGCATCGCAAGATCAAGGATGCGGTCACGGTCATGCATGTAACCGATACGGAAAACCTGACCGCCGAACTGGAGAAGGACATCGCCTTGCGGTTCCATGAAATGGGCGAGCCGCCGAACTACAACAAGAAACTGCTGAAGAAGCTCTTTCCAGAAGAGGTCAAGGCGGCTGCGTCGCCCTCGCCAAAGAAGAGCGAGCCGGAGAAGACGCCGTACGAGCGCGCGGTTGAAGTGGTGCGCACGACGAATCGCGCATCGGTCGCGCACCTTCAGCGCCAGATGTGCATCGGCTACAATCAGGCCGTGGATCTCATCGACGAGCTGGAGAAGCACGGCGTCATCGGCCCGAAGCGCCCCGGCTGGCCGACAAGGGAAGTCCTCGTAAAAGCGGAGAAGAAATGATTTCAAGGGCGGCGAGATTCCTCGACGCCATCAAAAACAACAAGGAAAGGAAAAAAGACATGGCAGCAACCTATAACATCACTGGAAAGTATTGTGCAACGTGCAGATATTGGAACGGCGAACGCGGCATTGAATTCTGCGGCAATCGGCCGTACCGTGTGAAGGTCGGCAATACAACTTCGACATGCATGGCGAAGTCCAACACCCGCGCTTCGGCAGGGACGGCATGTTCGCGGTGGGCGAGTTGGGAGAAGATATAAAAGAAAGGATGGTGCGAGATGGGTTGGAAAAAAGGCGTGGCGGCTGGAGCAGCTGCGGGGTCGTGGGCGGGCCCCTTGGGTATGGCGTTTGGCGCAATCGTTGGTGGTACGCTTCAACATATGGCGACTGATGATACTTCTGATTTACATGAGAATGAAATTAATCATGAAGGATTATCGCTGAAGTATGGATTGATTTGCATAGGATGGGAAAACATTGCTTATGCATCAGATTCAGGTGAAGGCAGGTGGGATTTTTGGTGTAAGGGAGGATTAGATATAGAGATAGAGGTAACAAACAGCCTTGATGGTGCGGACGAGGATGAACTAGCAAAATTTCCCATCGAGAACACTTCACGGCCTCAGAATATCAACCCGCAGTCTAGCGAGGAGGAAGTCTTGGCAGCTGCGCAGGATTTGTTGTGGGCACTTGATGTAGCTGATCGGATAAGAGGCGGCAAGAACATCAAGATTGATGAGGAAGGTCTCTTTAGAGGTTGCGTGTGGACGGCGGCAGCCTTGGACGTAAGATATGCAAACAACAAAGATGTTGGGGCCATGCTCGAAAGTATCCGCAAAAGTCTCAGGGCACAATTCTCGCGAATAGATGCAAAGTCCGACGAGATAAAGGATTCAGTAGAACAGGCGCTTATTGCTTTATCGGATGATAATTGTGATGGTGGCATTGCACAGCAGAAGGAGAAATACGAAGAGTTATGCACATCCATTAAGTATTCAATAGCAGACGATTGTCTGCTGGAGCGAAAAGACATCATAGCACCACTTTTGTCGAAAAATAACTGCGGCGAAGCATTGGGGGCTGCTGGATGGTATAGTGAACGAAAGACAATAATATGCACTAACCTCCCCATGTCGCTAAAGGCGTTTTCCAAGAAAAAGCGGCTTGAAGGAATCATGATAATGGATGCTGCAGATATCATTCTATACAACGAAATTATGACTGATCAATCGTTGCGGTTAACATTCCAGCCAGGTCATCCGCAAAACGGTTGCACTTACGTCCAGCATCCGTTCAGGAAGAATGTTTACTACGAGATCAATTCGTACCACGATTCGGTGCGGGAGCGGAAGCAAAACGAATTGCTGCGCATCCTGGAGGCGCTTGGCGCTTATTCTGCAAGGGTGGAAGTCCGTCACGAGCAGCAGGAGTCTGCCAATGTCGGACAAGAATCCAGCCTGTCCGCAAGTGGTTCCTACAAGGTTGTAAAAGGTTCTGCATCCTATAGCGCAAGTGGCGAACGGCAGTCATCTACGTCTTCTTCGCAAAGCGCTACGAAGGATTGGACGTTCAATCCACCCGAGAAGCCATATCTGCCCGACGATCTTGTGTTCTATCCGACGGAAGAAACATGGCAGCTGCTTGCAAATTCAGCGCTGCGCGGTGGGCTGAAGCGTGCTGTGGTTGATCTTGAATACAAATCGGAATATGGCATCACTGAAAAGTACCTTCTTGGCATTTCGGCATCAGTCAAGTCGCTTGTGCCCTCGTTTGAGATGGATCTCAAGCAAGGCTTCACATCCAATCTTCATCGCTTGGCAACGACGCAATGGCATTATGAGGTCGTCTTTGAGAACGAAGCAGGAGAACGGGCCGGTGCCAATAATGCTACGGCAAGTACGGCTCCCGCTGTGCCTGCCAATGCCGACACCAACAAGGTTGAACTGTTGTTTGCAAAACGCGCGAAGCGGTATGCACAGAGCGAAGGTCATATCAATGCCGAACAACGTACCGACCTTGAAGCGTTTGCGCAGAAGTACGGCATTGACGAGTTTCGCATGGAAGAACTGATCGAGGAGGCGTTTGAGTGAAAGAAGGTGGTTATGCAAAGGAATGAAACGAACATCAACGTACTACGGGGCGTTTGCTTGTTTGTCGCATCGCCAGCTGTCGCAATTGCAATCGGTATCTGGCTGGGGAGCGGAATATGGACTGGAATCCTATGGGGGATTCTTGGATTCATTGCGGCGCTTTGGGGTGCTATAGCCTTAGGAACTTCCGAGAATCGAGGCAAGGTAACGGCTTTAGATTGCATTCTTCCAATTCCAATCAGTATATTCTGTGGAATCATTTTTGCGCCGGTTCGCTTGTTCGTGGTTGATTTCTTTTCGCCAGTCACATGCATAGGATCGGGGCTGCTGTTTTCATTGGCATTGATAATGTTTCGTTCAAATCGGCTTGACGAAACACCATTATGGATTATT
>CACYCL010000100.1 GCA_902772905.1 uncultured bacterium | reverse complement strand
TGGTGTGCATGCGAACTGGATCGTGTATGCATCCGAGGCAGTTACTGCGGAGATTCCATACCCAAGCGTGATTGGCTTGCAGTTTCCGGAGACTGACCAGCTGTCCGCATTCCACGTGAACACGGAAGAATCCGCACAAGTGCCATCGTTGCCGTTGCCAGTGAGATCCGCCCATGTCGTTGCGCTGGAATCGTGCGTATTGAATCCGGCGTTGTCCTTGCCGTCGTAGAGTGCGACGAGTCCAGACGTGACATAGGAAAGCGAACTGAGTCCTCTGCGAGGAGCCTTGAACACCGCCGTCAGCGAAACCGCACTCTTTGAAGACACTGTAATAGTTGGCGAGAGATACGTACCTTCTACAATAGCATCCGTATCACCTGTCCAACGATAGAACACGTAGCCGGAATTCGGCACGACCGAGAAAGAGTGCGTCTGAGTGTCGCTGCCATAGGCGAACGTGGCTTTAGCCGTAGTCGCCGCCGTTCCTCCGTCAATCCTGACGGTGCCACCATCAGTCGCCGTTGCGATGAAATTTACCTGAAGCGTACCGTCTGCGGCAAATGAGTATGCGGCGAGTTCAGGATATTCGCCCCAATCCGCACCGTTGAAACGGACGGCATCGACCGCAGCGTTGATCTTTATCTCATCTTCCGTCAGCACGCGATCATAGACACGAAAGGCATTGTATGTACCACGAAACGCCATATTGTCACGAAGCGGCTCACCGCCTATCACACTCTGACAAGCTGTATTGAGTGTTGCAGAAGCCGTAAAGTGACGCACTCCCCACGGCGTAAGGTTCTTGTAGAAAAGGACATCCCTCATTCCGTTGTTTGCCGCCACTGTTATGGAACCCCATTCGTTTACGACAAGTCCTGACGGCTTGCTGGAAAGGGATGTGCCGCGCGAAGCAGAGTAGAGACGAATGCAATCCGCAACGTCCGTTCCTTTATGCTCAATGCCAAAGGAGCTTGATGCGTTGTACTGGCTGAAGAAAGATTGACGCCCACCGTTCGCACCCGTCTGTAGATTGCAGGCAAACTGGATTGTGAACGTACCCGTGCCAGTCACCTGCGAGAGCGCATTACCAACCGTTATCGGCTTGCAGTTTACCGACACCGACCAGCCGTTTTCACCCCAGACAACGTTGCTGTCCACCGTACCATTGAGCGCGGTGTTACCTATGAGGTTCACCCACGTTGACGCACTGTTGTTATGCTGGCCATAGCCCGCGTTATCAATGCCGTCGTACTGCGCGACAAGTCCACTCTGTACATACGACCGCGATGAAAATGCTGCATCAGCTGTCCACGCGAGCAATGCCGCCGCGCATGTCATTATCAATATCAAAGGTTTTTTCATGATGTTTTCTCCGTTACTGTTCTTCTAATGGCTTTGGTGCGTATTATAGTAAAATGCCGTTCACTTTCACACCCTACAAATGTAGGGTGGTGGGAAAGTAGGGTGGGAAAGATGCTTCAAAATATGATATAATTCCCGCCAATGAAGGTGCAATACGCCATAAGCCTGTTTCTCTTTGCTGCGCTAACCACTCATGATGTCCGTGCAGCGGAGACGATTCGCAGCACGGACGGCATAAGGTCTGTCAGCATGATGGATGCCGCGCCGCCTGGCGTTCCGTTTGACATAACGGGATGGGTCGTCTATCCTGAAAAGGTCGGGCGCGGCGGAGGCGGTTACATTTTCGTCAAAGACGATTTCGGCTCGACAACGCTGCAAAACCACCTCTCCGCGACAAATGCTATCATAAACGCAGGAGATTACGTTCAAGCAATCGGGCACGTCGTTCTAGAGAACAATGGTATCTATGCGCACTGTCTTGAAATGACGTACCTTGCGCACAGGAATCCGGAACCGCCCATGCGACTGACGGTTGAAGAACTCCTCACTGGGCAGTACGACGGACAGCTCGTCACCGTGCGCGGTGAGATTCGCGATTCCTTCCCTGACGATATCGACAATCGGTTTCTGTATCTCAGCTTGAAGGACGGCGAGATGTCAATCTACATGGCAACCTCAACGAACAGATGCGCCTCAACGGACCGTGACGGCATCATCGGCAACACAGTAGAGGCTACTGGAATCTGGATATCTGGACAGAACGACGGGACGCGGCGACATATCGGACGCTTCCTTATGCTTGCTAGTGACAAATCTTTGCGCATCATCAAACCCCACAAGACCGATATCTTCAACGCACCGGAGATTACAGATTTGAAGTCCCTCATGCCGAGCGAAGTGCCGTCACTCGAACGACGGCGCATCACGGGAACCGTTTTAGCGTCATGGCAGGACAGCCAGTCGCTTGTAAAGACCGACGACGGAAGCATTGTCCGCATCGACCTTTCGTCCACTCCTGTTCCTGAAGCCGGTCGCCGCATAGAGGCGGTGGGATTCCCAGAGACAGATCTCTACACGATAAACCTCAACAACGTCAGATGGCGTCCAGCGCAGGGCAATCCGATTCCGCCACAACCTACGACACGTCTTACCAAATGGCATATACACACTGACGGCACGACGCCTCAGCAGATACAGGCGGCGTTTCATGGGCGCACGGTCGTCGTCACGGGCATCATCCGTGGGCTTCCGCAGAGCGAGGGCGACAGGCGGCTGATTCTGGAGTGCGAAGGGAACCTTCTGCCGATCGATTTCAGTTCATGCCCAGACGCCATTTCGGGGCTGACGATAGGCTGCACGGTGGAGGTGCGCGGCGTGTGGGTTATGGTGGCGGACAACTGGAGGCCAAACTCCGTGTTCCCGAAGGTCAAGGGCGCATTCGTGGTCGTGAACGCGCCTGA
>CACYCL010000099.1 GCA_902772905.1 uncultured bacterium | reverse complement strand
TTAGACCAGCACCAAAGCTCCAGAGGTCCCGGCGATCCAGCTCCTGCCGGGCTTCGCCGAGCTCTTCGACACCGACGACGGATAGCCCTTCATCAAGGCGGCAATCCTATATGGAAGCAAGCCACCTTGCAAGCCAAATTGGCAAATCGTGTCCGTGCGAAATCATCGCTTCGATGTAACCAGCAAAGTCAAACGGCAGACGGCGAAACGTAACAACTCCAGCTTCGTCATCATATATGCAATATACAATGCAAAAGTCGCTGCGCGGATACCCGACACTGCCGACATTGACTATGTACTTGCCGCCGTCGCCAACCTTGATACTGACAGACTCCATTCTTACCGCTGGACGCGAAAGGCGTCTCTCGGACCTGACGCATATCAAATCAGCCTTCGTCAGGTTCCACACGGCCGCATGATGGCTGTGCCCGCAAAACAGGATCCGCTCCGCGAGCCTAAAGAAGTTACGAGCGGCATCATTGGCGTCAAGAATGTAGCCCCATTCGCGTGGAGCGATGATGTCGCCATGGACACACGCGAATCCATTCGCACTATACATGCACTGCCGTTCCTTGATCCATGCCACTTCCTTCTCTGACAGGGAATCACGTTGCTCGCGATCGATATCGTAGTTGTGGTTCAGCATGACGTTTATTCCAGCGTCAAGACCAGTGCAAACCGCATCGTGATTGCCAAGCAGCACAACATCAAAGTCGCTCATGCATCTTTCCACAACCGACTTTGCGTCGTATCCATAGCCCGTCATGTCGCCGAGAAAGATGTACTTGCCGCAGCCATTGCTCCGCGCATCCGCCAGCGCTGTGTCAAGCGCCGCCGGATTAGCGTGCGCATCACTCATAATCGCGTATTTCATTGCCCGCCGACTTTTCCTCCCTGATGCGCATTATACCAAATCATCGAATGCTGCGCATTGAGCACAATCCGGCGATTTGGTATAATGCAGGGGAAGAGGCCAATGAAAGGAAGGACGAGCATTATCCGACAGGCGTCTACCGCTCGTTCCTCGAACGCCTCGCATTCCCCGTTTACAGCTATCATTACGAGAACGGGCAGCCGCTCGTATGCCGTAACAAGGTAATCGAAACGGCAAACATCTTCACGATGAACTGCCCGGAGGCCATGATGAAGGACTGGAACTACCCGACATTTCTCCAGGCCAACACTGACACTCTGGCGACTGTATTTGGTGCATCCGAAACGCTCTATGCGTGCAACACATACCAATTTGCGGACTATTCGCGCTACGACATCACGCTTTTCAGCGAAGAAGAGAAGCGCGCACACCGCGATGCGCAGTTTCCGATAGACCTTGCCAACGCGCATGCGCTCGGCAAGCGGCTGGTGGAACGCGCAGCAAATGCGCAGTAACACACCAGTCAGGCTTTAGGAGTGGTGCCATGTAAAAGGCACTCCGCCATGTCAACGGGCGCACGGCAGACTACATCCGCCTGCGCCAACTCTTCACGTGTGCCATAGCCCCATTCCACACCGACAGAGAGCACTCCGTTTTCCGCCGCCGCCTCGAAATCGTTCGCCGTATCACCTACTAGCGCACTTTCGCACGGTCTGGCTCCGTAGAGCCTCATCACTACACTCAGCATCTCGGGCTTGCGCATCTTGCGCCCAGGCTCAACGCCATAGTGCGCCGCTACCAGCGGATCAACAAACATGTCTCCGGAATACACGTCGTCAAACACGCGCCTCCACCCAAAATGCCGCGCCATGGCCGTTGCTCCGGCATACCGTTTGTTCGTGACGATTGCAACTGTGCATCCACTCTCCTTCAGCCTACGTACTTCGTCCAGCACGCCAGGATACTCATGCGTCTCTGGAAAACCGTCTCCGTCATAATGCTCCGCAAATTGCCGCCGTATGCCGTCCGCCAGCTCTTGCGTGAACTTCTCCGGGAAAAGCGCGCGCGCCATTTCGTCTATAGGCGGGCCAGCCACAAACTTTCTGTCGAAATCGGGGCACTCCAGCCCAAGGTCGCGCAGTGCGGCTTTCCATGCGCGGCGAATGTCCGGGTCTGTGTCGGCAAGGGTGCCGTCCAAGTCGAAGAACACGAATTTCCTCATACCCTAAACTCCTCTTCACATTCCCTTATCGCCGCCAGGACGCCTGTCGCGTCCTCTGCGGCGACAAGCCGCTCCACAAGATTCGTTCCGTGCGCAAGAACAGCCAACCTCGCAAGAATGTGCAGGTGAGCACGGTGGTCCGTGGAGCAGATCAGAAAGAAGTGCCGCGTTCCCTCTCCGTCAGGCGCGCCGAAGAACACCGGTCGGTCGCTGCGTCCGTACGCTATGAAGCTCTCCTCGAACATGTACGGATCGTGGAACCGGGGGTGAAGCAGCGCAACGCCCTCGCCAATGGCAGTTGAAGCGGCCGCCTCGCGGGCAACAAGCTCCTTGAAGAGGCCATCGACATCGTACACTTTCCCGCCTCGGTCGGCAAGGTCGGTCATGTCGCGCAGGATGCCGGCCTTTGCCTTTGCCTGCACTGCGAGGTCAATCGTCTCGGGGCTGAACAACCCCGCCACGCCCCAATCCGCCTTGTCGAGACGGCGACGAGCCTCCGCCATGGCTCGGTGTTGTGCGGCAAGGTCGCGCGCGCTTGCGGCCAGGAGGTTCCTCTGCGCCCATTCGTCGAGCGCACGATGCTCGAAATACCAGTCGTCGCCGCGTTCCGTAGCCTCTATCTCGCCGCGCTGCGCGGCGTGCTTGAGTTCGTTTGGGGCGAGGTGCACATGCTCTGCGGCCTGCTTGAGATTGAAAACCTCGTGGCTCATCGCCTCGCCCTCCGCATCGCCCTCACGAGCGTCGTAACCACAAGCACGTCGCCGCTGGCAGTGCCTGAAACCACCTTCTCGCGCAGCATCAGGAACCGGGCGCGCGCAGCGCGAAGCTCGGCTGGTGTCCAATTCTTGAGGAACGCTCGGTTCTTGTTGACTGTATACGGATTCATGCCATCTACGCGTCCACACGCGATGTCGAACAACTGACGGAAGAACTTCTCGATCACCGTGCTCATGAACACGTCAAAGCCGCTCTCCAGCTCGAATTTTCGCATGGCTGCAAGCGCGGCTGCAATGTCGCGGCGACCAATCGCGTCGGTGACGTTCCAGAGCTCTGGCTCTACATTTGCGCCCGGCGAGGAAATGTCTTCAACATCCGCCGCTGCAATCTTCTTCGCTCCGGCGCCGAGATAGTCGCGCAGCTTGCCTATTTCGCTGTTTATCGATCTAGCGTCCGTTCCCACTATCGACACGAACTTCTCAGCCGCGCCCGGTTCAAACTTAAGCCCGATCTCGCCTGCCACGTCAATTGCGCGCACAACGGCACTCCTTGCGGCTTCCCACGGCTTCTCTGCGGCAAACGTCACGATCTCCGCCGCGCCCGCAAGGCTCTTTGCGAATATGGACGTCTTCAGAAGCCTAGGACCCGACAGGATGAAGTGCTGGTTCTCAGGCAATTTCGCGGCGGCAAGCTTGGCGGCAAATCTCTCAAGCGCTTCCTTGACCGCTTCAGACGATTTTCCGCCAGGGAGGAAATGAACGTTTTTCCACCACGTAACCTTGCGTGGATCAAGGAACGGCGGCGTCGAGACGCTCTCGTCCGCTTTTACCAGGTCGGCGAGCTGAAGGTCGGCGTTCGTCGAATTGAGCGAGTCGATTGTCTCAAGCCCGACGCCGTCTCCGACTATCTTGTTCGCCGTTTCGCCAACAAGATAGTCGTCTTCACCTATTATCACGTGTATGTTCACCGCACGTATTATAGCATATCGTGAAACCGCCCTATGAATGGCGAGCACTGGTTGGTGTAGACGGAAGTGCGTCGAACTCGTCTATGGCCTGATATGCCGGCGTGGGCGAACTCGTTGCGACAAGCAACATCGTCTTTGAGCCTGCTGAAATGCCAGGCGCAACAGCAAACATCGTTTTCATATCATGCCCATTTAATCATGTCACTACGGAATCTTCGGACGACGTCGCGGTCGTCGAACGGGTGTTTCACGCCTGCGATTTCCTGCGTGGTCTCATGCCCCTTGCCGGCGATTACAACGACATCGCCGACTCCCGCGCTGCCGATGGCATACGCTATGGCCTTGGCGCGGTCTGGCTCGACCATTACCGCCCCGTTCTCCCCTTCTATGCCGGCCAGTATTTGACTGATGATCGACATTGGGCTCTCGCTTCGCGGATTGTCGCTCGTGACAACAAGCCTGTCTGCTCCACGAGCACATGCACTGCCCATTAGCGGACGCTTCATCGGATCGCGGTCGCCGCCTGCACCGAACACAACCCAGAGCGAGCCCGTCATCCCGCGCCGCTTCATCTCGCCGCGAACCGCCGCAAGTACCTTCTCCAATCCATCCGGCGTATGGGCGAAGTCAACGTACACCTCCGCCTTCACCATCGGATTGTCGATGCGCTCAAGACGTCCCCAGCGCGGCTCAAGCTTCGGGATCGTCTTCTGTACGACGTCACGCGGCACTCCCGCCGCCTCGGCAATCGCAGCAGCAACGAGCACGTTCGACCTGTTGTAGTCGCCTGCCAGTTTCAACTCCGAAAGATCGTAGCGCGGCGTTTTGCACGAGACTGGGATTACGTTGAGCGGCAGCCGTCCGCACGCAGCAAGCATATTCTCGCCGTAGCCGCCATCGGTGCAGACGACATACACCGGAAAGTCCCGACGGCCAGCGGATGCCGGCACTCCACCCTCCCAGCCACGTGCGCGCAGCCCGCATTCTGCTATTCGCTCGGCGAACGACAGCTTTACGCGGAAGTACTCATCCATCGTCTTGTGGTAGTCGAGGTGGTCTTCCGACAGGTTTGTGAACGCGCCGCCAGAGAACGTGGAGACTTCGCCGAATCCGACGCGGTTCTGATGTATGGCGTGGCTCGACACCTCCATCACGCAGTCGGTGCAGCCGTTCGCCTCCATTGAAGCGTATATATCCTTGAGCTTGGCGAGCGGCGGCGTCGTGTACCCCGTGTAGAAGCGCCGCGCGCCATCGAACACCTCCACTGTAGTGATGTGTCCGGCGCGTCGGCCTTCACATGCGTTCATGAACTCGGCGGCGATCCAGGTTGTCGTGGTCTTGCCGTTAGTTCCCGTTATCCCCCAGAGGCGCATGACGACGCGTTCAGCCCCTTGCGCCGTGCCATTCGGCAAAGCGTTTTTCTGCGAGCGACCTGTACTTGGCCCCGGTGCCGCCATTGACGAATGGATCTATAGATATGCCGCCTCGCGGAGCGAACTTGCCGATGACCTCCATGTACTTTGGCTTCAAGAGCCTTGTCAGGTCGTCGTAGATGATGTTCACGACATCTTCGTGGAAGTCGCCGTTGTTGCGGAAACCGAAGAGGTACAGCTTAAGCGACTTGGATTCCACAAGCTTCCTGTTTGGGATGTACCGTATTGTCAGCGTGGCGAAGTCGGGCTGACCGGTCTTGGGGCACAGCGTGGTAAACTCCGGAGCTGTGAACGTGACCCAGTAGTCACGGTCGCAGTGACGATTCGAGAACGCCTCCAGCACTGACGGATCGTACTTCGTCGGAACGTCCGCTCGCCTGCCTAGCGCATTCAGTTCATTCAAGTCGCTTCTCATGCGTGAAATTATACCATATTTCGGCTGGGGCGTTTCTTCCGCTGCGGAGTATGCCGATTGAGGACCGGCGGGGCGCGATCCGTTTCCGCTCCCGCATCCAGGCAAAGCTATGCCTTGACTCGTCTCACGAGCAGCAGGCAGCCGACAAGGGCGCAGAACGAGGTTGAAGCGGCGAGTCCAACGTGTCGCCACTCGACAGGCAGCAGCCAGACAGCAAGCACGTTCAATGCTGCATTAAGGCACACCGTCTGAACAGTCACGCGCAATGGCGTCTTCATGTCGTTCTGCGCCTGAAAGTATGGCACCAGGCACTTGTGTACCGCAAAAAAGCACAGCCCAACACCATATATCGCAAGCGCACGCGAGACTCGCAATGTCGCCATGGCGTCAAACGCTCGTCCCTCGTACACAAACCAGACTATCCACTTCGCCCCAAGCACAGTCACAATCGACGCAGGCAGCATCACCGCAAGCGACTGCAACACAGACATTTTCAGCGCCTTACGCGCCCCTGCTGCGTCGCCTCTTGCGAAATGACCCGCGAATGTGGGCAGGAGCACAGTGCCGAACGCCACTCCCACAACGCCGAGGGGAAGATCCATCAACCGCTCTGCATAGCCGATGACGCCCGCCGCCCATGGTGCCGCAATCTGCCCGAGGACCTGGTCCAACATGTAGTTTACCTGCACTGCGCCACCGCCGAGCGCCGCTATGGCCGTGTTGCGCCAGACAAGGCGGAACTTTCCGTCGCGGAAGTCCGGCAGACGCGGACGCCAACCGTAGCCTCGCCTGCGCATGCAGTGGAACAAAAACAACATCTGGGCGAGACCGCCCGCCAGAATGGCGCAGCAGACGACGGTGACCCGCACCGACACCGGAAGACCCGGAAAGAAGCACAGCCCACCAAGCGCCGCAATCCAGACGATGTTCAGAAAGGCTGGCATGAACGCGCCTTCCACAAAGCGCCCAAGCGCATTCAGCACACCCATTCCGAATGCCGCGCCGCATATGAACACCATGTAAGGGAACAGCACCGCCACAAGCCTCGTAGTGAGCGACGCGCGATACGACAGCTCCGGGCCAAGGCCAAGAAACGCCACAAGAGCGCACACTGCCAGCACTGCCGTCGCGCCGAGCATCATCATTACCATCGTCAGCACGGCGGAGGCGAGCCGCCTCGCCGAGTCCACCTCCCCATGCTCGACCTCGCCCTTGAACACAGGCACGAACGCCGCCGTAAGCGCACCCTCTCCGAAGAGCTTGCGCGCCATGTTTGGTATTGCAAACGCCAGAGTGAATGCCGACTGTTCGACGCCTGCGCCGATCAGACGAGACTGCATCATCTCGCGAGCGAATCCAAGAAGGCGCGAAAAGGCCGTGAGCCCGCCCACCGTGAAGACGTGGCGCAGCATCACGCCCATCCCCACGCCATTCGTACGCCTCTCAGCCATGTGCAGAAACATCACGCCGGCGCAACGACCTTGCCCGGGTTCAGTATGTTCTTCGGATCAAACGCCGCCTTGATGCCACGCATGAGCGCACGGACCTCCGGCGCAAGCGACTCGGCTAGGTACGCGCGTTTCGCGCTGCCTATGCCATGCTCTCCGCTGACCTGCCCGCCCAGTTCGCGCGCCTTCGCGTAGAGGTCTTCGAACACAATCGATAGACGCTCTTTCCATTCGGCGTCGCCAAGGTCGTCGCGCAGCACGTAGATGTGCAGGTTGCCGTCGCCCGCATGTCCGAACGACCGTATCCGGACGCCACGCCGCTTCTGGAGCGCGTGCGAGAACAGCACGAATTCAGCAACGTGCGCTCGCGGCACCACCACGTCGCACTCGTCCATGTCGGTCGTGGACGCCTTTATGGCCTCAAGAAACGCCCCTCGCGCAGACCAGATGGACTCGTTTCTCTCAGGGGTGTCGGATATGAACACGTCTTTCGCTCCGTTCTCCAGGCACGTCTTCGCGGCGGCGTTCCACGCGAGGTCAACTTCCTCACGGCTCGCGCCGTCAAACGTGAGCAGAAGATACGCATCGGCAGAGCTGTCGGGGAACTTGCGCGCCTGGAATTTCTCCGCCGCCAATATCACCTCGCGTTCCATGAACTCGACAGCCGTCGGCACGCTCGCCGCACGAATAACTTCTGGAACGGTGCGAATCGCCGCCGCAAGGTCAGGGAACGGCACCAATAGCGATATCCTGGCCTTCGGAAGAGGAAGCAGGCGCAGCGTGGCGCGAGCAACGACGCCAAGCGTTCCCTCCGATCCCACGACCAGGTCCTTGAGCGAATAGCCCGACGAGTTCTTCGCTATCTTGCCGCCAAGTTCAACCACGTCGCCGTTTGGCAGTACAACCGTGAGGGCGCGAACATAGTCGCGAGTGACGCCGTACTTGACCGCGCGCATGCCGCCCGCGTTCGTCGAGATGTTCCCGCCTATCGTCGCCGTCTTCTCGCCTGGATCAGGCGGATAGAAGAATCCTCGCTCCTCAACGTACTTCGCAACATCCATGAGCAACACGCCCGGCTCCACCGTGAGCGTCATGTTCTCCTCGTCAAGCTCGATGACGTTCGTCATGCCACTCGTGTCGAGAAGGATGCCGCCTTCCAGGGGAACCGCCCCGCCAACAAGCCCCGTGCCGCTGCCGCGCACCGTCACTGGAATGCCATTCGAATGTGCATAGCGCATGACCCTCGATATCTCGTCCACCGACAGCACCTGCACTCTCGCGTCAGGGCGCGCGAACGCGCCGCCAAGTTCGTCGTGGCAGAAGTCATCGCCGATGGCGTCGCGCGCGGTCACGCGCTCTTCGCCGCAAATGCCCTTAAGAGAGGCGAGATCGCCGTCGTCAAAACGCTTGTAGCTCATTTCGCCTCCTTGTTCGCCTTGATTCTGGCTATGAGTTCCGGAACGATCGTGTACAGGTCTCCCACAAGGCCGACATGCGCAACCTTGAATATCGACGCCTTCGGATCGGAGTTTATTGCGACAATCGTCTCCGCGCCGCTCATGCCGGCCACAAACTGTATTGCGCCAGACACGCCACACGTGATGATCAGCTTCGGCTTCACCGTGCGGCCGGAAAGCCCTATCTGCCGCTTTGCGTCCAGCCAGCCTGCCTCAACTACCGCACGCGTCGATGCAACCTCTCCGCCAAGCATCTCCGCCAGCTCGCGCAGCATCACGATGTCCTCCGGGCGCTTCACGCCGCGCCCGCACACGACGAGCACCTCGGCTTCCTCAATGCTCTTCTCTGCGCTCTTGGGCACACGTGACAGGACCTCTATCTTGGACAGAAGGCGATCGGCGGCAAGCGACCTCCTTACAACCCGCCCGTGCGCCTCGCCCTTAAGCGGGGCGGCGAACACCTTGTAGCGCACCGTGGCGAACTGAGGCCGGTGCCTCGGAGTATTGATGTGCGCCATGATGTTGCCACCATATGCAGGGCGTATCTGGTCCAGGTCGGTCGTGGGCGACATGTCGAGAACGGTGCAGTCCGCCGTGAGACCGGTGCGGAAACGAGCGGCAACACGCGGAGCCAGAGAACGCCCGTTCACCGTGCCGCCTACAAGCACGGACGACGGATGCACCGCCTCTATGAAGTCCTCAAGCGCATTCGCGTACGGCTCGATCCTGAAGTGCCTAAACGCCGGGTCTTCGTAGACGTACACTTCGTCGGCGCCGTAATCAAGAAGCTTTTCGACTGCATCGCCAGCGTACGAACCGATGACCACGGCCTGCACAGGATGGCCTATCTTGGCGGCAAGCTCGCGCGCCTTGCCAAGCAGCTCCAGCCCCACTGGATGAAGCGCTCCATCCGGATCGGTCTCGGCAACTACCGCTACGCCACGCCACTTCGACTTGTCAACGCCCGGAGCCGAGTCGTCCACGAACTCAAACACCCCGCCGCCCTTGCGAATGCAGACGCGGCACATTCTGCAGCCCGCGCCGATCTCGAGTTCTCCTGCCGCGTTCTCAGCTATAGCACCGAACGGACAAAGGGCCTTCGCGGCCTTGCGGTCGGAAATCTTCTCCTGGCATATCTTTATGTATGACATGGCCCCTCCAGCCTTGCTTTCGGCTAGTCGCCGAGTATCTTGCCGGCGAACTCCGCGAATCCCGGAACTTCAACTGTCTCTGCCGCGCCTACGTCAATCGCCGCCGAGAACGACGGGTCTATGGGCAGGCGCAGCGTCTCGGGTATCGAGAAACGACGCGCCAGCTCCTCGGCCTTCGACTCGCCGAACACGCTGATTCTCTTTTCACAGTGCGGACACTTCATGTAGCTCATGTTCTCGACAAGCCCAAGCACCGGCTTGTGCATCATGCCGGCCATTTTCACGGACTTCGCCACTATCATCTCGACAAGGTCCTGCGGCGTCGTCACGACGACCGCGCCGTCGACGGGAAGCGACTGGAACACAGTAAGCGGAACATCGCCAGTGCCCGGCGGCATGTCCACGAACATGACGTCCAGCTCGCCCCAGTGAACATCCGTCCAGAACTGCTTGACCGCGCCGGCAATCACCGGGCCGCGCCATACCACAGGGTCGGAGGGATCCTCAACGAGCATGTTGAGCGAGATTACGCGTATTCCCGAAGTCGTCACGGCAGGCTCGATGCCATGCTCGCCCTGGTAGCTGCCACCTGCAAGGCCGAAGCCCTTCGGAATGGACGGACCGGTTATGTCCGCGTCAAGGATGCCGACCTTAAGTCCTTTGCGCACGGCCTCAACGGCAAGCATCGTGGTTACGAAACTCTTGCCTACGCCACCCTTTCCGCTCGCAACGGCTATGACCCTGCCAACCTTGGACGCGCCATTCAGCTTTGCGGCGAAATCGAACTTGCCCTTGCGTTGTCCGCAGTCCTTTCCGCAAGAGGAGCAATCATGAGTGCATTCTTCTGACATATTGCCTTGAATTATACCATTTCAGACAGAATCACGTGCAATTGAACATGTGCGCCCGCACATATGGCATGTGACGTCTACGACCGGAGGAAGCGCCTCGCGCTCAGCTGGCGGAAGCGCGGCGATGATTGCCGCCGCCTTCTCGCTTGAACACCTGCACGCAAATGAAAGCGGAGTCGAACGGCGCAGTTCGGCGCGTTCCAGGCCAAGCTGCCTGAGGATGTTGCGCTGCGCAACGGCAAGCGACTTGAATGATGCGCCTAGCACACCGGTGTGCGATGCGTCGGGCATTTCCTCTATCATTACGCCGCGCGCCTCCAGTATCTCAACGTCGTCGCTTACCGCCGCCTCAAGGTGCATCACGGCCTTTCGCTGAAGCGAGCCAGCGAGATAGCCGTCAAGCGAAGTGGAGATGCCCTGCGATATGATCCTGCCCGGCACCGAACGCGTAACCTGTACGCGACGCTCGCCGACGACCTTCTTTGAATCTGGCTTCCCCATGCCGTCAAAATCGTCCAGGATCTTCTTCTCGGTGTAGCCGCGAAGCGTGCCAGCGGCCGTGCATTCGACGTTGAAGCCGCCAAGCGGCCCCTTGCACTTCATCTGCACCGACACCACTTCGTCCTTTTCCGACACCTCCGCGCCGAGGAGCGCCGCGGCGGCAAGCGCCTTCGCAAGAAAGTACGCGCTGGTCGGGCCGCAAAGGTGTCCGCGAGCGAGCGCCTGCGCGGCGGACGTAACGTCTGCAAACGTCACGGCCACCTTCCGTTCAGCATCGAACCACTCTTCCCGGCAGTCTTTCATTCCGCCATCTCCACTCTCAGCAGACGCCACGGGTGGAATTGCGGTAGAACGCAACCAGCTCCTTGATTTCGTCGAACTGCTCAATGTCGTTCTCGACACGCTCGAGGGCCTGGGTGCGGTTTAGTCCATCGCGGTACAGGAACCGATACGCCTCCTTGAGCGCCTGTATGACGTCCTTCGAGAAGCCGCGCCTCGTCAGGCCTACGACGTTCGGGCCAAACACCTTCATGCTGCCGCTGTCCATGTCGCTCAGCATATACGGCGGAACGTCCTGCCTGATCTTGCACATGCCGCCGACCATCGAGTGCCTGCCAACCGTGCAGAACTGATGCGACGCCGAGCATCCGCCGACTATCACCCAGTCCTGAAGGTGAACGTCGCCCGCAAGCTGCACGGAGTTGGAGCATATCACGTGGTTGCCGAGGATGACGCCATGCGCCGCGTGGCAGTAGCACATGAAAAGGCAGTCCGACCCGATTGTCGTCTTCTCACCGTCCGCCGTCCCGAGGTGCACTGTCGCAAACTCGCGTATGACCGTGCGGTCGCCGATTTCGACATAGCTTGTTGATCCCTCCTTGTACTTGAGGTCCTGCGTCTTCATCCCGACGCAAGCGTATGGGAATATCTGGCATCGCTCGCCTATTGTGGTGTGGCCATCGACAATCGCGCCATGCCCGACCGTCGTGCCGTTGCCTAGGCGCACGTAGCGCCCTATATGCGCGTACGGACCGATCTCGACATCCTCTCCGAGGGTTGCTCCGTCTTCGACTATCGCTGTTGGATGTATCTTAGCCATAATTGCCTTCCTTTGCCTTGAATGCCTGCCCACTACAGGTGCTTCCTCATCTGCCAGCCTGCGAGCAGCAGGCAGGCCACTACCGGCAGCCAGCCCAGCAGCCACGGGTACACCATGTACTTGTCTTCGCATGACAGCATTAGCATGACGACCACATAATATCCCAGCGAGACGGCAAGCGATATTGCCATGCCAATCGTCGATTCGCGGCGCTGCGAGCGTATGCCCAGCGGAATGCCAACGAGCACGAAGCAAAACGACGCCATGGCGAACACGAGCCGCTTGTTCAGCTCTACCTTAAGGCTGCTCAGCTCGCGCAGGATGAACGTGCGCCTGGTGGCATCCTCCGATTTCGCCGCAAGCTCGCGGCACTCGCGTATCTTGCCCAGGAGCTCGCGGAACCTGAAGTCCTTTGTGCGCTTGAAGTAGTGCGTCTTCCTTATCGCGTTCTTCAGCGTGTGGACTATGCGGTTCGCCCTCGCCATCGTCTTGTGCTCCGCGTCCACGGGGTCAACGGTCATGTGGTACAGCTCAAGGTTGATGTCGGCGCCGTTCTGGGTGACCAGCGCCTTGTCGGCGGTGATCATGCGGTCAACCTTCGGGTTCGAGAAGTCCATGACGACAAGGTCGTGCAGCCAGTTTCCCTCTTTGCGGCTGAAGTATATCTTCGTCTTCGGGAAGTCGTCTATGATTCGCCCTGGCTCAAGCACGCTAAGTCCCGTCTCCACCGAAACGCGGGTGGCGAGCGTGCGCCGCACTTCGTGACCTCGCGGCACTATCTCGTTGTTCACCCAGAATCCGAGAAGAGTGCACAGCGCAGCGAACATCACCGGGTACTTCACGACCGACACGATGTTCACCCCGCACGCGCGCATCGCGGCTATCTCGCTGTCGGCGGACATCCGCGAGAACACAAGCACCGAGCTCACCAGCAGCGCCAGCGGCATCGACCACTGCAGCGTCTCGGGCAGCGACACGGCGCAGAACTCGCCCACGAGCGACATCGGCACTCCGTCCATTATGTAGCCCACGATCTGCACCATCAGGCTGATCGTAAGCACAAACGACAGCACGAGAAACGCGAGCATAAAGCTCGACAGGAACGAGCCGAACACGTATCGCTCGATCGTCTTCACCGGAACTTCAGCACGAAGTAGTTCTTCTTGCCCGAGCGAAGCACGGCGACGCCATCGACCACGTCGCCCTCCGCGAACACGCGGTTTGCGTCGACCTTGGAGTCGTTGAGCGAGAGCCCGCCCTGCTGCGCCATCCTGCGCGCCTCGCCGTTCGACTTGAACATGCCAGCCGCGGCGGCAACTGCAAACACAGGCTTGCCGACGCAAACCTCAAGCGCAACCTCTGCGCTCGGCACGTCCGCCGCCTTTGCGACATCAGCCGCCGTCTTCTTGGCGTACAGCGCGTCGGTGGCCTCCTGCGCCTTTCTGAGCCCCTCCTCGCCGTGCACAAGGCGCGTAAGCTCCTCGGCTAGCGCCCTCTGCGGGATGCGAGCCTCTGGATGCGCCTTCATATCTGCCTCAAGAGCGGCTATTTCGTCCAGAGAACGCATGGAGAACACCTTGAGGTAGCGTATCACGTCCGCATCCGGAGTCCTGAGGAAGTATTGATACCAGTCGAACACGGGCGTCATCTCTCCATTCAGGAAAAGCGCATTGCCCTCGCTCTTGCCGAACTTCTTGCCGGACGAATCGAGCAGAAGCGGAAACGTGAGGCCATAGGCGGACTTGCCGCGCATCTTGCGCACGAGATCCGTGCCAGCCGTAATGTTGCCCCACTGATCCGCCCCTCCGACTTCCATCTGGCAGCCGTAGTTGTCGAAAAGATGCAGGAAGTCGTTGCCCTGAAGAATCTGATAGCTGAACTCTGTGAACGTGAGCGCGCCCTCGCTTGCCTCAAGGCGCTTCTTCACGCTTTCCTTGGCAAGCATCTGCGGCACACGGAAGTTGATTGCGATGTCGCGCAGAAATTCAATGGCGCTCGTACCCCTGTACCAGTCGTAGTTGTCAACCATGACGGCTGCGTTGGGGCCATCGAAGTCGAGTATGCGTGAAAGGTTCTCACGAATGCCCTTCTTGTTCTCGGCCACCTGTTCGACAGTAAGCATGTTGCGCTCGGCGGACTTGCCGCTAGGGTCGCCAATTAGTCCAGTGGCACCGCCGACGAGGGCAATGACCTTGTGCCCAGCCTGCTGAAAACGCCTCAGGACGACTATGGAAACGAGATTGCCTGCCTGCAGCGAGCGCGCAGACGGATCAAAGCCGCAATATACCGTCATGGGCTTTTCAAGGGCCTGTTCGATTGACGGATCGGTCAGCGCCTCGACGAGACCACGTGCCTTAAGTTCTTCTATAAGCTTCATACAGCGGTATTATACCAAATTCGGCGCAGACTGTGTGGCAGCCTGTGTGGCGGCAATTTGGCAGTTGCACTCAGGCGATGTTTTTTATTATAATATACGCGCAAGTGAAGGAGGCGGCTTTGCGGCCGTGGGAACATTATGATTGCCAGACACGTCAGAAAACTGGAGGCTTACGTCCCCGGCGAGCAGCCGAGGGCGCGCGGCGTCGTAAAGCTCAACACAAACGAAAATCCGTATCCACCATCGCCAGCATGCGCTGGTGTGCTGAAACACTTCAGCCTCGACCTCCTCCGCCGCTATCCAGACCCCTCGTTCTGCGCCCTGCGCGACGCCCTTGCAAAACTCAATGACGCCGATCCCGACTGCGTGTTCATAGGCAACGGCTCCGACGAGGTGCTGTCTATCGCCGCTCGTGCCTTTGTGGAAGACGACGAGTCCATCGGTTCGCTCGATCCCAGCTACTCGCTATACAAGACCCTTGCGGCCATAAGAGACGTCAAGTGGATCGGCGCAAAGAACCTCTCGACGCGAATCGCGCCGAAGACTTCGCTCTTTCTCCTCACCAACCCAAATGCCCCGACTGGCGAATTCCGCGAACCATCTGAAATCGCCGCGTTCGCCAAGAGATTCCGCGGCGTCCTCGTCGTAGACGAGGCATACGCCGATTTTGCCCGCGCAAACTGCATGTCTCTCGCCGTCGCGCCCACGAACCGCAACATAATCGTAATGCGCACCTTCTCCAAAAGCTACTCGCTCGCAGGTCTGCGCGTCGGCTACTGCGTCGGCCCGAAGAATCTGATTGACGCCATGTACAAGGTCAAGGACTCGTACAACGTCGACGCAGTGGCCCAGGCCGTGGCCTTGGCGGCCGTGAAAGACCAAGCGTGGATGCGCACAAACGTAGCCAAGGTTGTGCGTACGCGCGCACGCTTCGTAACGGCGCTCGAAAAACGAGGGTGGAACGTAATGCCAAGCGAGTCCAATTTCGTGTTTGCGCGTCCACCGGCCAGGGAAAACGCCGCCGATTTGTTCGCGTGGCTTAGGTCAAAAAACATATTCGTCCGCTATTTCCCCGGCCCTAAGACAGGCGATCGCCTGCGCATAACAATTGGCACTGACGGGCAGATGAAGGCGCTGCTCAACGCCATCGACGACCGATTTTGCGAATAGCCTGCAAGGACATCGCCTCGTTCCCACTCATCAACTGTTCTCAACATTCAATTTCAAATCCAATGAATCCAATCTCTAAGCCAGACTTCATGCCCGTGGACGAGCTGCGCAAGATGCAGCTCGCAAAGTTGCAGGAGCTTATACCGTATGAATATGAGCACGTGGCGCTTTTCCGCCGCCGCTGCGACGAGAAAGGCGTGAAACCGCGCGATCTCGTGACGCTCGCCGACCTCGCCAAGTTCCCGTTCATGAAAAAGACGGATCTTCGAGACGAATATCCATACGGCCTCACCGCCGCGCCGATAAGCGAAATCAACCGCTTCCACTGCTCATCGGGCACGACCGGCAAGCCCATCTGCATTCCTCAAACGGCAGGGGATGTCGCCATCTGGACTGACGGCGTTGCGCGCTGCATGGCCATGTACGGCATAACGCGCGACGACGTTGTACAGGTATCGTATGGCTACGGGCTGTTCACCGGTGGACTCGGCGCGCACTACGGAGCCGAAAAGCTCGGCTGCGCCGTCCTCCCAACCAGCGCAGGCAACACAGAGAAGCAGATAATGCTAATGAAAGACCTTGGTGTCACGACAATCTGCTGCACACCCAGCTACTTTCTGCATCTGGCCACTGTGGCCGAGAAGATGGGCATCGACTTCCGCCGCGACACCAAGCTCAAGCACGGCGTGTTTGGCGCAGAGCCGTGGACGGACGAGATTCGCAGCAGGATAGAGCAGATATCGGGCATCATTGCGCACGACATCTACGGGCTTACTGAGATCGCCGGGCCGGGCGTCGCGGGGAACTGTCCGCACTGCCACGGGCTTCACGTCTGGGAAGACCACTTCTACCCGGAAATCATCGATCCCGACACTCTTGAGGTTCTGCCGGACGGCGAAGAGGGCGAGCTTGTGTTCACCACGCTGGACCGCCGCGGAACGCCGATGGTCCGCTACCGCACACGCGACCTCTCGCGCCTGCAGACCGGGCAGTGCCCCTGCGGCCGCACAATGCGCGTCATGGATCGCGTCCACGCAAGGAGCGACGACATGCTGATCATTCACGGCGTAAACGTGTTCCCGAGCCAGATCGAGGCGTGCCTCATGAAGGTTCCGGAAGTCGCTCCGCACTACATGATAGAGTTGTCCTCAACGGACACGATGGACCGCTTCGAGATAAAGGTGGAGGTCACGTCAGGAGCTTTCTCCGACACGATCGCCGCCATGGAGACCATACGCAAGCGCGTGGCCGCTTCCATCAAGGAAATCGTCGGCCTCAGCCCGAAAATCACCCTTGTCGCGCCGGGATCGCTCCCGCGCAGCGAAGGCAAGATCAAGCGCGTAATAGACAACCGCCGCAAATAGCGTACGCTAGAACGCGCCAACAAGCTCGGGTATGACCTTCTCGAAACTGACGCCGTACCAATGGTCGGCGTCGGTGGCTTTTATGGCCGCGCAAACGATGTCGGCGGCGAGCGCCGCGGCCTCAGATGCCGTTTTGCCGCGCAATACCGCACCGGCGAAAACCGAAGCAAACACATCGCCCGTGCCGTGCGAAGAGCGCGGCAGACGAGGGTTGAAGTCGTATACGACCGTCTTTCCATCGCTCACTGCGGTGCCAAGGCCGTCCTGTCCCTGCGTAACGCCTGTCAAGACCACGTTCTTGGCGCCAAGCTCGTGCAGGCGCGAAATGAGCGACTCCAGTTCTTCCCTTGTGCGGACTGTCTTGCCCGGATCGTCGCCCGCAAGCAACGCGGCCTCGGTGATATTCGGCAGTATGTAGTCCGCACCGGCGCACAGCCTGGCCATCTTTGACGGAAAGTCGTCCGCAAAGCCCTTGTACAGAACGCCGTTGTCGGCCATTGCGGGGTCAACAATGCGAACCGCCCCAGGCTTCGCACACGTCGACATGATTGAAAGGATAGGATCGATGTGGCTCTCGCAAACGTAGCCAGTGTAGAAAGCGTCGAAAGCGATGCCCTGCTCAACCCACTTCGCCTCGACTTTGGGAAGTTCTGCCGTCAAGTCGCAAAACGTCCACCCCTTGAAGCCAGGCGCGGTATGATTTGAAAGAATAGCTGGCGGCAACACGGCACACTCCACGCCACACGCGCTCACAAGCGGCAGCGCGACGGTGGATGAGCACTGGCCTACGCAGCTCAAGTCCTGAATCGTCAGAAGTCTTTTCATCAGCGCGAATTATACCATAATGCCACGCCGATGTCACACACAAGAGGCTAACGCTTCAGCAGGTACCCGGCAGCAGGGATAGTCACGCCGTCTACCGTCACCGCACGGTCGTTGTAGTTCACGTAGACGCTTTCGTTGTTTTCATACGATGTGCGCCACACATCGGGCGCAACCTCGTCATGCTCACGCATGAACTCATACTGAAGATGCGAAAGCTGCGCGTATATCGCCGCGCCATCCTTTATCAAGCCGACGCTGCGGTTCAACTCCTCGTCAGTCGCGCAGCCAAGGTCATTGTCGCCCAGAAGGCTCTTCTTGTTATGCATGAACTTTGAATAGAAGTAGAACGTAGGTCTTCCGCCGAATTCAATGAGCTTGAGCTGCAAATGGCGCGCCTGAGCCGTGAAATTGAGGGTACGGCTGAACGGATTCATCGTGAATACGCCATTGTAGACAAGCTGCGGGAACGGAGTCAAGCCATCAACCAACCCGACGTTCTTCTTCGCTGGGTCTTTGAATGAGACATACAGCGCCGAATCGAGGTTGCCGACAAAATGGTCGAATGCGCCTTCGGACGCGAAACCGCCAAACACCCGCTTGGAAAGCGCGGCGCTTTTTCCCCACCAGCGCGCCCCCTCTGCACGGTTGATTCGATGGCGTGGATCGTGACATTCGTCAGCGTGGACGATGCTAACGACATCGAAATAGGCAAGCCCCTTGAACCCGTACGCGCCCATGCGCCACATGTCGCGGCTCATGAAGCGCTCGTAGGCGCGTTGCGGACAGATGCGCGAACTCATGCCGCCTCCCCATAGCCCGCTTCCCTTCGGCAATCCTCCGTCCGCCGTTTTCGCAAGCCATTCCTCGTCCCATGAATCGGCGATTCTGTAGGCATCGAGGTAATTGCCATGCGGGACAATGAGATAGCCTAGGCTCAAAACCTCCCTTATGCACTCCTTCAGCTTCGCGTCGCCGCCAAGAAGCGGCTCTGCCGGGAACGACTGCGGCCAGCGCCCGTCGTGTCCGCCAATGTTCCATCCGACAAGGCAGAACTCGGCCTTGTCGACGCCAGCCGACTTGAGGGCGTGGGCAATGTCCTTCACCCTGTCGAACGTAACATACGGCGTCACTGGCGGTTCCGCCTCTGGCGTCTGCTCAAGAACCGTCGGCGGCACCGGCTTCCACGCATGGCGGATGCGTATCTCAGGACAGTCTACAGCCGTCTTAAGCACCGCGTTCGCGGCAGCGCGTTCGCGCATCGGCTTAGCCGCGCCGCGTGCAAACTGATGTGAACGGTAGGCACGGGCGATTCCGCCCATCGTGGCATCTGCGCCGTCGAGTCTGCGAAACTCTATCTCGAAGTCTTCGTATGGCGCACGGCAAAGTTCCTCGCCCAGAACACAGCTCATGCGGTATTCACCGCCTTCCGCAACGACTCGCGTCGTGAAATAGTATTTCAGCTTGCGAACAATCGCGGCAAACGTCCGCTCCGGCGTCTTCATTCCATAGACACTCATGAGCTGCCAGCGGCAGCACTCAGCCTTGCCATCGTCGCAGCGGAACGTTCCGTATTCTCCGCTTGAAAAGACCCAGAAGCCGTCGTCGCCCTTCTTCGCCCTCGCGAAGTCGGGGGTTAGGGCAATGGACTTCGCCCCACGCGAGACGATTTCCGCGCGCGAAAGCGCAAATACCGAAATGCCGTCCTTCTCGGGAAGATCGCGCGTTTCGCGCACAAAGCGTCCGTCGGGCATCTTCCACTCAAGCTCAATCGTCGCGGCATCGCACACCGCCGCCGAAAGCGACAGGCACAGCGCGACTGCCGCCGACGAAACTGGACTGCGCCTCCGCGTAAATTCACTGCGTGTCATGTGCTTATTTCCTTATTGGGCCGACGCGTATCTCGTCTCTATCAACTTGCCACGCGCGCCAAAGCAGTTGACGGGTGTGGCCGTAAAGCAAACGTCGCCTGAACCCAGCGCATCGCGAGCAAAAAGGCAGACAGTCTTCTGGCCGGCGTTTTTGTGCTTAAGCGAGTCGTCAAGCCCTCTATCCGCCATGTCGCCCGCAATGACCACCGCGTCTACATTCTGCTCTCGGAACCACTCAAGCGCATGCCGGAAAGTAAGGTTGTTGCCGAAGGCCTCCATCCTCTCGTTGGCACCGACCCTCGTGATGTGGATATCTGATACGACCCCGAACCTGAGCCGCGGACTTTCGCCCTTTTTGCATCCAGTCGCCGCGAAAATGAAGCGGCTGCCGCCGAACGCGCCAAGCGTGCCGAACGCCGCGCCGCCAATCAGGAAACTACGTCTTGAGGCAAGCATCTTCTTTAATTTCCGTGACTTCTGCGCTTGGCCTTGTCTTTGCCCGGAACGCTTTCGTAGGAGCGCGAAACGATCGGCGCGCTCTCCGCGCCAAAGCAGTTGCGCGCAACGACAACAAAGCGGTACCGGCCTTTCTCAGGAATGTCCATGGCGTCAAAGCGGAATTTCATCGTCTTCGGCTCGTGACGACGCGTTTTGTAGAAGCCTGGCGACAGGAAGCGCTTTACGGCGGCCACCTTGCCGTCTTCCGTGACAACCCTCGCCTCGTAGTCGTACACGCGCGCATCGCCAGGCGCCGTAGCCGCAGGGAAATCAAGGGTCATGAATATCGCCCAAGTTCCATTGCGCCTGTCTGCATTCGTCGTGTACGTATTAACGAACGATCCAGCGGGGAACGACGGCACAGGCACGCTCTTCGCGTGTTCCTCAAACGCGTATGGGCGCCCGGCAGACGAAGGAATCGGAACGACCCACGGCGGCGCGGCCTCCTCGCCTTCCTCGAAATCACGCCGCTCGACCTCCATCACACCGGAACGCACCGTTATGAAGAAGCCCTGCGCCGCCTCCAAATCGTCTCGCGACGGAAGCCTCGTCATGGCAAGGCGGCAAGACGGCTTGCGTGGACCCGACCCGTTCTCATATCCACGCGGCATTGAGGTATAGCTCATCGACGGAATGGAAATGGCCGTAAGACCGCCGCCCTGCCATATCGAACGCTCGTCGTTAAGCGTCCAGTGCGTGTGCCCTGTAAGCGACACGCAAGTCGGCAGCCCCTTCAGGCATTCCGTCAACGTTGCGTTGGCACCGCCCTTGGGCGAACTCGACACGGTTCCCGGCAACGGTTCATGCCGAAGGAAGAAGACCGGCCTGTCGGTCGCAAGTTCGCCACGATGCGCCTTGAACCACTCGACAACCTGCGCGTCTCTCTCTCCCTTTGCCGCGCTCCATTCAGCACTCACGAAATCGAAGCCCTTGACCGTCCGCCGGCGAATCTCTGCATAAGGCTCGCCAAACGTCTCCTCCCAGCACTTCTTCATGCCGAGCTTGAAAAGCGCCTCGTCCTCCGAATACCCCTGTACGTGCATGTCAAGCGTCATGTCGCCGTACCACCAACCTTCAAAGTCGTGGTTGCCGGTGACGAATAGCGGCACGATGCCTGTGCCCGACATTTCGGCATCCCAAGCAGCCTTGACGTTCTTGAGGCTGCTGAGAAGCCCCCAGTCTGCAAGGTCGCCAGAGACAACCACGGCATCCGCGCCACGGCGCCTGAAGTACGCAAGCGCACGGCGGAATTTCGCGTCTGACTCTGGAGTGGTGATGTGAATGTCGCTCACGACACCAAGCCTAAGCTGGGCGTCTCCGCCGAAAAGACCGAGCGAGCTGCATCCGCTCAACGCACCGGCGGACGCAATGCCGCCGATAAAGCATCTGCGAGAAATCCCAGGGCTAAGCGACTTCCCATCCGACATAAGACAATGTGCGATTCTCATGCCGCGATTTTACCATAACCACCGTGCAAAAGCAATAGGGCTACCTGACAAGCAGCCATGCGCCAGGCTTGGTGTAGCGGACTTGGATCGCATTCGGCTTGGGCTCTACCGCCCAACGTGACGGCCGCCGGGCGTCGATGCTCCACGTAGTGCCAGAAACGTCGAATGTGCCTGACCATGTGATGATGTCCACGATTTCGTTTCCACTAGGCTCAAAGAGCATTCGCAGCGTCATGCTAGAAGGCAGCAACAGGCCGCCGGAAATGTCAAATGCTGGCGTGGCCATGCCGCCACGCGTGAGCGTGGCGTCGCCGGTCACGGCAAGGCCCGAAAGCGACTGCGTCGCGGCGAGGCTCTTCAGCTCCGCGCCGCCGCTCACGGTCATCTTCACGTTCCTGTCGAGCGCAGGAACAATCGGCTGCGCAATCGCCGCAGGCATCGTCGCGTCGCCCTCCGAAATGAACCACTTTGCGCGAAGATAGGCGAGAATCGCGGCGCGCTCATCTGCCGTCGGCTGACGGGTGCATACGATCAGCTCGCCGACCTCGCCCCGCCACAGACGACCGCTTGATGCGGACCCGTAGTAGTACGACGTGCCTTTCGGCCCGAGACGGCCACCGACCGAGACGACGTCGAGCGCGGCTGGATACGGTCTTTTGGAGCCTGAATTACTCGCCGTCGAGGCATTTGCGGCCACGCCGTTCGTGAACGTCTGCAGATACGCATAGGCGCCGTAGTTGTGGTTGTAGTGCGCGAAGATCAGCCCGTCGCCAGCCTTCAGACTCGATTTCGCCGAACAGTTGAACGCCCTGACGGGCACATCGCAGTAACACGAAACAGCATTGCTCTTTAGTTCAAAGTGGCTGCCAACCGGCACTTGATAGTCGAAATTCGAACTATTGATCGACGAGATGGAATACGGGCTCGTATCCTGCCCGTTGTCGCTGACGCCTGGCTCAACGCCGTCGCCAATGCGCGCCGCGACGAAGACGGTGTAGGTGGCGTCGTCGTTGTGGTTCGTGTAGCTGTCGAGAACGAGCGCGCGCGTCCCGTCGAAGCCCAGCGCCGTATGCCCGTTCA